>JBCCCO010000024.1:0-32105 GCA_039033475.1 Pseudomonadota bacterium | reverse complement strand
TCATTTTTCAGGAAACACTTAAACACTAGACTTTGATAATGGCAGATATGTGAAGACAAAAATTAATTATCTAAAAAATATTTTGATGATATTAGTAATTAAATGTTTTAATTTCCCGCTTCTGATGCTAGGATTGACGCATGGAAAATATAAATAATATAAATCCAGTATCAAGCAACTCGATTGGTTACGAGGATGGTGTTGGTGATGTCTTTCAAGATGCACTTCAAGGCCAAGCTCAATTAGCGGGTGTTAACTCACCCTCGCCTGAAGACGTTGCCAACGCAAACATACTTAAGTTCGTTCTTTATTTTAATTCTGGGATTAACTACATATCCTCTAATAACGATGTTAGTAGCCTGGAGACCATAGAGTTCGCCGAGGTTTTTGGGTTTGTTAGACCGTACGGTGTAACTGACTTAGAAGCTTCAACAGCAGCTGGTGACTTCATAATTGCATTAACCGATGGAAGTATTGAATTCCCAGATGGAACTGATCCATTTCCAGGTGATCAACTACCTTTCCAGAACAATACTTAGCTTTATTTAATTGGTTATTCATGTCCTATCGGAACAATCTCTTGCGTTATACTTCTTAATTAAAATCCATGAAAGTCCTAACAGTGAGTGTGCGTGATCGTTCCATGCTGCGTCAACTTACAGAGGAAACAACTTAAAGTTCAATCGCTTTAGGCAGCTCGCCCTTGCCTTGATCTAACTTCTGTATCCTTTAGACGTATCATTGATATTGGGTGTGCTTTAACCTCCGCAGAGATTTCCTGATATGACAAAACCGGCCAGTGAATATTATTGACCTTTAAGAAGTTTCTTAACGGCCTGCGAATATCTGGCGAAACAACAACCGCAATTTCTCTATTTCGATCAGGACGCGACGTTTGCAACGTATATAATTTATGAAGTATTTTTTCTGATATCTTAGGATCAATAGATAGGCTCTTATCTATATTCCCATCTTCAAGACTAACGGTTTGGATGGCTTGACGCATGGCTTTTTCGATTGCCGGCTCAAGCACAACAGTTGGTATCACACCATTATCATCTGCGATTTCATAACATATTTGACGTCTCATTGCCATGCGCACAGCCTCAACCAGAGTCAAATAATCCTTTGTTTTTGTAATATATTGATGTAAAGATTCTAGGGGAAGTCTCGCAGGTCTCAACGGAACACCTTCATCCACCAAACGACGAATTACGTCAGTAAAAGCACCAATACCCAGGGTCTCCCCCACATCTCCAACCATCACAGGATCAACTTTCTCGACATCTTGCAAAAATGCGCCGAATTCAAGACGTGAAAACAATTGCCCTTTGAATCTTTTCGCAACATTAAACGCAGCTTCCATTACAGCATAACTTGCAGGCACAGCCTGGTTCTCCATTTCAGGTAAGCTATCTAGAGCTTCAACTGGCACCCAAAATCCATGCTGCGCCGTCCACTGCGCTGAAGTTGCTTCAGCCTCTTTAGGCAAGAGATCCTTAAGTTCAGGATCACATATTAGAAGGTAGCTGTCCTCAGGTATATCGAACTCTGCTGCCGGGACTGCATCAAATTCAATACTTACCCCCATATCACCAAGGCTATTATCGCGTTTAATAAAAAAAGCTGGAAAAGGAACGCCTGCTTGTTTATGCCACTTTCTATAGAGTTTATCCCGAACCTCTATAGCATTATCACTCTCTATCATATTATAAAGTTTATAACCAACACAAAGAACATGCCGTGAACTTTGCACAATAGGTCTTTGTGCCGGCAAATCTCGATTGTCTAAACCTAAAATTTGCGTTTCTGTTTCATCTTGTACACTGCCCTCACCTTGAGTTTTTGCAATTGCCGTACTTTCTGGCTCAAGAATACTTGTTTCTGCATCCGTTTCTTCATCTTCCCCATCTGTTTTTTGCCCCCAGAAAAAACCAATGGCGACAAGTGAGCCAGACAAGACAGCAAAAATGACCCATGGAAATCCTGGGATAAGCCCAAGGCCCATAATCACAGCCCCTGCCATATACAATGCCCGCTTATCTGATGCCAGCTGTGATGCAATTTCACTCCCTAAATCTTCATTGTCGCTGTGGCTTACACGGGTGATAATAATCGCAGCACACATCGATGTAAAAAGTGCAGGTACTTGAGCAACCAGACCATCACCAACAGTTAACAAAGAATAGACCTGAACAGATTGCCCCAGAGAATATTGATGAATTCCCATGCCAACAGCTATTCCACCGATAAGATTAACCGCTGTGATGATTAACCCTGCGATGGCATCGCCCTTAACAAATTTCATTGCGCCGTCCATCGCGCCAAAAAACTGGTTATCCTTGTCCAGCTTTGCTCTACGTTTATTTCCCTCTTCTTGCTCTATGGTTCCTGCCCGCACCTCTGCATCAATACTCATCTGTTTGCCAGGCATAGCATCCAAACAAAACCTTGCGGCAACCTCAGCAACCCTTTCTGACCCCTTGGTGATCACAATAAACTGCACAATTGTAATAATCAGAAAGATCACAAGGCCAACAATAATGTTCCCCCCAACCACAAAAGTACCAAATGTATCAATAATTTGTCCAGCTTCTGCTTGAGTTAAAATGGAACGCGTTGTGGCAATAGAAATAGCCAAACGAAATGAAGTGCCAATTAATATTAACGAGGGAAATGTCGATAAATCGGAAGGGTGACGAAGGTAAATCCCAACCATAAGCAAAAGCACGGACAGCGTGATATTAAAGCCAATGATTGTATCAATTAAGACATTGGGCAACGGAATAATCATGAGTATGATTATCGTCACCAACAAAAAGGCAAGGACAATATCTTGTCTGAAGCTCACTCTTATTTATCGCCATTTTGTGCCAAGAAATGCTTATATTTGGCTGTTGTCTAACTTAGTTGTAAGAATAGTTTAATATCATAACTTTAGATGCAATACACATAAAAAGTGGCGACACTATTAATGTCCCCACGATGGGGAAGTTCCATAAAACTACTGCTTAGGTATTGAGGAACAAATAGCTTTATAAGTCGAAGCAGGGATGATCATTGCTGACTGATAGAGGTTTGCATAAGCTGCATCATTAAGCAATTCCCTAACAGCTGCTAACGCAGCTTCAATCTCTGGGGATACTGCGCTGCCAGGATCAAGACCGTCGTCACTAGTTCCCGAGGCCCCACCATCACCATCATCATTAGTTCCTGAAGTCTCATTACCATTCTCTGAACTCGTATCAGACGACAGCATATCTGCAAAGTTCTGATCTTGAGATTCCTCACTACTATCAGAAGTACCTGAGGTTCCTGCAGAACTGCCAACCCCTGCCGTTCCTGCTACCATCGCTATCCTCCGTACAAAACTTAGTTATTATGTATTTCACAGTAAGATATAATGGTTTGATAAAAAATACCAATAATTTTACTACGTAGTAATCTGCGAAAAATACTTAGACATGTTAAGTAATAAAGAAAACCGCAAAAAAAACGGAGGGGTACGTCCCCCTCCGTGATAATCTTTAGCGGAATGCAAAAAATAAAATTACTGCTTAGGCATTGATGAAGCAATAGCTTTATATGTCGCAGCAGGTATCATTACACTCGCTTGATAAAGGTTGGCATATGCAGCGTCTTCCAACAAGTTCTTTACAAGATTCACTGCGTCTACAACTTTCTGGTCCACACCATCTGAGGGAAGGCCTTCTGGACCTACACCTGGGGATGGAAGATCAACATCTTCAATTGGCATAAAATTCTCTCCATAATTAATTTATTACTATCTTCGATATATATATAATAGATCAGGCTTATGGACAAAGCCACTTTTTTTAATACGTAGTTATATAAAAAAACACGTAGTTTCAGCACGTAATACCTTATAGCTTAATGTTATTTTACATCTCCTATAGCGTGAATTTTTAAGTATTTTCAAGGCTGTTAGCACGCATCACAATAAATTACCAGCAAAGAGGTAACGCTTAATTTTCTAGAAATGGGGACCAACTTCAATATTGCAAAGTAAATTATATTTTGATAAGATTTGAGTAATTTAGGATAGATGTGTTGGAGTATATTAGATTATGTCAGAAATACCACCAAGTGCGTTACCACCTCCCATGAGCGATGAGGGTGAGGGTGAAGGCGAAGAACCGGGCGGGGGAGATCCCCCGAGTGGAGGAGACCCTTTCGAAGGGTTAGATTTTGATTCTCCTGAATTCTGGGAAGCTTTTACAGATCTCATTGTAATGTCAACTATAGAGGTTATAGCTGCTAACACGGCAACAGATCTGCAGACACAGGATTTGTTGGGTATTTCTGCCAAAGCTATTACTGAGGATGATTTAGCTCTATTTAGCTGAAAGAGTGAATAACGTTAAATTAATAGGATTTAGTATAAAAATGGTTAGCAACATACCACAGCCAACGTCTATAACGTCTGAGGCATATACAAATGACATAGCTAAAACAGCTCCAAATCAGCTTTTAGATGATACTACACTCTCAATGTTCAAGACTTTATTTAAGGAAAACTCCAATGCTGCTGGTAATAAAGACAATACTGCGTCAAGAGGTTTGAATAATTTGAAAGGCAGTCACTACGATACCCTCGTTAAAAATTTATTAACGAAGATATCAGTAAGAGCTGATGTTGCAGCACGCCCATCTTCTCGTGAAAGGCAAGATTTCAAGAAAGACACAAATGATGTCCTTGAGATTGTCAAGCAGCAGATGGATCAATCTTCTGCCAACCAATTGCTCTCAGCAGTTGCGATGCGTTTAGGCGGCTCAATTCAGCAACTTATTCGCGGGCAATAATTTTTAAAACGCCTAAGTCATGGACTCAGTCCTCATAATACTCCCTTGGCTTGTCATTCTAGCAGCATTGGGTGTTGCTTTTCGCGACACCATGTTTTCTAAAAAAAGAGAAAAAGTTGCATCCCCTACTTCAGACAAGACGTACACAACACGCATTCGCTTGCAACAAGAAGATGGGCAACCCTACAAAGATAAAGACGTCTCAATTGCTTTTAGCAAAATTGATGCAGATGGATTCTCCCCTTCCATAGCAGAAGAACTCACCACCACGACCAATATTAACGGCATAGCCGTGTTTGAACATAAAACAGTGGGCTTTGCCACAATGCACCTCACAACAGTTCAGCATAAAATACGCTTCAGCGCACCAAATGATATTGGATTTGTTGTGACGAAAAGCGGTGGGCAACATAGACAAGTCAATTTTTATAACTAAATTAGCTGTATCGTCTCCATCACACTTACAGGGATGTCTCATGAACACTGCAGCCCATGCTGAACACAGTATTGATATCAACACCTTAGAAGTTAACGCCGCACAAATTGACCATAGTGAGCCAGCGGCTATTCCACCTGATACCAAAGAAACATTCATCCCTATCTCACGCTATGATTTACAACAAAGCCTAAACAAACCTGAAAATTGGCCAGAAGGAACTGCGCAATCCGCAATGCGCGTATTGCAGCATCTTTCTGCATGGCGCCATGATACGTACTATAAAAAGCTTTTAAAGTTAAATGAGCTTTATATCACTTTTAATCCTGATCGCGACACCAAACCCGTTACTCAGCTGAACACTAAAAAGGATCTTATAGCTCAAAAAGCTGAACTGAAAAGCAATCTTATCGAGATACTAAAGCAGGCTAACTACCAACAAATCGATCACGAAAAGCTTAATGAATATTTTGAAGCCAAAGGTCCTTATGGCCTCAACCTCGAAGTAGACATGAGTGAATTTGAAGATGTATTGATTTATTTCCGCGGGTCAGAAGACAACATCATATCAAAGCGGTCCTGGAAAACACTATTTCTTTGGAAAGAAAAAACAGCTATCCCAGTATTTCAACGATTATTTTTACTACTTAAGCTCAAAAATAATTCTGTTCGCCTCAGAGAAATTATGGCCGCTGACGAAACTAATGAAAAACAAGCTCAAAAAAAATTAACTCACCTTCGCAAAAACTTACCCGTCGATCTGTGCCCAGACTCTGTTTACCTCAAAATGTTCAAAAATATTCCTCAGTCTGATTTGGAAATGCTGTTCCCGAACATCAAAATCAAATTGCGCCCTTTTGATAAACTCAAGCTTTACGCAACAGCCGGAGGTGGTACCCTCGGCGGATTATTCGCTACGGCAACAAAAATTTCAGCGGCAGCTGCTAGTCCCATTGCTTTGGTTGCGGCAATTTTTGGACTATGCGGCATGGTTTTTCGGCAAGTAATGAAATTCTTTAACCAGCGCAATCAATATATGATGGTTTTAGCTCAAAATTTATATTTTCATAACCTGGCCAATAACCGAGGCGCGCTGACACTGATGATTGATCGCGCAGAGGAAGAAGATATCAAAGAGGATATGCTACTTTATTCTTATCTCACACGTCATAAAACCTGTTTAAGCAAGCTGCAACATGCAGATCAGGAAATTGAAAACTATCTGACAGAAAAGTTCAATATTGATATTGATTATGACTTTACAGACGCCTTAAATCGCCTCATGGGTGATGGTTTAGTCTATGAAGATGATGAAGGATTTATTAATGCGCTCTCTCCTGACGACGCCTGTCATCATCTTGTTGAGTTAAGAATGAAGTCTCTCAATTTATAATTAATTCCATAAAAAGGTTCCTGGCGGAAAATGCTATTGTTTTTCAAATTTGCCTATTTCATCAGAATATGCAGCAGATGAGGTACGTGGGTTTGCCAAATCCAGTACAACTCAACTTGTTTGAAAAACGTGATCTGATATGGCATTGTTGTGAAAGTTAACGGGACATTAAGTGATACGATATGGTAAGCGATGAGCTTGAATGATCCTGGGACTTTTTACCGCCCCGTCAACTTTTGAGTATAGCTCTAATCATTTCTTAAGTGATTGAAAAATCTCTAAGGCTTTATTGCGCGCAAGACTATGATCAACAATCGGTTTGGGATATGTCATTCCAAGCTCAACATTTGCTTTTTGTAATATTGCCGTTGGTGCCTCCCATGGGGCATGAATGTACTTAGCCTCAAGGTTTTGCAATTCTGGCACCCATGTGCGGATGTAATCTCCATCAGGGTCAAATTTTTCGCTTTGCCGCACAGGGTTGAAAATCCGAAAATAAGGCGCAGCATCCGCGCCAGAGCCTGCGATCCATTGCCATCCGGCCGAATTGCTCGCGAGATCTGCATCAACCAAAGTGTCCCAAAACCAACGCTCCCCATCTTGCCAAGAAATCAGCAGGTCTTTAATCAAAAATGACCCTACGATCATGCGGACACGGTTATGCATCCAGCCGATATGCCATAATTGGCGCATACCTGCATCAACGATTGGATATCCGGTTTGGCCCTTTTGCCAAGCAATCAGGTCTTGTTCCTTCTTATCCCAGGGAAAATCAGAGAATTCCGGGCGAAATGCTTTTTCTGGAAAGTCCGGCCATTCAAACAGTAAATGATATGAAAATTCCCTCCACCCTAATTCACTTAAGAATTTCTCCGCACCATTACAGCTTTCACGCTGTTCTTTTGCAAGATATGCTTTCACCGCATGCCAACATTGACGCGGGCTGATTTCACCAAAATGTAAATATGGGGATAATTGAGAGGTGCCATCAGTGTCCGGACGGTCACGATTTACGCCATACTCAGCCATGCGGTTTTCGACAAAATCATTAAGGCGTTGATGCGCCCCTTTTTCACCCGGTGTCCATGTTTCTGTCATGCCACCAGACCAATCTGGTTTTGTTGGCAAAAGCCCCCAGCTTTCAAGAGGATCACTGTCTATGTGTCCCTTATACCCCCTAAGCCTTTTTATCTTTGGAAGGGGTTGAGGCAGAGCCTCTTGTCTCAAGCAAGCTTTCCAAAACGGAGTAAAAACTTTATAACGCTCTCCGGATCCGTTATAAATGGCTTCTGGTTCAAATAACAAAGCTGATGAAAAACGTTTACATTCAACACCCTTTTCTTGCAAAATTTCTGATAGCTTTTTTTCCAGCTCAACTTCATGGGGTTGATAGCCACGGCTGAAATAAAGCCCTTGCGCTTGCGTGCTCTCGATAAGCTCAAGCAAAACATCAATGCTGGGCCCACGCCTCAATATAAGCTGAGTGCCACACTTTTCGAGACCCTCCGAATGCCTTTTTAGAGAATGATGCAGCCACCAACGACTTGCAGCGCCCATCTTCCAATTCCCTGCAATCTCATCATCTAATATATAGAGCGGGAGGATTGGCACTTTTGTTTTTTGTGCGGCACTTAAGCCAGCTTGATCAGACAATCTTAAGTCTTGCCGAAACCAAAAAATAACAGGTGATGTCATAAAGCTTATAATATGAAAGTTAAGACGATTATTCTAATATTCATTGAGTTTACGCATTATGCAAAGATATGGATTGGCTTAGGCCGCAGGACCTATAAATAGCACACATCCCTAAATAGCAAGACACACCATTTTTGATACTAAAACAATTCTTTCTACCGTTTTTAACCATTTATAAATAAAGTATACTCTTTATAGCATAGGAAACTTATGCGTGTATTTAGAGTAAACAAGAATGTTTTTAGAGTTGAGTAAACGTAAAATAGAAATTTTAGATGCTGAAAAACAAGAGTTAGATGAAAGTATAGCACTTTCAAAAGCCTTGCCGAGCAATCATCAAGCGCATTACGCTGTAATTGATGAAGGGGATTGCGTTACCCCTCAAGCAGATCTTGCTGAGCAGCTTGCTCAAACATTATCCTCAGCTTCTGAAGGGTATTATCAACCTACGCAATCGCATTATGATTATAATGATGTAAACATGTCTCCTCGTAAAGCGGAGCAGCTACACTATCTTGCTGGTTACGAGCAGATCATTCATAGAATTTCAAACGCCCTTTGGACACAAAATCATAAGAGTTATGCTCTTGCAAACTCTGATCCCAAAGCCATCGCAGAGGCACCGCTAGCACCAACAGAAGTTGCACATCTCTTTCGAGATATTGCCAATAAAATCAGCCTCTTTTCTTTAAGAGCTGTGATGGAAACCAACCAGAAGTATGACACTCAAGGGACCTACACCAACCTCTCAGCAGAGCTAAATGCCCTTGCCAACTACACCTTAGATATTGCACATAAACTATCAACAACACTGTCACAAACACAATTTGGATTACAAAATGCAGCCTTTTCTGTGTTGGAACAACAAAGACTGCAAGATATATATGATAATCTTCCGAGAGAGTATGTTTTTTACCCACATAATTCAGAAACCCATTTAACTCAGAACGATCAAGAGACTTTTTCAAATCAACTCCAGTGCAGTCTGCAAGATATGCAATCGGCTTTAAGAAAAATGTCTTAATATGTGGATTATCCGCTTACGTTAACCATATTCTCAAAAAATTAACCTTAAATGCCTTAGCATCTCATTTATGGGTTATGCTTATGGTGTGTAGTGTTTTTGTAAGACTTGCATTAAAGTCGGGGTAGAGTGTGTTTAGGATTTTCAAAAAATCGGAGCGATCATCGCCTGATGACGAGCAAGACAGTGATGTTCCGCTTGAAGCTTCTAATGATGACACAAAACCTGCTGAAATCTCACCAGATGACGCAGCTGAGCCACTACATAATGATGAGAAATATATTAGTATAAAAAATATAGCCTCATCAAATGCTCCACAAAAAATAATTAAAAACAAACTTAAGCTAGCACTAACGTGCACCTATTGGCTTAGCGTTTTTGCCGTTTGGTCTCTGATTATCATGATTGGGGCGATTACCTATTATGCTGTAACACTTCCAGACCCTGTTACGTTGGCAATCAAAAACCGGCCGGGTCATATAAAGTTTTTATCCAAAGATGATAATGTTATTGCTGTTCGGGGGCTTCAGCGAGAACATATTGCGCTTAACAACCTCCCCCAACATCTTATTAACGCCGTGCTGAGCATTGAAGACAGCCGCTTTTATGATCATATCGGTTTTGATCCGTTAGGCATTGTTCGGGCAAGCGTAGTCAACTACCAGTATGGTAAAGTCGTTCAGGGCGGCTCTACCATCAGTCAGCAGCTCGCAAAAAATCTCTATTTTACCTCTGAGAGAACATTTGCCCGTAAAGTTAAAGAAATGGTTGCTGCATTTTGGCTCGAAGTTCGGCTTGAAAAAGATAAGATTCTAGAGATTTACTTCAACTCAGTTTATTTTGGAGCGGGAGCTTATGGTGTTGAAGCGGCCTCACAGCGTTACTTTGCAAAACCAGCTAGTCAAGTCTTGCTCTACGAAAGTGCACTACTTGCCGGTTTATTGAAAGCACCCTCACTTTTTGCACCAACCTATGATTTAAAAACCTCTCATGAACGGGCATATCTTGTGTTAGAGCGCATGCAAGCGCTTGGTGCAATCACCACAGATCAAATGCAAGAGGCTTTGGAAGCTCCTGTTGATATTATCGCCCATAGGGGGAACGCGAATATCAATTATGTCCTGGATTGGATGATGGAAGATTTGCCCAAATTGGCCGGGGTGAGACATGGTGATATTATCGTACACACCACCCTTGATGCAAATTTGCAAAAACTGACATCTGCAACGGTCCGTCAATTCATGGATCGGAATGGCAAGCGCGCCCGCGCCGGACAAGCTGCGGCTGTAATGCTGGATAAAACCGGCGCAATACGAGCGCTTGTTGGCGGGCGATCTTATCGAAAGAGTCAGTTCAACCGTGCAATAAAAGCAAAACGTCAGCCAGGCTCTGCCTTCAAACCTTTCGTTTATTTGGCAGCATTACAAACGGGGCTTACGCCCAATTCTATTGTACGTGATACACCTGTGAACATTAAAGGCTGGCGCCCGCGCAATTATGCCGGATATTACCGTGGCAATATTCCAATGCATCATGCCCTAAGAAAATCGATCAATACTGTTGCTGTGCGCATGTTTCAAAGGGCGGGTCACAGCCGTGTTATTCAGACCGCAAAACGTCTTGGCATTAGATCTCCTATGCACACTAAACCATCGCTAGCGCTTGGAACATCTGAAACCAGTTTGTTGGAACTTACATCAGCGTACGTGCCTTTTGCAAACGGTGGGTTTTCAATGCGCCCCTACGCCATTAAAAAAATTACTGATGCCAATGGAAAAGTCCTTTATAAACGTGCAAAGCATCGTCCTACCCGCGTTATGGCATCGCGCCATGTGCGCTATATGAATACAATGCTACGCTCTGTTGTGCTAAAAGGAACAGGACGTCGCGCTCATTTTAAAGGCCAGATTTTGGCTGGCAAAACAGGAACCAGCCAAAATTTTCGTGATGCCTGGTTTTTAGGCTATTCCCCTTACTACACTCTCGGTATATGGGTCGGAAATGATAACAACACCCGCATGAAAGGTGTCACGGGCGGCAGTTTACCAGCAGCGATGTGGCGTTATATTATGCGCAATGCCCATCAACGCTTGCCCTCAAAGTCCCTCCCAGGTGTTTATACCAGGCTATAAAATACATTATTGAATCAGCATATCTCAATTAAGACTGGATTCTTTTTCCGCAAGGCTCTAATACAAAATTGCACTTGTAAACCCGCGATTGTTAATCATCTAATATCTATCGCCAAAAATAATAAATCACGTGAGATCATGTTATGACACACGCATTATCAATGCCAAAAGAACAAATCCGGATCCTACTTCTCGAAGGAATCGCTGAAACTGCCGTTGAAGCCCTCTCCAATGCTGGCTACAAAAATGTAGAGCGATTGACTACGGCCTTAAGTCCAGATGAATTAAAAGAAGCCCTAACAGATGTCAGAATTCTCGGAATCAGATCGCGCACAAAACTCACAGCGGATATTTTTCACGCAGCAAAACGTTTGATTGCGGTGGGAAGCTTTTCCGTTGGCACCAACCAAATTGATCTGAAAACAGCACATCAGGCAGGTATTCCTGTTTTTAATGCTCCGTTTTCCAACACCAGAAGCGTTGCAGAATTGACAATTGCAGAAATTGTAATGCTATTTCGCCGTGTCTTCCCTAGATCAACAGCGGCGCACAACAGCGGTTGGGATAAATCAGCTAGCGGCAGCTATGAAATTCGCGGCAAAACTCTAGGCATTATAGGCTATGGCAACATTGGCACGCAATTGGCTATTCTCGCTGAAGCTATGGGAATGCGTGTTCTATATCATGATCATGTCGATAAATTGCGTCATGGCAATGCGGAACCAGCCAAAAACTTGCATGACCTGCTCTCACGCTCAGACGTGGTCTCCTTGCACTTGCCAGAAACAGAGCAAACTAAAAACATCATGGGTGAACAAGAAATTCGCGCGATGAAACCCGGCAGCTATCTGATTAATAACGCGCGCGGCACAATTGTTGATATTGATGCTCTGGTCGCGGCTCTGAAAGACAATCACTTGGCAGGTGCCGCTATTGATGTGTTTCCTGTTGAGCCAGCTTCCAACGCCCTGCCGTTTGAAAGCCCGTTACGCGGATGCGATAATGTTATTCTTACACCTCACGTTGGTGGTTCTACTCAAGAAGCTCAACAACGTATTGGAGAGGAAGTTGCCCGCAAATTAATTGAATATTCTGATGTTGGCTCAACTGTGGGAGCTGTTAATTTTCCGAACGTGCAATTGCCTCTTGCTCCAACAGCAAAGCGCTTTATTCAAATTCATAAAAACCTGCCTGGCGTTATGCAGAAAGTGAACGATGTTTTTGCCCGCCGAGATATAAATATCATATCGCAATACTTGCTCACAGACCCTGAAATTGGCTATGTGGTCATTGATGTTGAAGGTGAAGTAGAAAACGCAAATGAAATCCTTACCGAAATCAGAGGATTTGAAGAAACACTGCGCGCGCGGCAACTCAATGGACCAAACTAGGTTTTGATAAGTTTGTAATTCAATATTATACTTTAGCTTAACTAAAGAAATATATAGGAATATACATACTCACATCTCTTATGTAAGCTATAGACAGTTTGGAATATTACTGTTCACTTTCTGCAAAGTGTTCAAGGATTACCAATGCAATTTTAAGCATCAACACAAATATATCTAACATAGCCCTGCTCCTAAAGTTAGAAGGAAAAGGTAGCTTGCCAAATAAATAATTGCTCACCCATCTTGCACGGCTATTCGCTATATTCTAATTGGCAAGCCGTTCATTAGAGGGCTGTGATCTCAACTCATAGCCCTCTAAATTAGAAGTTTTTCAATATACTATGTTTTTACAATAAAGATAAAAAAGAGCTGCATTAGCCTTAGCATTGCATTATTTCTTTCTGTAAAATGAAATTCTTTCATGTTTTAAAACTAAAATATGAGATAGAATCCACTAGCAAAATTTGAAAAGATAACTTATATTTCCTTTTTGACCGATTTTATCGGGTTTTTTATTAATCTACTTATGCTCAAAATGAGTATAATATGTAAGAAGGGACATATAGCAATTTAAAACCTTGCTATGTCAAGAAGAGAGGACTTATGGCCAACATTGAAATGCATGCAGAGACATCTCGAGCCGCTGAGAAATTTGGTATACTTCCCATGCCGGATTTGACCTACACGCCAGAAATTGCTGTTGAGATGAAACCGCTTTATGACAAAGTCTCATCGGTCATACCAGCCATAGAGTGGCCTGCCTTCGCGCCATACATTAAAGCCATCAACGAGCTAAAAGCAAAACGCAACGCCGTTGTGCTCGCACACAATTATATGACCCCTGAGATTTTTCACTGTGTGGCTGATATCATTGGTGACTCTTTGCAATTGGCCAAAGAAGCGGCGAAAGTGGATGCGGATATTATTATCCAGTCCGGTGTGCACTTTATGGCTGAAACCTCAAAACTCATGAACCCAGACAAAACCGTATTAATCCCAGACATGGATGCGGGATGCTCTTTAGCGGCCTCTATTACCGGTGCTGATGTTAGAGCCTTACGTGAGGCCTACCCTGGCGTTCCCATTGTGACCTATGTCAATACATCTGCCGACGTGAAAGCTGAATGTGATATTTGCTGTACATCATCTAATGCAGTTCAGGTTGTTGAAAGTATGGGCTCTGACCGTGTTTTACTTATTCCCGATGAATATTTGGCAAAGTATGTTGCCACACAAACTGATGTAGAAATTATTTCTTGGAAAGGTCGCTGTGAAGTGCATGAGCGCTTTAGTGCGCAGGAGCTGGAAATGTACCGGGAAACAGACCCTGGGATTCGCATTATTGCCCATCCTGAATGCCCTCCCGATGTTATCAACGCAGCAGATTTTACAGGATCAACCAGTGGCATGATCAAATGGGTGCAAACCAATCAGCCAGAAAAAGTGTTGATGGTTACAGAATGTTCTATGAGTGACAATGTTTCGGTAGAAAATCCAAATGTCAATTTTGTTCGCCCTTGCAACTTATGTCCTCACATGAAACGCATCACGCTACCTAAAATTTTAGAATCTTTGGTTTATCTGACCGATGAGGTGACAATTGATCCTGCAGTTGCTGTTAAAGCAAAGGCGTCTGTGGAACGTATGGTCAATTTAACCAATTGATATTGGTGGTATGCTTATAGCACAACAGATGCCTCACATAATACAACTGATCTAATTTAGAATGGCTTTGTTTTTCTTATAAAACGAACCGCCGTCATCCCCGCGAAAGCGGGGATCTCTTTGAAGCTTGTATGAGATTCCCGCTTTCGCGGGAATGACGAACTGAGAGTATCTTGAAAAAACAACACTTTTAAATTCTATGCACAAAAATATCAAGCTTGAAGGTACTGTCCTCATCATTGGCGCGGGTCTGGCGGGGATATTCGCGGCACTGAAATTAGCACCTCACCCTGTGACATTGCTCTGCCCTACCCCTTTGGGAACAGGAGCATCAAGTGCATGGGCTCAAGGCGGTATTGCTGCCGCACTTGGCGAAGGAGATCACCCTGACAAGCATATTGCAGATACTTTAGCCGCTGGTGCAGGCCTTGTAGATGAAGCTATCGCCAAGCTGGTCGCGTATGAAGCCCCAAAACGCATTTATGACCTGCTGTCTTATGGTGTTCCCTTTGACAAAGACCTTCACGGCAAACTCAAACAATCTCGTGAAGCAGCCCATAGCCAAGCACGCGTAGTTCGGGTTAAAGGCGATATGGCGGGAAAGGCTATCATGTCTGCTTTGATTGCAGAGGCACGCAAAATGCCATCCATTCAAATTCTAGAAGGATATCAAGCTGATGAACTAATCATTCAGGACAATAAAGTCTGCGGATTACACTTCTCGAATGCAAACCCCTGTTCCTCCGCTCAAACACATGCCGCTTTAACGGATACTATTATTTTGGCAACTGGTGGCATTGGAGCACTCTATGCTGTGACCACAAATCCAATAACATCCCAAGGAGATGGAATTGGTCTGGCAGCCCAAGCCGGTGCTATTATCACTGACGCTGAATTTGTCCAATTTCATCCAACAGCAATCAATGTCGAACAAGACCCAGCGCCTCTGGTAACTGAATCCTTGCGCGGTGAGGGCGCAATTTTAGTCAACGCTGAAGGCCATCGTTTTATGCTGGACCACCATCCAGATGCGGAATTGGCATCGCGTGATATTGTTGCTAAAGCTGTTCACAAGGAACTTCTGGAAAAACGCGGCGCGTTTCTTGATTGCCGCAACGCCATTGGACATCGTTTTGTTGAAGACTTTCCCGCAGCTTATCAAAAATGTCTTGCTGTTGATATTGATCCAATTACACAGCTCATTCCAATTGCTCCTGCCGCTCATTATCATATGGGTGGTGTTCGGACCGATGACTGGGGGCGCACCTCCGTTGACGGGCTATGGGCATGCGGCGAGGTTGCTGCCACTGGCATGCATGGGGCCAACCGCCTAGCCTCAAATTCTTTGTTGGAAGCTGTGGTGTTTGCAACCCGCATTGCAGAGAATATTCGAAACACTCTCTCTACTCATAAAACTCCAATTGAAGTTATAGAAAGCACATCTGAGTGTCTTCATCATAGAAACCATGAGCATGATTTTAAACAACTAAGACAAACCATGTCTGAGCATGTGGGTGTTTTGCGCACCAAGCTGGGACTAGAAAACGCATGTCATATTATTGATGATCTCTATGTAAAACATTATAATACAAGAGGGTTGGGCAATGCCTTACGTGCAGCAAAATGTGTCGCAGTCTCAGCCCTGCAACGTGAAGAAAGCCGGGGTGCCCATAACCGTACTGACTACCCAGTCTCACAGGATATTTTAAAAAACCATACCTGCGTTCAGTGGAAAAATAATCACATTACATTTTTACAAAACACTAATGGTCGTGAAACATGACAACTGACAGACATTACAGAAGCTCCCCTACCCCAGATTTTATCCTGCAAGACCTGGTACACAAAGCCTTGCAGGAAGACCTGGGCCGTGCGGGAGACCTTACAACCCAAGCAGTTATTGCTGAGAATATCGTTACAAGTGGAAGTATTGTTGCTAGAAAACCAGGAGTTATAGCCGGGTTGCCCTTAGCTGAACGTGCATTCAAAGCCCTCGCCCCTGACACCATTTTCGAAAGTTATCAGCATGATGGTGATCGTGTTGAGGCCAACAGCACAATTGCTAAAATCACAGCACCAGCGAAAGCCCTATTAAGTGCTGAGCGTGTGGCACTCAACTTCTTAGGCCATTTGAGCGGCATTGCAACATACACCAGAGCATTTGTTGATGCCATCCAAACAACGCAAGCGCAAATTTGTGACACTCGAAAAACCACACCAGGTCTACGAACCCTTGAAAAATATGCTGTACATATGGGCGGTGGATGCAATCACCGTTTTGGACTGGATGATGCAGCCATGATAAAAGATAATCATATTGCATTAGCCGGTGGGCTAGAACGCGCGATAACACGCGCAAAAACCAATCTTGGTCACATGGTCAAAATTGAAGTTGAAGTAGACACTCTGGAACAGCTAGACCTTGTACTCAACTTTAATATTGATGCTGTTTTGCTTGATAATATGTCTGCTGAAACCCTGGCAGAAGCTGTTCGCCGCGTCAAAAAGCGTTTTATAACAGAGGCTTCTGGCGGTGTAACATTGGATAATGCATTACACATTGCCAAAAGTGGGGTTGATCTTATTTCAGTAGGCGCTCTGACACATTCTGCGCCTTCTCTGGATGTAGGGCTTGATTTTGATTTGTGCACTTCTTAAATAAAATTTATGTGCTTACAATATAAATTAATCTAAGAATTAGGATTATGCTACATTCTGTAAGAGAGGTTAAGTACGATGAACCCGGTTGCTGTTATTACCCTCGCCGGTGTGATAATGCTCTTGTCTGCTTTACTGGGAAGTATTATCGCCTGGACAAAAAATAGATCTGCGGATAGTTGGGGATTCTTTTGTTTTCTCTTTCCGCCAATGCTCATCATTTTATTATTTCTATCCAAATCCAGCAAATCAACACATAGGAAGATTACAAAAGATGATTTGGATGAAGAGCTAAAGGAATGGATTGACTGATTGTCCACTTTAGAAAGCTAAAAACTTGATTATAGTATTTTAATACTCACCCTCTGAATTTGCAATTACAGTTTCAGAGGGAAGAGTGCCTAGGTAAAAAATATGGGCTCCGATCCGCTGAACCCGATCCATATATTTTGCCCACCTCGGACGGACATAATTTGCGTGGTAGTGATTGGCAAACCCAATGTCTTGCAACCATATTTTTCCATTTATAACGCTTTTGGCAAGGTGTAATGAGCTGTCCCATAATTGTTTATTCCGGGCAATATCGCTCCGTCCATCACATGCAAACGAAAATTGGCATCTGTTGCGCCGGTGTGACCCTTCGTAAATCACTTTACATATGGTTTCAGGATAATAACTCTCACGGACACGGTTCATCACCACTTGTGCTACAGCAAGCTGCCCCTTAAGAGGTTCTCCTCTAGCTTCAAAATAAATCGCTTGTGCAAGGCAAACTTTTTCTTTTTGACGTTCTGACTTACTCATCAGCTCACCATAATACAATCCCTGATGTGTTCGTGCATTTTGCCTCTGATTTTGCTTTAAAACCCTAAACTCATTTTGTATGGCTTGATGTGGTTGGTCTTGCAAAGATGCTAGCAAAAACCGTGCGCGGTCAATATCAATATGAACAAAGGTTTTTCTGATCCATTGTCCTTCTATGATAGAAAATAAAATATCTTTTTCATAAGCATTATGGCTATGAGCCCTGGCGAGAGGAATACTATCGCCTTTTAAACTTCGGTTGACCGTATGTGATAACTCAAGGGTCACAATAGAGCGATCTTGCGAAACATTTGCAATAGCATCAGAGGCATCTAGCCTGGGGCCTTTACCAGAGAACCATAAATAATATTTTGCTTTTGGATGGAGTGCACGTATTTGCGCTTTTAGGATTTGATGAACGTTTTCTTTGTACCCAGTATAATCATAGCCTGGAGAAGGTAGCCATTTTTCTTTGTAATACGATAAGCTCTTTGCAGGACTACGCTCTGTAAACAGACCACCCAAGGCAAATGCAAGCATGACCAAATTGGCCAATACCATACGAAGCAACCAGACTCTTGAACGAAAAACGCTGATAAACACCCAAACACCCGCAACTTACACTAATAAGCCAAATCACATGTTTATGTTTGAGCAAAAAAGCTTTATGGAGCGTTAATGAGAGCTCATTAGACTTCAGAAAGTTATATTTAAACTTCTAAAACTCTCAACTATCATCACTGGCAAGGGCCTGAAAACGTATCATCTGCGATATCCGCAAAGCGCAATATATTGATTAAAAAAGAGATTCCAGCTTTAGCTTTGCTTTTGACTACTCAACGCAGCTTGAGCCGCTGCCAATCGCGCAATTGGAACCCGAAATGGCGAGCACGAGACATAGTCAAGACCGATATTATGGCAGAATGCCACAGATTTTGGATCGCCACCATGCTCCCCACAAATTCCGGTTTTGAGATCCGCTCGAACAGAACGGCCACGCTGCAATCCAATTTCAACCAATTCCCCAACACCATCTTGATCAATGGAAACAAAGGGATCTTGCGGTAAAAATTCATAGCGTACATAATTTTCTAAGAAACGCCCCGCATCATCGCGACTGATACCAAAACAAGTCTGGGTTAAGTCATTAGTCCCGAAAGAGAAAAAATCAGCCGACTGAGCAATATCAGCAGCTCGTAGTGCAGCTCTTGGAAGTTCGATCATGGTTCCTATGGTATAGGAAACTTTTATCCCTTTTTCATTTTGGACCAATTCAGCAACTTTATGTATACGCTCTGCTAAGAAATCAAACTCACCTTTTGTTGCCACCAATGGGATCATAATCTCAGGCTCAACGGACTCGCCAGTTTTCTGAGCCGCTTCAATGGCAGCTTCTAGAATGGCACGGGCCTGCATTTCTGTAATTTCAGGATAGCTAATCGCCAAACGGCACCCGCGATGGCCCAGCATTGGGTTAAACTCGTTTAAAGCTTCAATCCGCGTTTCAAGAATATGTTGTTCGACGTTCAAGGCTTCGGCAACTTTGGTAATTTCAGCAGCACCATGGGGAAGAAACTCATGGAGCGGAGGATCAAGCAAGCGAATTGTAACCGGCAGACCGGACATAATTTCAAACAATGATATAAAATCACTGCGTTGCATCGGTAACAACTTATTCAATACTGCTCGGCGCCCTCTTTCATCTTCTGCCAAAATCATCTCGCGCATGGCCATAATACGCTCATCATCGAAGAACATATGTTCTGTACGGCATAAGCCAATACCTTCCGCACCAAAATCCCTTGCAAGTTTCGCATCATTCGGTGTGTCCGCATTAGTGCGAACCTTTAAGGCCCGCGCTTGATCCGCCCATGCCATTAATTTGGTAAAATCATCAGAGAGTTCTGGTTGGCGCATCGGCATCTCACCGCGCATCACTTCACCGGTTCCACCCTCAATTGTAATGACATCCCCTTTAGCAAAAACATCATTGCCAATGGTCATGGCCTGATTTTTATAATCAATGCGAATATTACTCACCCCAGAAACACAAGGCCTCCCCATGCCGCGCGCTACAACAGCAGCATGGCTTGTCATACCGCCTCGTGTTGTTAAAATGCCAACGGCTGCATGCATGCCATGGATATCTTCTGGGCTCGTTTCTGTACGGACCAAAATGACTTTTTGGCCAAGCTCACTTAAGCGTTCTGCCTCATCGGAATCAAACACAATTTCACCACATGCAGCCCCTGGCGAAGCTGGCAGACCTTTACCAATCACATGCCGTTCAACACTTTTATCAAGTGTGGGATGCAACAATTGATCAAGTGCTGCTGGCTCTACCCTTAAAATGGCTTCGTCCTGACCAATCAGTCCTTCTTCAGCCATATCAATTGCAATTTTCAAAGCCGCTTCTGTTGTGCGCTTACCAGAGCGCGTTTGCAACATCCATAACTTACCATCTTGAATGGTAAATTCTATATCTTGCATATCCCTGTAGCGTGCTTCCAACTTCTCACACACAGTTCGGAACTCTGCAAAAGTTTCAGGCATAAGAGCTTCTAGTGAGGCCGCATTGCTCCCGGCTGCATTACGAGCTTCTTCGGTCAAATTTTGGGGGGTGCGGGTTCCAGCAACCACATCCTCGCCCTGCGCATTGACTAGAAATTCACCATATAGCTTTTTCTCACCGGTAGAAGGGTTGCGCGTAAAGGCAACACCGGTTGCACTGCTGTCTCCCATATTTCCAAATACCATGGCCTGCACGTTCACAGCTGTACCAAAGCGTTCTGAGATATCATGCAAACGGCGATAGGTTATCGCACGGCTATTTTGCCAAGATTTGAAAACTGCATTAATCGCCCCCCACAATTGCGCATTGATGTCTTGTGGAAATGGCACTCCTAGCTCTTGCAGCACACACTCTTTGTATTGCCCAATAATATCGGTCCAATCTTCTGCCGTGATATCCGTATCATTGGCAAGACCATTCATATTTTTAAAAGTTTGCAAAATATCTTCAAAGAAGTGATGGTCCACACCCAAAACGACATCTGAGTACATTTGAATGAATCGGCGATAGGAATCATAGGCAAAGCGTTTATCATTGGCTTTTACAGCCAACCCTTCAACCGTTTGGTCATTTAAACCGAGATTCAAAACTGTATCCATCATCCCTGGCATAGAAACCGGAGCTCCTGAGCGGATAGACACCAGCAGCGGATTATTTTTATCTCCAAAAACGCAACCAACAACCTGGCCCACGTGAGCTATAGCGTCATCAACCTGAGACCGTACTGCTTCAGGTAATTGATTGTTATTTTGGTAAAAGGCATGGCAGGCATCTGTTGTGAGAGTAAAACCCGGAGGAACAGGCAGACCTAAATTCGACATTTCAGCTAAATTTGCACCTTTACCGCCAAGCAAATCTTTCATATCCGCGGTGCCATCTGAAGTTCCATGGCCAAAACGATAAACCCATTTGCTTGTTATTTGGTCACCTAGATGTTGCTGAGTGTGGGACTGAGCAGTACTCATAATTTATCCTTCAATTTTAGAAAAATCCGCAATATTATGCGTTGCAGTACGAATAAGTGACAACAGTTTTAGACGATTCGTACGGATTTTAGAGTTATCGACATTCACAATAACACTTTCAAAAAATGAATCTACAGGCTCTCTCAATTGAGCCATAGCTATCATAGCATCTTTATATTGCTCTGATTGAAGCGCGACTTCGATAGATTTTTGTGTCGCAAGTATGGCTTTATGTAAAATTTTCTCCTCAGGAGTTTCGAGCAAATCAATTTTTATATCACCATGGTAAAGTGTTCCTGTTTTCTTCTCCTCAATGTTCAAAATATTAACGGCACGCTTAATGCCCGCAAGTAGATTCATCCCATTGTCCGTTTCAAGAAAAGTGCCAAGAGCATTAACGCGTTGGACAATCGCAAGCAAATCATCTTGATTTTGTAATGCAAAAATTGCATCAATCAAGTCATAGCGAGCACCCTTGTCACGAAGGTAAACTGTTAGACGATCTGCAAAAAAAGATAGTAAATCTGATGTTTTTTGAACAGTCACATCTTCCTTTTCTTTAGAAAGCTTTTTTAGGAGTTTGTCCAAATCCATTACTCGAATATATTCTCGATCGTCGAGATTCAGAGTAGCTTTGTCTTTTCTAGATCTATTCTTTTCCAAATCCTGTCTAACTCTTTGGTAAGAGTTTGAAAAAAATTCAAATAGAGAAATATGCAGTTTATTTTCTAAAATTATTCTGATTACACCCAGAGCAGCTCTTCTTAGAGCAAAGGGGTCTTTTGATCCTGTCGGCTTTTCATCAATCGCCCAAAAGCCCACAAGCATATCAATTTTGTCAGCCAAACCAACTGCAATTGAAACAGGTTCTGTCGGCACTTCATCACTTGGGCCTTGCGGTTTATAATGCTCTGCACAAGCATTTGCAACACGTTCATCGTGCCCTTGCGCAAGAGCGATATAACGCCCAGCCAAACCTTGTAATTCCGGAAACTCACACACAATTTCAGAGGCAAGATCTGCTTTGCAAAGTTGAGCCGCTTGTTTAACAAAATCTTTGACTTGGTTTAGGTCACCCCCACCCCAACCTTCCCCCATCAAGGTGGAGGGAGCAGATTGTGCTGCTTGCTCCCTATTTTTCATCTTTGAAGACTGAGAAGAAACTTTATGTTCCCCTCCCCCTGGTGTGGAGGGGTTAGGGGTGGGGGGAGTATTGCTATAAAGATCTTGCGCTATCTCTACCGATAACTTTGCGATCCGTTCAATACGCTCTGCTTGCGTACCCAACTTTTCATGAAAGGTTACAAGTTCCAATTTAGGTAAAGCATCTGCAAGAGGTCTGGTTTTATCATTGTCCCAAAAAAACTTAGCATCTGATAAACGGGCTCGAATAACGCGCTCGTTTCCATTGATAATTTTTTGCCCGCCATCATCTGCTATCAAGTTTGAGACGAGTAAAAACTTATTGGCCAGTTTGCCATTTTTTGTTTTAAGTGAAAAACACTTTTGATGCGATTTCATGGAGGTGCTAAGAACTTCTGGCGGCACATCAAGAAAGGTTTCATCAAATGTGCCCATCAATACAGATGGCCATTCCACAAGACCTGCCGTTTCTGCTAGCAAGGCTTTATCCTCAACAAGCTGAAGGCCATTTTCTTGCGCAAGGGCCTTGGCATTTTCCAAAATCATAGTAGCCCTTTCGGCAGAGCTTAGGATCACTTTTGCAGTCCCTAGTTTTTCATGATACTCAGAAAATGTTTTGACTATGATTGGCTCCGGGGCCATAAAACGATGTCCAAAGGTGATGTTACCGCTTTGAATACCTTCCACTTCGAAAGCAATGTGTTTCTGATCAAAAACACATAAAATGCTGTGTAATGGACGCACCCAGCGCAAACGCCCCTCCCCCCATCGCATTGATTTTTGCCATGGGAATTTGCGGATTATCTCTGGCACAATCTCGGCGATAATATCTTCTGCAATTTGACCTTCACGTTCAATAACAGCGAGATAATATTCCCCTTTCTTCTTATCTTTGCAGACTTTTGCATCTTCAATGCTGTTTAAACCAGCTGCACGCATAAACCCTTGCACAGCTTTTTCCGGTGCACCAACTTTGGGCCCCTTGCGCTCTTCCCGAATATCAGGAGATTTTTGTGGCAAGCCCTGCACAACAAGCGTTATCCGGCGCGGCGTTTCATATGTTGTTACCGCTTCAAATGTCAGCCCCTTGTCTTTCAAGCTCTCTGTCATCAAGCGCTTTAAGTCTTCCGACGCACGCACTTGCATCCGCGATGGTATTTCTTCAGAAAAAAGTTCAAGCAAAAGTTCAGGCACGCCCACCCTCCTTTTGTTGAATTAAATTTTGAGATGTATTTGTTGGATGGTCACCCCCACCCCAACCCTCCCCCATCAAGGGGGAGGGAGCGCATTGTGCAATTTGCTCTTTTTCCCATGTCTGTGAAGACTGAGAAGTAACTTGATGTTCCCCTCCCCCTGGTGGGGAGGGGTTAGGGGTGGGGGGATTTGGGACAAAGTTAGATATTTCTTCTAATACTCCTTGAATATTATTAAAAACATCATGGTTCCAAAATCTGACTACACAAAAACCTTGACTTTCCAACCAAATCTGACGTTCTTTATCTTTCTGCAAATTGCCTTGAAAAGTATGCTGTCCTCCATCAACCTCAATAATTAACTTTGAGGAATGACTAAGAAAATCTACGATATATCCGCCAAGTGGAGCTTGTTTTCGAAAATGACTTTTGGGAAAATACTCTCGCAAATACCACCACAACCTTTTTTCAGCCTCTGTCATGTTCTTTCGTAATCGTCTTGCTTTTTGCCTTAATGCACTCATCACTAAGCCCCTCCAGCTTCTGTTTTCAACCAAGCTGTACAGCATGCTTTAGAAAGATCACGTACACGCAAAATATAAGACTGACGTTCCGTTACTGAAATGACACCTCTAGCATCTAGCAAATTAAAAATATGAGAGGCTTTGATACACTGGTCATACGCAGGTAGCACACACTCATGCTTTGCATTTTCTCCGCGCTCTCCTGCATCCAGTAAAGCTTTACATTCTGCTTCTGCATCACGAAAGTGACCTAAAAGTTTCTCTGTGTTAGCGTATTCAAAATTATGCCTAGAGTATTCTTCTTCCGCTTGTAAAAAAACATCACGATAGAAAATAGCGCGCTCATCATCACGGCCATTAAAGTTCAGATCATAGACATTATCAACCCCTTGGCAATACATAGCCAAGCGCTCCAAGCCATAGGTCAATTCGCCTGAAACCGGATGACAATCAAATCCCCCGACCTGCTGAAAATAGGTAAACTGAGAAACTTCCATGCCATCACACCACACCTCCCAGCCAAGCCCCCAAGCACCTAAAGTTGGGCTTTCCCAATCATCTTCGACAAAACGAATGTCATGGTTTTCCGGGGCAATGCCAATTTTATAGAGACTTTCAAGGTAGAGTTGTTGGATATCTTGAGGTGATGGTTTTAAAATAACCTGAAACTGATAATAATGCTGCAACCGATTTGGATTTTTACCATAACGCCCATCTGTTGGCCGCCGGGAAGGTTGCACATACGCTGCATTCCAATGTTTTGGACCAAGAGCGCGTAAGGTTGTCGCTGGATGGAATGTTCCCGCACCAACTTCCATATCGTAGGGCTGTAGAATAACGCAGCCATAATCTGCCCAGTGATGTTGTAAAGTGAGAATCAAATCTTGGAATGATTTGTCAGGCTTTAAACCTGAAGGCGGCATATGCTGTTTCATAAACGTTAAAAATATTATCTTTGCTTAAAATGGCTGATATCTTTTTTTTATAATATCGTTATGCAGTGCACGTTAATCGCAGCAGTGAAAGGGGTCAAGTGATAGAGTGTTTTAGGACATTATTCCTTTGATTTAAATACCCCTGTTTTTGGATCCGGCTCTAAATCCTGAACTTGAGATTTTGGAGAGGCAACAGCATTTTTTTCAGTCATCTGCGCCTGTTTCACCGCATCTTTTGCAGCCTCAGCTGCTTGTTTTTTCAGCCATTTGTAGATCGCCCAAACTCCAATGCCAGCCAGGGCAAGTGTGATCAATTGTGGCAAGACCAAACCTCTTATTATCAATGATTTTTTGAATAATCGATTCTAAATACTAAAATCCGTAGCGCGACCAGATCTGACGCTCTTCTAAAGCTGATATCATATCATAAGAAAAACCACCACGTGATAGCAAAGAGAGATCTGGCATGGAGGAATCAGTTCCTGGCGTAAGGCCCATTTTGCTAAATAAGCCCTTATTTGCTGAAATCAACTTGAGTTTGACATCATCACCAAATAGTTCCCGCATTTTTGAACGAACATCTGTAATTCCATCAATAAGACCGACCTCTTTTGCCTTGTCCCCGCTCCAAAATGCTCCACTAAAAATATCGGTATTGTCTTCCGAAATCTTATCTGCACGCCGTTCTTTTACCAAACGAATGAAAGTTTGGTGGACATCATTTTGGATCTCCTTTAGCCGATCTATGTCTTCAGATTTTTCTGGCTGGAATGGATCAAGTGACATCTTGTTTTCACCAGATGTGTGTACACGCCTCTCTATGCCATAGTTCTCAATAAGCTTGTGAAACCCAAACCCCGCAGAAACAACGCCAATTGAGCCAATAATTGAACTTGAATCGGCATAAATCTCATCGCCAGCAAGAGCAATGAGGTATCCGCCAGAGGCTGCAACATCTTCTGCAAACACATAAACTGGAAGCTCATACTCTTCCGCCAATGAGCGAATCCGCTTGTAAATAAGCGTGGATTGAACCGGAGACCCCCCAGGTGAATTAATTAAAATGGCAACAGCCTTCGCATTCCCGATTGTAAAAGCACGCTCTAGAATCTCAGCAACCCCTACCATGCTAAGTCCAGGCTTTAGAGGAGTTGACATGCCGATTGCACCTGAAAAACGTAAAACAGGAACAACTGCAGCCCCTTTTCTTAGCCACGTCCAAGGTTTAAAAATACTTTTTTGAGAAGATTTGTTTTTCATTATATAAAATATTCTTGATTATTTTTGGTTTTACTTTTTATTTATCTTAGGAATGGTGAGTGACTTAATGGATCAGGCCACATTAATACACTGATATTGACAAAATACCAAGCTTTAAAGAGCGGCACCATACTTTAAAATGCTCACAGCTTTTTTGCAAAAAGCACCTGTTTCGTCATGCATAACAATACCAGGCTCGATGTGAAGGGGCCCACGACTTCCTTTTACCGATTGAACAATAATACGTGAAGCGGGCTCATACCGCTTTGAAAAAATTGGATAAATACGGATATCGCCGGTTGCTTTCTCTAAGTGTCTGAGCAAGTCCGGCAAAAATTCAGGCAAATGGATCAGCGTAATTGAGCCTTTTTGCTTGGTATGTGCCACCAAAAAACGCACCCAGTGCACCAAATCATCCGTATTGTGAATGTGCGCTTTTGCTTTTACTGTGTCTGTTGGATTACGTTTTTTTGCATGGTCATAAAATGGTGGATTCGCATAGGTATGGTCATAGTTATCTTGTCGTAATCCCATGTTTTGCCAACTTGTTCCAGAGCCCGTAACATCTCCTTGTATAATCGAAAACGTATCTGACACCTGATTAAGCTCAGCATTTTTTCTTGCCAGGCAAACCAGTTCTTTCTGCACTTCAACACCTGTAATATGCATAGCACCAAGACGGGCTGCCACGCATAAACTTACCACACCAGAGCCTAGCCCGGCCTCCAAAAGCTTTTGTCCTGTTCGCGCCTTTATTGATGCCGCCAATAGCACAGCATCTGTCCCAGCACGCAAACCTTTTTTTGGTTGTAGAAGTTTGACTTTATCACCTAGAAAAACATCACATGTATAATCCTGTGATAGCTCAGGATCTGTCATAGGATGCCCTGTATTTCATCGTGATATCTCTACATTCTCACGCTTTAAAATACTTTGTGCAGCACACAAATCTTCTTCAGCGACCAGAATACGCTGCGGCAGCACCCCCAGTGATCCCTCCATAATGCTCATATGCACGTCAGATAGAAAAAAGTCGATACCAGCCTCTGTTAATAGATTCTGAATAAAACTCAGCAGCACCATATCATTGGTTCTTATCAATTCTTGCATTTATGTCTCTGGTTTTTCTCGTAGTTTTGGCTCTTTTTGGTCTCATACCTGAATAATTTAATATAAATCTGGCTAAAAATGCTTTAGAGCATTTAAAGAATTTTAGCATATCCGCATAGATGTGCCCCGATTGTAGCACACTAAAATTCTTTACATTGCATGTTAATACTGGAATGCAATAATAACAAAGATTATTGTTTAATTATTAAAGTGGAGAAAATCCTTGGGTATTGTGATCCCACTAGAAGGCACGCGTGATACAGCGGCAAGTCTGAAGCCACTCCTAGAGCTGGTGGCATCTGATATGGAGCGTGTGAACCGTATTATTCTTGACAAAACAAAGTCTGATGTCGAAACGATACCAGAATTAGCACAATATTTAGTCGATTCGGGCGGCAAACGGTTGCGACCCATGCTTACCATCGCTTCAGCAAAGATGTCTTCTTATCTTGATGATGGGCATATTCATCTTGCTGCAAGTGTTGAGTTTATGCACACCGCAACTTTGCTTCATGATGATGTGGTGGATCAAAGCGATTTGCGGCGCGGTCGGAAAACAGCCCGTTTGTTATGGGGAAATGAAGCCAGTGTTTTGGTTGGTGACTTTTTGCTTGGCCAGGCATTTAAAATGATGGTTGATGTGGGCTCTCTCGCAGCCCTGCGCATTCTTTCAGATGCTGCTGCAATTATTGCAGAAGGTGAGGTAATGCAACTATCCGCATCTAAAAATGTGGAAACCACTGAAGAAAAATACCTCGCGATTATCAACGCAAAAACAGCTGCTCTTTTTTCTGCTGCTGCTGAGGTTGGGGCCATTATTGCCGAACGTCCCAAAACCGAACAAACCGCTTTTAAAAGCTATGGCAAAAATTTAGGACTTGCCTTTCAATTGGTTGATGATGCGCTTGATTATTCAGGAGATACAAACGACCTCGGCAAATCTATTGGCGATGATTTCCGTGAGGGGAAAATCACACTCCCGGTCATTTTTAGTTACCGCCAAGGCGATGAGCAAGAACGCAGCTTTTGGAAACGCGCGATGCAAGGCGACCTAAAGGACGGAGACCTGGAACACGCTATTGAACTTATGCAAAAGCATCATGCTATAGAAAATACTCTGCGGTGTGCGCGGCAATACGGCGCTATCGCAAAAGATGCGTTAGCCATCTTCCCTGAAAGTGACTACAAATCCGCTTTATTAGATGTTGTTACGTTTTGTGTGAATAGAACGCACTGATAGGATATTGGTAAGTATTACAAAAGATGATCGATAGATAGACTATGACGCTCTTCTTGTTCATCTGCATAAAATGTATAGCGGGCAACGGATGTATTTTTCACAGAAAATTCTTGCGAAAATTTCCGCAAATCTGACATAGGAAATAACCCACCGTCTTTTGCATATTCCAATCGATAAAATAATGCCTTCAAAAACTGACCGTGGGAAAATATCAATGTATTTGGCTGTGCTATTTCCCGAATTCGCGCGATCGTTTCATCAACACGGCCGATAAACTCTCGATACGATTCCGCATCAGGGCCATCAACATAATCAGGGTCGTTTCTGTTCCAATACACGCTCATATCTTCAAAGCGCGATTGCATTGTTGTTACCCCTAATCTTTCAGCTGATAAGTATGTGAATTCGTGGATGGGCCATACAACATGCTCAACATCGTCCCAATATGCTAAAATCGGCTTGGCAGTTTCATGGGTACGGATGTAGGGAGATGTGACAATCAATGATGGCTTTGTATGGGTTTTCAGTTTTTCTGTTACACGGTTAACTTGCGTGTATCCCAGTGGTGTCAAAGGGATAGTTGCAGGATCATCCCACGCGCCGCCTGCGTTTGTAATACTTTCCGCGTGGCGTACAAACCAAACGTCTTTTGATCCGTTCTTTGCAGTCATAAAAATACAAAAATCCTGTTATCATACTCAGAGCTATATATCTCCCCAATTGTAGATAAGCGCTGAGGACTTCACAGATCATAGAGAATGTATTCAAGCCGTTTTAGCAGAAAAGACATTGGAACACACTCATGAGTTTAGCTACCACAGCTATATTTTGTTGTCTTGATAATTTTTATAAACTTGGCCGAGAGTAGGAAATGGGAAGAGAGTTATTGCATTGGCCATACTAAAATACGTCAGCACTCAGACAAAACTTCACGGTCTGATATGTTTTGTATTATGGTGCTGTTTCATTTACTCCCCCTCCAAAGATTTTTGCCGCGCTTGGCGGTACAACGTTGAAAATATGTTCGGACGACTGAAAGATTGGCACAGAACCGCTATGCACTATGACAGATGTGCTCACACGTTCTTGTCTTCTATCTGTATTGCAGCAACCGCTGTCTTCTATCTTAATTTATGAGTCCTGAGCCTAGCTTCAGTGTGGAAGTAATTTTCTATGTCGTAATCTTATTTATTAAGCATAACCAAGTAAAATGTTATGAAAAATAATATGAATTACTTATTGCCAATTATAGCAATCAAAATACAAATAATTTTTTTCTTGACTTATCAAACACTTTTATACATAGTGTTGATATGTTACATTCAGGAAAAACAACAATTGATCTCACACCCCAATTAAAGCGTGATTTGCAAATTCTTGCAAAGAACAGTGGATCTGAATTAACTGATTATATTCAGATAGTTTTGGATACGTACGTGAAAGCGCAAAAAGGTGAGATAGGGAGATGAGGAGTTAAATATTTTACTCCTCGTGTCTAGAAATTATAAAGCGGGCATAGTCTTGCGTGCCCGCTTTGTGTTTCCTAGATTAATGCCGCTTCTCCAGACTTCTTCAAAACTTTTCTGGCTTATTTTCTTTTTTATTGCCAATCTCCCGTCAGATGTCATAGGTTCTGAACCTATGAGAATTTATAAAGAATTTTACATTGAAGCCGCACATAAATTACCCAGCGCACCTGAGGGACATCCGAATTCGCGCGTGCATGGGCATTCTTTCCGTGTGCGCATTTCAGTTGATGGCGTGCCAGATCCGACAACAGGACTCGTGTTGCATTTCAATGATATGACAACAGCATTGAGTGCCCTTAGAGATGAATTAGACCACCGATATTTAAATGAAATTGAAGGCTTGGACATTCCAACACTCGAAAATATCGCCACTTGGATTTGGCAACGTCTGTCTCCCGATTTACCTAACCTGGCTGAAATTGCAATCTCTCGGGATACCTGCCAAGAGGGATGTGTTTATTCTGGTCCAGAAAGTCCGATAAAATAACACGATGGCTATCCTATGACAGACAACACGCAAGACAAAGATAATGACTTAAACCTGAAAAACTTAGGGCAGGTTTCACAAATCCCAGCGCATCCAGAGCAAGCCACACTGGAGCGCGTGCCAAACCCACATAATGATACGCTCTATATGACGCGATTTACGTGCCCTGAATTCACATCTCTGTGCCCGATTACAAATCAACCTGATTTTGCTCACTTGGTCATCGACTATGTGCCAAAAGATTGGCTGGTTGAATCAAAATCACTCAAACTGTATTTATCATCATTTCGCAACCACGGTGCTTTTCATGAAGACTGCACGGTGTCCATTGGTAAGCGCTTGGCACATTTGATTGAACCGCATTGGTTGCGCATCGGCGGGTATTGGTACCCGAGGGGAGGGATCCCCATTGATGTATTCTTTCAGTGGGGCAACGTTCCAGGAGGTGTCTGGATTACAGAACAGAATGTACCATCCTACCGAGGGAGATAAGGTGGTTGTAAATAATGATCCCAAATTATCTTTCATCATGAGCCAGGTAATGGTATGGCGACCTTAGGTATCTGAACCATCAACCTCGTGACACAATTCTGTGCGGCTTCACTATTAACATTAACAATGATTGTTTTTTCATCAAAACTAAATCCTACATTGTCTGGCACAGCCCAGAATATTTTACAGGTTATAAAGACTGATGCAACTTTTAGGGTGAGATATCCAGGCTAACCCATTGATTTTACTGGCAGGGGCAGCAGGGTTCGAACCCCCGACACGCGGATTATGATTCCAATAAGAATTGTATTCAAATCAAAGGATTAGCTACAAACCAAATGATAATATGGGTATAAAATATCAATAATATAAGTATGCTTTTGCAAACTCAATTTGTCGATTTAATCTTTCTTATTTTAAAAGCTAAATGAGTTTTTACCCATGCATGCCTAAAATGTTTTTATTGCCAATCGGTCTGATTTCTTTTTCTCAGTTTTATTTTTTCATCGTCTTTAGCTTTATTTCTCTGCCTCATGTGAAAAAACTGGGGGCGCTGCCCCCAACGTCGCTGCAATAACAATCTGCAGGACCGTGGCTCGCTGCGCTGCGCCCGCACCACTTCCAGACAGATTG
>JBCCCO010000023.1:0-32841 GCA_039033475.1 Pseudomonadota bacterium | reverse complement strand
ATCTTTTTCAATAGATATTCAATAAAATATACTTCAAACTAATTTGATCACATTATGATAGATTCAAAATTACCGTATTTTAAAGTGGTATTATAGCAAAAAGTCACTTTTGACTTCTTATTAATTGCTTCACATTAGGCTTTATGCACTCAGAATCTTGATTGAACTGATATAAATTTTAATTAATTTCATAAAGCTATAAAATTCTGCTGATTTTTTAGGACAGATTTTGGCAATAACCTTTGTCGTGACAACAGTTTCATCTTGGATTATAACAAAATTCATTCTTGTTAAACTCGAGAAATCATTAGATTTAGCACAAGGAGTATGCCTTAAATGTCATCTTGGTCGCCATCAAGTTGGAAATCTCTTCCCATCATCCAAGTTCCTGAATATCCTGATCAGGAAAAGTTAAAAGATGTTGAGGCGCGTCTGGCCAGCTTCCCTCCCCTCGTTTTTGCCGGAGAAGCAAGAGACCTCAAGGAACGTCTTGGAGAGGTTGCGAAAGGGCAAGCTTTCTTGCTGCAAGGTGGAGACTGTGCAGAAAGCTTCGCTGAGCATGGCCCGGATAACATTCGAGATTTTTTTCGTGTTTTCTTAAGAATGGCCGTTGTTCTGACATATGCGGGCCAATGCCCCGTTGTTAAAATTGGGCGTATTGCAGGCCAGTTTGCTAAGCCGCGCTCATCTTCCGTTGAGAAACAAGGAGATATAACACTACCAAGTTATCGTGGAGACATTATCAACGGTATAGAATTTAATGAAACAGCGCGTATTCCTGATCCTGAGAGATTGATCATGGCCTATCGTCAATCCGCTGCAACCTTAAATCTGTTGCGGGCCTTTGCGCAAGGTGGATATGCAAATTTGGAACACCTTCACCAATGGAATGTGAGCTTTTTGCAGGATAGTCCTGCTGCAGAAAAATACAAGCAATTGGTTGAGCGCATTGAAGACAGTTTGAGCTTCATGAAGGCTTGTGGCATTACCTCTGATAACACACCGCAACTTCGTGAAACCCGCTTCTTCACCAGTCACGAGGCCCTTTTACTTGGATATGAGGAAGCTCTCACGCGCGTTGATTCAACATCTGGTGATTGGTATGCAACATCAGGGCATTTCTTATGGGTTGGTGATCGGACCCGCCAAATCGATCATGCTCATATCGAATTCTTAAGCGGATTAAAAAATCCAATTGGCATGAAATGTGGTCCCTCTTTAGAGCCGGATGATTTAATAAGGCTTATTGACAAGCTCAATCCAACCAATGAGCCAGGGCGCATAACTTTGATTTGCCGTTTCGGTGCAGATAAAGTGGCTGAACATTTACCACCTTTCATTAGAGCCGTTGAACGTGAAGGCCACTGCGTGGTGTGGTCTTGCGATCCCATGCATGGCAATACAATTAAAGCTGGTAATGGCTATAAAACGCGCCCATTTGATCAAATCATGGGAGAGGTTAATAGCTTCTTTGATATCCACAAAGCTGAAGGCACCCACCCTGGTGGCGTACATGTTGAAATGACCGGTAAAAATGTTACTGAATGTATTGGTGGTGCACGCGCCATAGCCGAGGCGGATTTATCTGACCGCTATCACACCCATTGTGACCCGCGTTTGAACGCTGAGCAAGCCCTCCAGCTGGCATTTGAAGTGGCAGAAAAGTTAAGCCAGGGTCGTAAAGTATAGCAGACAGTTTTTTCCATATACTCTGACGCTACTGATATATTTTTATCAAAGATTCTCACTCAATACAGCGACGCAAATCAAAAAAGAAAAAACTTGATTATTGTATAGATAAAAACTGCGTTGCTATTAAAAAATCTCGCTTTTATTTCCCATCATCCAAAATCTTTGATTGCATCAAACCTCTTCAGCCTTCTTGAGTGTGCTTTTCATATCACAATGGCAAGATTTCTTTTTAATATTATGTAAAGTCAATATAATTCAATGAGTTACACATAATAGCAACTCTAATATATCATAAGTAAACTTCATTTCTAGCACATTTTTGCCTTAATAGTATATAGTAATACCAAGATATAAAAATCTGATAAATCAGTATTTTAGTAGTGAAAAATATAAATATAAAAATTCTTATCTCATTTTTGAGAGTGAGTACTGCGTTTCGGGAGAAGTCCATTGTACAAATGCGTAAAACGTACAGCATTCCTGGCTGTATGGTTAGCTGTTCCGTCATTAACATATGCTGCGGATCTATTTTCACCACCTCCTTTTATTCAACCTGAACCCTTAGCCCCAAGCTCGTCGTGGACAGGTTTTTATATTGGTGGAGGAATTGGCATCCAAAAAATGACATCCGATTTAGACATAAAATCAAAAAATAAATCAGAGGCTGGTGACTATCATGATTGTCGCAGACCATACATTGGCAATATTTCAGGAAATAATCAATTTATTAACTTTCAAGACGATGCCGGGGCAAAATTTAATTCCGCTTTAGATTGTATTGCAAACAATAACAAACTGATTGACGACAATCCAAATTTCAAACATTTCAAAGATTCTAACTTCAATTTTTCTGACGATAAAGAAGTTAATAGTGACTGGGAAGCTTTTGGTACAGCCATGATCGGTTATGACTATCAAATTTCCAGGCGCTTAATAATTGGTGCTTTTGCAAATTTTGACTTTGGTTCAACAAAAACAAAGTTCGGTCAAGCCTACACAGGCATACCAGATGGCACTTACTATACAGGTACTAAGGCCAATCCTAATTCGGTATATGCAGGCCAAATTAGCGATGAGCTGTTGCAAGATGTAACAGTATCTGGAGACTTTGAGAGTGATTATTCGTTTACCATTGGCGGTCGTCTTGGATATTTATTCGCAAACCAAAAAACACTTGGATACATATTAGCTGGTTACTCACGCACATCGATAGATGGGCATTTGAATTACGGTATTGATGGTGTAGCAGGTAATTTTAATAACGTTCATTCTTACGATTCCGTTCCTATTTCTGCGTCACAAAAAATATCTGAAGACATCAATGGTTTTACAATCGGTGCGGGTGCAGAACATAAACTTAATGATAATTGGTCAGCACGACTTGAATATCGTTATACATGGTATGAAAATATAGAAGCTAGCTTTTCAGAATTTGCATTTAGCAATGATTCCAAAATATTACCAATCGACGGTCAAACGACATGGGCTCGCTCAACACAAACAGATACTACAGTTGATATTGACCCAAGTGTACACTCAATTCGCGCTGTATTAAGTTATAAATTTGGTAATAAAAGATCTTATATTCCCCCTCTGAAATGATGTATCTTTTCATAATTTGAAGTAAGTAATGAGCCTATTTCAAGCTCATTACTTAATTTTTTATACATCCAAACACACAATATTTTCCATAAAAATTATCTCACTCACAAATTATGTGTTTTTGACATCACACTCATAGTATAACCACATGCCTGTGGGGAGTAAAAAATCCATATAATTCATATACTTAAAAATCAAACTTAATAATTTATATAATAAGATGCTTGCAATTCTTCAGCCTACTAAGTTAAAGTTATCTGGTAGCTAAACAGTTCACGATTCTAATAATAAAAAAATTATTTGAATAATTAATCCATTTTATTAATTCAAATAATATGTTGCAGGAGAATTCCATTGTTTAAAATATTGAGGCATACGACCTTCATTACATTGCTAATAACCACTCCGTCATTAACTCATGCAGCAGATATGTTTAAACCATCTATGCCTATTTTTAGCGAACCTGAGGTTACTATGCCAAGTTCATCGTGGACGGGGCTTTATGTTGGGGGAGGCATAGGTATTCAGAAAATGACATCTGACTTAGATATCAAATCTAAAAACAAATCAGAATCTGTGAGCTACCATAATTGTGAAAGCGGCGACTATGGCGGCAACATTACAGGTAATGATAAGTTTATAAATTCTGGTAATAACGCTGACGAAAAGTTTAATTATGCTCTAAATTGTATGAAAAACAACGAGTTTAAGGTACCAGGTCTGTTTCAAGGCAATCCATCAGTGGGCCACTTCTCCGATTCCAATTTTAATTTTTCTGACAGCCAAGAAATTAATAGTGGCTGGGAAGCTTTTGGCACAGCTATGATTGGTTATGACTATCAAATTTCTAAGCGTCTTATCATTGGTGCTTTTGCAAATTTTGATTTTGGTTCAACAGAGACAAAATTCAATCAAACCTATACAGGTATCCCTGATGGTACTTACTTCACAGGAACCCAACAAAATCCTATTGAATTTAATGCAGGCCCAGATCTAGCTCAAAATGTAACAGTATCTGGTGATTTTGAAAATGATTATTCTTTTACAATTGGTGGTCGTCTTGGGTATTTGTTGGCAAACCAAAAAACACTCGGCTATATACTAGCAGGTTATTCGCGCACATCTTTAGACGGAAGTTTAAATTATAGCATTGATGGGGTAGCTGGTGAATTTAATGGTAATTATTATTCTCAAGAGTCTGTTCCTATTTCTGCGTCACAAAAAATATCAGAAGATATCAATGGTTTTACAGTTGGGGCCGGTGCTGAGCACAAACTCAGTGATAAATGGTCTGCACGCCTCGAGTATCGCTACACTTGGTATGAAAATGTAGAAGCAAGTTTTTCGGAAACTGCATTTGGTAATGAATCTATAATAGGGCCGTTAGGAGCAAACGTGAATGGGTCTGCCCACGATGTTCGAGCACGAACAACTCAAACAGATACAACAGTTGATATTGATCCTAGCGTACACTCAATTCGCGCTGTGTTGAGTTATAAATTTGCTAATAAACAATCTTATATCCCACCTTTAAAATAAGAATAAGATCATAATCTCGAAGTAAGTGGTAACTTTTTAATGCTGGATCACTTACTTCTTTTTACCTTTTCACATGAAAGTTTTAAGAAATATTTTATTTGATTAGAGCCTGTTTAAAATTTCTTATCACGGAAAACTTCAACTTCAGAGAGTGTTATGATACCAAGGTGGTCTTCTATAGTATCATGAATTTTCTGTGCAATATCATGTGCTTTTGCACTATCTATTATCGTTATAAATAACAACATTTGCCCCACAACATTAATCACTCCACGCCGAGACCAATTTCCATGCTCACCTTTTCCTGACACGACGGGATATACGGTGTATCCCTTCACATCCAAAGTATCCAACAGTTCGGATAATTTTTTTTCAAAAGAGGCTTCAATTAAAATTTCAATTTTTGTTTTTTTGTGGGTCGGCATTTTTGTGTTCTCAAGCTCTAAGATGATACCATTTGTGCTAACATAAGATAAAGCGGTATACCTACTGTTAGATTAAAAGGAAATGTTACAGCAAGAGACATGGTTAAGTAAATTGCTGGATTTGCCTTGGGTAAGGCTATGCGCAATGCAGCAGGTACAGCTATATATGAGGCACTTGCCGCCAGGATCATTAAGAGGGCTAAAGATCCAACCTCTAGCTCCAGTATCAAAGCCAAAACCATTGTAAGTAAAGCAGATAGGATGGGCATATAAATCCCAAAGAGAACAACCTTAAGATTTAAAAACTTTATACCCTCTTTAAAATGTCGTCCTGCAAGAAGCCCCATATCTAACAAAAAGAAACATAGAACACCTTTAAACGGATCAACAATAAGCCCCTTAATCTCTACAAATCCCTTTTCTCCAGAAATCAGTCCTATCAGAAAGGCTCCTAAAAGTAAAATGATCGAACCATTTAAGAATACTTCGTTAATGGGAGTTTGATGCTCAACAATCGTACTCTTGTTTAACGTTTCATGTTCTTTTTCTTTTTTACTATGCCAGTTCAGTAAAAAAAGGGCGCTTATTATCGCTGGCGCTTCCATAACAGCTGCGACTGCAACAATTGATCCACTATATTCTATACCTGATGCTTTAAGGATCTGGGTTGCAGCAACAAATGTAACAATACTAATCGAACCATAATGACTGCTTACGGCTGCCGCATCTATTGATTTGAGATTTGTTGTTGCTTTTAATATAAAAAAGCCTATCCATGGAATAAGCAAACTCAAGATAATGCCTAAGACAAGACTCTTTGCGAGATCAAACGTTAGACCTTGAATGGCTATTTCAACTCCGCCTTTAAACCCTATTGCAAACAACAGATAGATTGACATTGCTTTTGCAACAGATTGAGGAATGGAAAGGTCTGATTGAATAAATGCAGCAAGCATACCAAGTGCAAAACATAGCACAATTGGAGAGGTCAGATTTTGGTATGCAAGAAAAATTATATTTTCCATTGGGCTCCAATTTTTTTGTTTATCTATTTTTTAGCTGGAAGTTTGTGTTTGGATATCGAGTTTCCTATTTGAGATTAACATTCAATTTATAGGACCACTCCAATCATCAATATCAAAATTACGACGTCTCCGGACCCTTCTACGTTTTCTTTTTTTGGGCTTTTTAAAAGCTTCTGAATTTCTCTCAACGACGGGATTGAGTTGCTGCCGACGCTCTTGTAAAATTTTCTCAAAAGCTTCTGCTTGCTGGCCTGCTAATCTTACTTTTTCCTGGCGCTTACGTTCAGCTTCTCTTAGCTTCAAAGCTTGGTGACGTTTAATCTCTTCTTTTAATTTTATTGCTCGTTCACCTAAGGCTAGACTTGTTTTAACTTCTCGAAATAATTCTCGAATGCGACTTGCATTGCGGCCCAAGTCATGCCTTCCATAGCGTGAGGCAGAACGCATGTCAATCCGTGCTGTTGCGTCGTCACCGGCAACACGCACTACAATATCGTCAGTAAATCCAATAAGAAGCGTTGTATCTGTGGCTTCGATCCATCCTGCAGCTCCGTCTTTGCCAGGCGCTTGCTTAGCAACCATTTGCCAGCCTAGATTTTTGACCGTTTCTTGTAGCAGATCATAAGCCTCTTTTGTCGAACGATCTAATATAAGAGGTTGCAGGTCTGGATAAGAGGTTTGTTGCTTTGGAGCATATGTTTCTTTTGGATAAATAACTGAATTTGCACCAATCTCTCTTTGTTCCGCTAAAAACTCAAACGTTGGAGGTGCTGATATATCAGTGGTTACATCATTGATAGCTGGTAGTGAAAGTAAATAAGGTACGAAGAATGCTGGCCCAGACAATATGAGTGCCGATAGGATGATTGTTAGTATAGATCTATTTAATCCCCTATATCCTTTATTCCATATTTGCCCAACAGCCCATAAAGCCAATAAGCTGCTGAAAAGAATAACGAGAAAAGCTATTGAAAATAATAGTAATGCGGCTGGTGTATAAAGTGAAAGAAAACGATGTAGAACAAGCGTTATCAATAGCAAATTGAAAGCTATTACCAAAAAATTCCAGCTTAATTTTGCTTTTATTGAAGTTCTAATGTGAGATTTATAGGTCATTAGAAAGAAACATTATTGTTTTTATATGCTTGCTTGACAATAATGTATATAGCATTTTCTATATAGGTAGATCAATCTGTTTTGCTTTTTCGAATATTCTCACATTTTTACTAAAGAACATTTTCTCAGAACCACGACCTCCTTCAAAAATAATAAAAATATTTTTGCCTTTAAAAAGCTTTGTCGCCGTTTCATGAACTTTATGGATATCATTTACTGTACTAAACTTTTCGGTATTAACCGTCAAAACAATGCCGTTGATCCCCGTTAAATGTTCAACCTTATCTTTTGATAAAATAGCCTCGTACGAAAATGAGAGTAAAATATTGTCTGTACACAACTTGCACACGGTCATTGCTTGCTTTAATTCATACATTGATATGCTCTTGTCAATCCGAACAAGAGAAATTGCGATACGGTTTCTCAATTGTTTTGGCAGTTGTTGAAAAGCCGTCGTATATTGTTTTTGCAATTCTTTTTCATTTAAACAGTTGATGTTTAACTCAACGATATTTCTGACGAACCTTTTTTCAGCCATATCTTTTGTAGCTGTTGAAAAGATTTTATCTAAATTTGAGGTCTCCATATCAGCAATTTGCTGGCTAGGCAAAAAATAGTTCTTATCATAAGAAATTCCAGAACTTGAGGTGTATCGAAACAATCTCCAATCATTTTTATCTGTAGCGTAAATTAGTATCTTATTTGATATGTCCTTCTCAGTTTGTCCATCTTCCAGGTTTTTTGTAGACTTTACATCTAGCTCCCACTTGTCACCAAAATCGAAATCAATTGTATGCTGATATTTTCTGAAAAAATAATCTGAAATGATATCTTGCATAACTTGCCATTCTGGATCCTCACCATTACTGGCAAGTAAATTGACTTCCGTCGCTTGCTCCTCCGACTTAATAGTCATTTCTGATACGTGTTGATGCGATTGTAAAAAATCGCGCACGGCCATGATTTCACTTCTGCAATCTTGTTTCATTTTTACACATTACAACTGATATAAAACAAATTAGGCTAATTTTTTTCAATGTCTGTCACAAAGAAAAATCTATGAAAATCGCCAAGATGTTTAGGGCTTTTGACACTCTTTATTAGTATGACCTATAAGTATGAAAATTTAATAAGCACTATGCCTTAAAAATAAGATTTCATTTTATGAAAAAGCAAAGAACTTATGTGAGCGCCTATTTTCAGGCCTAAGAAGAAGAACCACTTTTCATTGAAGCCACTGAAAATTGCACGTTTTGAGTGCACCCTCACACTTTGAAATATAATCTTTTATACGATTGCAACTTTGAAACATGGATAACTTTTAGTCAGAAAAATGGGTTGTATTTATCACAAATCTTACATTTGTCGACAATATCCTCTTAAGGATATAGTCTTGTTTTTATCCATTTATTTTGGTCATCACGATCACGTTTAAATACGAACCGGTCATGCAATCTATATTTGCGATCTTGCCAAAATTCTATTTCCATGGGTGTTAGGCAAAAGCCAGACCAGTGTTCTGGTCGTGGAACGTTTCCATCGATAAATTCGGCCGAGTATTTTGCGATGCGCTTTTCTAAAGCATGGCGGCTTTCAAGCTCTCGGGATTGCTGTGAGGCCCAAGCCCCTATGCGGCTTCCCAAGGGACGTGTCTGAAAATATGCATCTGCATCTTCTGGTGCAACTGGGGCAACCATACCACGCACGCGTATTTGCCGCTTTAAACTTTTCCAGTGAAAACATAAGGCAGCTTTATCAGAAGCCAATAGTTCTTTCCCTTTTGCACTTTCGTAATTGGTGTAAAAAACAAACCCTGTATCACTAACGTCTTTTAATAATACTATTCGCACATTCGGCATTCCATCATGATCAACCGTCGCCAGAGCCATTGCATTTGGATCATTTACTTCTTTTTCCTGAGCTTCCTGATACCAAATCTGAAAAAGTTGTATGGGTTCGTTCTCATCGGTCAAATTTTGCCTTTTTTTAGAATTAGGTTGTTTATAACGATCAGAATCATCCATTATTAGGCTCTTCTTTACTTCCATTAATAGAGGTTTTGACTTAAAATCTTTTTAGAGTTTGGGACGTTTGTTTACACTTTAGTCATTTTTTTATCCCAATGTGCGTATGTATCCTAGTATTCGGTTGTAGCGTTTAGTGAAAGCATAAAGTATGTGTTGTTTGTACAGTTTTTTATGTATTAAAGTACGTAATTTTTTTGTTGTTAGTTTATTTGGAATTATTATTGCTAGCAGTCTTCATGCAAACCAGACCAATACCAAAGTAGCTGATAATATATCTCCTCCTCCAATCACACAAGGTTGGGAATATAAAAATACCATAAGTAATCCAATTCGTAAGGGTTGGGATACTATCCAGATCTCATCTTCATTGCAGAAAATCAAAACTCAACTTACGAAAAGTGATTACATGGCTGCTCTACAAGCTATGCAACATGCGCTGACAGAAGTTGGTGATGGTAAAATCTATGTATGGCATTCGCACAAGCTACTGCACGGCCGCATCCAGCCGACAAATGTCTTTAAAGATGCAGATAGCCGCTTATGTCGCCATGTGGTGTATACGCTCTTCGTAAATGAATATAGTCAGACAGTTGAGGGTGTTGCTTGCCGATCTCTTAATGGGCGTTGGGATCTTGCCGGATAGATTTTACATCAATCTGTAATTTCAAATGTCTTGGACATATTTATGCGCATTTAGGGTGTTTCAGGCCTTTCTCCATCAATGCATTTGTTGACTTATAATCGCGTATATTATTAGTATCTCACAGAATTTGTGTCTTAGCCTAGAGCTTAAATATAGATACATGCAAATCTTAACACACAATCCTTGGAGAGTTTGGTGATGGCCCAACCTGGGAATTTGATGGAAAATAAGCGCGGCCTTATCATGGGGGTTGCCAACAATCGCTCAATCGCATGGGGCATTGCGCAAGCCTGTGCCCAGCAGGGGGCGCAAATTGCACTCACTTATCAGGGAGATGTACTGAAAAAACGTGTTCTGCCTCTTGCCGAAAGTATTGGCAGTGAACTTGTACTTCCTTGCGATGTAACAAATAATGACAGTATGGATGCACTGTTTCAGTCGATTAAAGACCAATGGGGTCATCTTGATTTTTTGGTCCATGCCATTGCGTTTTCTGATAAGAACGAGCTAGATGGTCGTTACGTCGACACCACTGAAGATAATTTCACGCGCACTATGAATATATCTTGTTATTCTTTTACAGCTCTTGCAAAACGTGCAGAGCCTTTAATGCGTGAAAACGGATCCTTACTCACTCTAACATATTACGGTGCAGAAAAAGTTATGCCGCACTATAATGTCATGGGTGTTGCGAAGGCCGCATTGGAGGCGAGCGTACGTTATTTGGCTGCCGATCTCGGTCAAAACAACATTCGTGTGAATGCGGTTTCTGCCGGGCCAATAAAGACACTTGCAGCATCTGGCATTAGTGATTTTCGTTATATTCTCAAATGGAATGAATATAATTCTGCATTACGCCGCACAGTCACTATAGATGAAGTTGGCAATTCTGCTCTGTATTTGTTATCTGATTTAGGTGCAGGTGTTACGGGTGAAATTCATCATGTTGATGCAGGTTATCACATCCAAGGCATGAAAAATGAAGACGCCCCGGATATCACTGTAAACAATTAAACTTAATTTCTACTCATAACCATACTCAAAAAAGAATTTATTATGTCACATAACTCTTTTGGTCATCTCTTTCGTGTTACAACTTGGGGAGAGAGTCACGGCACCGCAATTGGGTGCGTGGTGGATGGCTGTCCACCCAATATTGAAATCAGTGAAGATGAGTTGCAGCATTGGCTCGACAAACGTAAACCTGGTCAGTCTCGTTACACAACCCAGCGGCGCGAACAAGACCGTTTGCAAATTTTATCCGGCATCTTTGAAAATCAAAGCACCGGTCAGCTTGTGACCACCGGAACCCCAATTTCGTTGATGATTGAGAATACAGATCAACGCTCTAAAGACTATTCAGATATCAAAGACAAGTTCCGTCCAGGCCACGCGGATTACACATATCACGCAAAATATGGCATTCGTGATTATCGTGGCGGCGGGCGTTCATCTGCACGGGAAACAGCAACCCGTGTTGCCGCAGGTGGCATTGCCCGAAAAATTATTTCAGATATCGAGATCCGAGGTGCTTTGGTGCAAATGGGCAAGCACAAAATTAATCGCGACAATTGGGATTGGGATGAAGTCTCCAAAAACCCGTTTTTCTGTCCTGATCCTGATGCTGCGCAAAAGTGGGCCACATATCTTGATAAAATTCGCAAAAGTGGCTCATCGGTTGGAGCTATTATAGAAGTCGTAGCGGACAATGTTCCGGCAGGCCTTGGGGCTCCCATATATAGCAAACTGGATCAAGATCTTGCCTCTGCTATGATGAGCATTAATGCTGTTAAAGGCGTGGAAATCGGAAATGGCTTTGAGGCAGCAACTCTGGACGGCGCACTTAACGCCGATGAGATGCGCAAGGGCAGCAATGGCAAACCGGAGTTTTTGTCTAATAACGCAGGCGGCGTGCTGGGCGGCATCTCAACCGGGCAACCTGTTGTCATCCGCTTTGCTGTCAAACCAACTTCTTCCATTATGACAACGCGCAAAACAATCGATCGTTTTGGTAAAGAGACAGACATTATTACCAAAGGACGCCATGACCCGTGTGTCGGTATCCGTGCTGTTCCTGTTGGTGAAGCCATGATGGCCATTGTTCTGGCCGATCATTTTTTACGGCATCGCGGACAAATTGGCATTGAGAGCTGAGCTGAACTAAATTGATCCCAACGCAGACGCTCTAAATTTTAAAAGCCAACTAATGTAACAAGCCATTTTATTTTTTAAGATGATCTTGTTTGTATTCACATACAATAACAACCAACGTGATTCCAGCGAAAGCTGGCATCTCTTTGCAATTTTTGTGAGATTCCAACTTTCGCTGGAATCACGAACTGCAAGTATCTTCAAAAAATAGACCATTCGAAACAGGATCACCTATGTTCACGACAAACCAAGCTGGTCAATGACTTCTTGTCCGAGACTTGCATTTAACGTTAGTTGTTCGATGTTACTTAGATCTACAGAATTTGCTCCATCAGATAATATGATGGAAGAGTTTTGCAATAAAGAGAACGTCACGGATCCATCTTCTGCACTTATGGTAAAGCTTTCAGTAATGCTACCTAAACGTGTGATAGTTTCTTGATCAAAAGCATCAACGTTTTTCATGATGACTTTATCTGTACCATCAGCATCATCACCACCATCAATCGTATCACCATCTAGCAGAGTGTAGAAAGTATCGCTTCCAGTTTGGCCTAGCAAAACATCAGCACCACTTCCGCCAACAAGAACATCATTTCCTTGCGCGCCTTCTAACCAGTCTTCTCCTGAACCGCCAAACATTGTGTCATTACCTTCAAAACCCCACATACGTCTAACTCCACCGTCATTACCGCCGAGCCCGAAAAGTATATCATTTCCTTCATAGCCAGCTACATAATTATCCTGTGTATCTCCGAAAACTCTGTCATCTGCATCTGTACCTCTCGACGAGACACCTACTATCACATCTGGTGCGGCAGCGGCACTTTGAAGATCAGCAAATACTTGAGAGGAAATACGGAACATTCCCGGATTGTTAACCGTAAACCCTAAATCTGCTACTTCAAAGATATCACTCTCGAGATTAATGTAAGCTGTACCATCTTTTGCAGGTTGAGTGTCTGATAGATCTATGTCACCTGATTGAACCAGCTCTGCGAGTTCCGCTGTTATAAACAGTTGATTAAAGACGGAAAGTTCAGTCAGATTAGTCAACGCATAATCTTCGGCATTTAGCTCTACATTTGTCTCACTGTCTTGTAAAGCATAGTAGCCTAGTTGGTTGATAATCGTTTCTCCAACGTTCTCACTAACTATCACTTGCTCAAAGTTTTCTAACAAAACAGATTTTGTGCCGTCAGATACTTCAAAACTGCCATCATTATCTACAATAAATGTATAGCTACCATCCTCATTTATGCTAACAAGTTTAGAAATCTTGCCAAGAAAATAATCAATTGTTGTTTCGTCTAAAAGAGCAATTTTCGTTAAATCAGCGGTGTCTATATCTTCACCACCATCAATCTTAAGGTCATCTAAATCGATTACAACGGTATCATTGCCAGCAAGTGCAAATACAGTATCTGCTCCCAACCCTCCATCAATATTATCATCATTTTCAGTTCCATATATTGTTTCATCTGTGTCATCACCGGTATATGCTATCCCACCATCTGGTAAGTTTGTGATCCTACCTTCAATGCTAGCAAGAATATTAGAACCTTGTTCAAAACTTACCCGAATAAATTCAAAACCAGTAAATTCTGTCATTCCATCCCCGTTCGTTATCGTAAAATCCGAGGCTGAACTGTTCAAAGTAAAAAGTATACTATCCGTTGCAGGTTCGCGGACATAACTTGCATAGTTATTTATTATAAAATCTTTTGCAGCTGAATCTAGAGGTATATTTGTCAAGACCGCAGTATCATTGCCCTCTCCACCGTCATGAGACACATCACCTTCACTTAGAATGTGGGTGTCATCACCGTTACCTCCACTGATGTAATCACTGCCCCGGCCACCTGTAAGGGTATCATTTCCATCAGCGCCATATATTTCATCATCACCATCGTGGCCATAGATTTTATCATTACCACCTGAACCACTGAGTATGTCTGCAGAGTAAGATCCATATATTGTTTCATCTGTGTTGTCGCCGTTGTATACAATACCCCCAGCAGGTCTGCTCGTAACTTTACCATCTAGTCTGGCTAAAACTTGAGCACCTTGATCTCTATTCATCCGAATAGCTGAAAAACTTGTAACTTCTTGAGCTATATTATTGGCCGATACCGTAAAACTTGAATCTAAATCATTGAGATTGAATATAATGTTCGTTCTATCATTACTCACTCTATAGTCTTTTAAATTGTTAACTACAAAATCTATAGTTTCTGCGCTAAGTCCCTCTATACTCTGCACATCAAGAAGATCATAGTCATCTCCCGAAAAATTAATGCCCCCAGCGACATATTCATTATTTAAGTCACTTAATATAATTATATCACTCCCAGAACCCCCGAAGATGGAATCTCTTCCTTCACCGTCATATATAGTGTCATTTCCAAAATTGCCCTCTAAATTATCTCTGCCATTTCCACCGTGTAAAATATCGTTACCATCACCACCTGATAGCGAATCTCTGCCATTACCACCTTCCAGGATGTCATTTCCATTTCCCCCTATTAGGTCATCACCACCATCACCACCATAAAGGGTATCATCACCATATTGACCGTGTAAGGTATCAGCACCTAAACCGCCATATATCCTATCATGGCCATTCCAAGCCAACCACTCATCTCTATCATCTGACTCCCCCCATATTGTATCATTGCCAGCATCGCCATAAAGCGTATCATTGCCATCACCACCTCTTATGTTATCAACGCCATCACCGCCATACACCTCATCTTTTCCATGGCCAGCCAATACAGCATCATTGCCTTTCAAAGCATCAATGAAATCATCCCCATCGTAGGCACGTATTGTATCTGCTTCGTTTGTACCAACTAAAGTGTCTTTTCCATTTGTTCCTTGTACGATTGACATTTTTTATTCCTTGTAGACCTATTAATTTCTGCTAATATAATATATTAGTTATGAGAATATCATGTTTGCAAAGCTCCACCTATCCGTGTTAATTACTGATCTATTTAAGTGAAATTAAAAATATGCGGGAACTACTTAGACTTTATACGTATTGACCGAGAATTATTATTTTCAGTCTTTTGTTTTCTACTATGCTAACCGTTTTTTGCCGTATTACCTCAGCCCCCAGCAAAGGTCACGATAATTACAAAGACGCCGGCCAGACTTTCTCCAACAATAAGCCCTGCTGCAAGCACGATTAACTTGCGTTTTGACCATTCTGGATAGAGTTTTGTCAAACCATAGGCTAGAGCTGCTCCTAAAAACAGAGAAAATAAGTTCCATGCCGGCAAGACAAAACCAAATCCGATTGATGGCGCACTGGGCACCCAAACAGCATATTTCTCATCAACACTCTTTTCTATAATGGCCAAGACCATACCAGCGCCAGCAGCGATAGCCATTGCTGGCAAGGCAGCCTGGGGCATCGTGGCAAGCCCCGCGCTTAAAACTTCTGCCACAGCTTTCCAGGTCACCACCGCAGGAGCTGGCCATTCTGCAGTGATAAGCATCTCTTGCGGGTTTGGGATCAATACAAGATAGGTCAAAGCGCCAACAAGACTGCCCGTCAAAATCCCAAAGACTTGCGCTATAATCTGAAACTTTGGCGTGGCGCCAATGATCTGCCCGGTTCTCAGGTCATGCAATAAGTCTGCGCATTGCCCCGCCGCTCCTCCTGTGACATTTGCAGTCATCAAATTCGCAGTTAAATTACCTGGCGCGAGAATGCCATAGGTGAACTGTGTTATTTTTCCCAAAGCCCCAACAGGTGTAATCCCTGTTTCCCCAGAGATCCGTGCTGCAACAACGGCCAACACATAACTTAACAACACAGCAAGAACAGCAAAGGCCAAGTCAATCTCAAAAATAAGAACTTGCGCACAACAAAGTAAAACCAAAGCAACGCACAATCCAAAAAAAAGCATCCGAGATGAGAAGACAGGTTGCATGTCTTGGTGAATGGGGAGCGCATCGTACGCTTTTTTCTGTTGCCGTTTGCCATAGAGCTGCACCATCGAAATGGCAAAACTTGTAAGCGATGCTACCAGCATTAGAGTTGCCCCAGGCCAAAGAAGCCATTCGACAAGTGGTTTAAACCAGGGCACATTTGGGTCATTAGGCCCAGGTAAAACCCAGCCGTACTCAAGTGCGAGAGGCGCTAATACGACCCATGCCAGAAGTGCGCCCAGCGCTGCTGAAATACCAACCCGTAATCCTGCAATCGCTCCAAGACCGATCATCAACAAAGATGGATCCAAAGACAATCCTAAATTGGCAAAACTCACCGAACCCGTTCCTGCGTTGGCTGTATTGCCATTGAAGGTGAATTTCAACTCAGGAGAAATACGAGGTATCTTTTGAACTAATTCGCTATAAAGTTTAGCAATGCCTGACACGCAAATACTGGCAAAAAGCACTCGCAGTCTGCTGGCAGCTTGCCGCCAACCAGAATGAATATCCCGCATTGTCTCTGCTGTGACAATGCCTGAGGGAAAACGCAAATTCTCCCGCATTAACATCTGATTACGCAAACCAGCAGCCACAACAACACCTAAAAAGCTAACCACAAACAGCCAAAGCGAGAGCACATACCACACCATTTCTTGCCCAGTCAGCAATGCCAATGCTGGGATTGGTGCGACTAGCCCCGCTGAAATAATAGCCGAAGAAGCTGATGCTGTGGTTTGGTTGATATTATTTTCAAACAATCCCCATGAGCGCGTTCCCATTATATTTGCGCTTAATGTCCAAAAACCATAGGCCAATAAACCTGCCGCAACAGACATATTAAAGCCCCAACCGATTTTTAGTCCGGCATAGACGTTACAAGGGGTTAGAATCGCCCCAATCAGCATTCCGCTGCAAATCGAGCGCACTGTTAACTCTGGACGAGATACTGATTGTCTATCCGCATGAGACTGTGGATTTTCATCTGATAGGAATTGCGTTTTTGTAGAAGTCATATGAGAAATGTTTTTATATCTTAGAACCTGACCGAAAAGTTATTGAGTGATATCAAGGGGTTATGATTCTCTGTGTTTTTTCCCAAAGATGGAGGATCGCGATGCCTTGAGATAATATCACTCGAGAAGACTATAACCGCACCACAGAAAGATATCCCAGTGATTTATTATCTCTTTTTGTGTTCTAAAACCACCGCTTTCAAGCGGTAAAGAAAATATCAAACTTGCATGCGGAGCATGCCCATTACGATTGAAATTATCGAGCGCTCTGACAAGGTGGAAGGCTTTGAAGTGTTGCCCCGCATATGGGTCGTAGAACGTACCTTCGCCTGGTTGGGCCGCTGTTGTCGATTGGCAAAGGATTGGGAAACATCGCTCGAAAGCTCTCAAGCCTGGGTGCTTATCGCTAACATCATGCTATTAACACGAAGACTTCCAAGGTATTGTTATTAAAAGTAAACTTTTGATTCAGACACTGATAAGCTGTTTTGCTTTCATCTTATGCCTCATTGTAATTTGATCTGGCTGCATATCTATATTATTAAATGATTGGGATGCTTGTGCAGAGGGTTCTATACATCTATTACGTAGATCTACACTTTTGAGACAAGAACAAGGTTCATAAAGATATGAATTATTTCCGTACAGCCATTTTACTCGCTGCGTTAACAGCCCTGTTTATGGGGATTGGTTTTGTAATAGGAGGCCAGACCGGCATGATCATTGCTTTAGGTATCGCCCTGGCAATGAATTTTTTCAGCTATTGGAATTCAGACAAAATGGTTTTGCGCATGCACAACGCCCAGGAAGTTGATGCCAGCAGCGCACCCGAATACTATAACATTGTAAAGCAATTGGCAGATAATGCGGAATTGCCTATGCCCAAGACTTACATCATGCATTCAGATCAGCCTAATGCTTTTGCCACAGGGCGTGATCCTGATAACGCGGCTGTTTGTGCAACAACAGGGTTGTTGAATATGCTCTCAAAAGAAGAGGTTGCGGGTGTTATGGCCCATGAATTGGCGCATATCAAAAACCGAGACATTCTCATCATGACCATAACAGCAACCATTGCTGGTGCCATTTCCATGCTAGCAAATTTTGGTATGTTTTTTGGTAACAATCGTAATAATGCCCTTGGTTTAATAGCAACGTTGGCATTGGTCTTTTTGGCACCTATGGCGGCAGGGATTGTGCAAATGGCAATCAGTCGCGCCCGTGAATATGAGGCCGATAAAATGGGCGCTGAAATTTGTCATCGTCCCTTATGGCTAGCCTCAGCTCTCAAGTCGATTTCAAACGCAAGTGCGCGTATTCCAAATGATACTGCGGAACATAATCCGGCAACCGCTCATATGTTTATTATTAATCCGCTATCTGGTGAGCGCATGGACAATTTATTCTCAACCCACCCCAATGCCAACAACCGTATTGAGCGCTTGGTTGCTATGTCTGAGGAGTGGGGCCAGGCCCAAGAACCCAGCTCGCAAAGGCTATCTCAAGGATCATCGGGGTCTTCTCCATCCCCTTGGGGACCAAGAACATCAGGTGATGAGGGTTCCAAACGCGGACCCAACAAAAGCGGACCATGGGGATAGTAGCTTCATTGTCCAATCCAACTCAGCTTAAGCAAAACAGCGGTGACGGTTTCCTTGCACGCAAGCAGGCCGTTGATATTTTGTATAGTGTGCTACAAAAAAAAGAGCCATTAGATACAGCTTTGGAACAAGTTTATGCAACACAAGATAAGGTAAATGTCCCAAGCAGAGACCAAGCTTTTGTTAGAGCAATTGTCTCAGCGGCCTTGCGCCACAAAATACAGATTGAAGCAATTATCGCGCAATTTTTAGCAAAGCCTCTCCCAAGGAAATGCGGATATTTGCGTGAAATTTTTTTAAGTGCCGGTGCACAGCTTTTGTTTTTAGGCACACCGCCCCATGCCGTTATTGACCTATCCGTCCGACTATGCAAGCGCCATAATGCCACTCAGCGTTTTGCTAAATTGACCAATGCAGTGTTACGCCGGGTATCAGAACAAGGGCAGGATAAGTTAGCTGATCAAAACAATATCGATCTTTATCAACACAGTTGGATGTTCCAGCATTGGCAAAACACCTATGGCGTTGACACCGCACTTAAGATTGCACATGCCCACACAATAGAACCAGCCCTTGATTTGGCCTTCAAACCAGATCATCAGGATGAAGCACAAAGCCTCGCAACACAGTTGGACGGAGCTCTTTTGCCAACGGGCCAGATACGGCTTAAAACAGGGGGGCGGGTAGAGGAAATACCAAGCTATGATGATGGCGTATGGTGGGTGCAAGACATGGCCGCATACTTGCCGGTCATATTATTAGGAGATGTTAAAGATCAAGAAGTTGCAGATTTATGCGCCGCACCAGGCGGGAAAACAGCTCAATTGTGCGCGTTAGGGGCCAAAGTTACAGCCGTTGAGGCATCAAAAAAACGGATCAAACGTCTCAAACAAAACATGTCCCGCTTACGGTTCCATCCCAATATTGCGCACGCCAATGTTCTCGAATGGCAACCAAAACAAAAGTTTGATGCTGTTTTGCTGGACGCACCATGCAGCGCCACCGGAACCATTCGGCGCCATCCTGATATTCCATACCTTAAATCAGAGCAAGATATTCAAGAACTGTGTGCCTTACAAAAAAATTTACTCAAAGCCGCTCTTGATTTTTTAAAGCCCGGTGGAACTTTGGTGTATTGCACCTGTTCGCTAGAGCCAGAAGAAGGATTACACCTCATTCAAGAGGTTTTGAAGTCAGGCCCAAATCTCATCCTCAATCCCATAACAGCAGAAAAAGACCTGTATGGATATGAAAACTGGATTGAACAAGGCAGCTTGCGTACGTTCCCATTTTCGTTTCAACATGATGATGAGAGATTTAGCGGCATGGATGGTTTTTTTGCCGCCCGGTTAATTAAAAAATGAATGTATGCCAGTCCTGAGGCTAGCCATAACATTGCTGAAAAATTTGCACATATATTCGTGCAAATAGTGCATTTTTTGATTTTATAATTTCTCTAATTTAATGATTATAATATATATTTCAACACCCTATGAGAATTAGCTGTACTTGAAGTATGAATTGATTTTGTTACTACAGATCAACCTCTTTTTGGAGGGGCTGCGATTTTCTCAATATTCTATTTTACTAAATTATTATATATGTATAAATGCATGCTATGCATTTAAAAGAACTTGACGCTAATCTCATTGTTGTGCTTGATGCCTTGCTTGTTGATGCAAGTGTCACGAAAGCTGCTTCACGTCTTGGGCGCAGCCCGTCAGCCGTCAGCCATGCGCTTGCAAACTTGCGTGAAATTTTTGACGATCCACTATTCGTGCGTGCGGGACAAAGATTAGTGCCGACGTCAAGAGCGACAAGCCTTGCACCGACTATCCACGTCATTGTGTCTGGCATGGAGAGTTTGTTGCGCCCTGCAACACCATTTGACCCGACAGCGCAAGAACGCGAGTTTGTGCTGGCTTGCCGTGGAGCTTTCGAGCTGACCCTTATTCACAGCCTGCGTCACAATATTAAAGAATTGGCCCCGAACATTACGCTCAATTGGAAGCCTTTGAATGGTTTACAAAGCTTTGAGGATATGCGCCTTGGGAAAACACATTTTCTCATTAAGGAAGGTATGCCTGATGATGATGCCGCTGACTTTCAGTTAAAAAAATTAAGAAGCGAGACATACATTACAATTGCCAAACGCAATCACCCCCTTAGCAAGAGTAAGACTTCTGCACTTGCATTTCAGGATACAGAGCACATCGTTTTTTCAAGTGGCGGCTTGCCTATACACCCCTTTGAAAAGCATTTGGCTCTGCACGATATCAAACTCAAAGAGATGATTGTGGCTTCTTCTGCGTTTGTTGGGGTTTTTATAGCTTTAGAGTCCGATGCACTTGTGACTTTACCAGAAACCATTGTAAATGCGTTGAAACGTTATGTTCCCCTAACAACGATTGAGCAGCCTTTTCCAAAACTCGTCGTTCCCAATTATTTGATTTGGCATAAAAGCCATGACCGTGACGAATGCCATGAATGGGTGCGCGGGAAATTGATAGAGTTAGTGTCTGACAAATCTTGAGATTTATCGAGGAGAAATCATTATGATTGTATGTTCATGCAATGTAATTACAGATCAGGATATCAGACAGGCCGTCTCGAAACTTAACGCTTCACAACCAAATGACATGATAACAATCAGTCAGGTTTACAAAACCCTTGGCCAGCGCCCTAAATGTGGGTCTTGCCTGGATAATGCGATTAAAATTATGCTGAGCGAAGCGGCCTTAAAAGTTTGAAGATTTATGCTCAGGAGCTATAAATATAGCTAATTTCTTCTACCATGTTATTATTTATGAAATTGGCTATAAGGTCAAATTCACTTTCCCTTGGCCATGGTATTACTTAATGTAAAAGCGCTGTTCCATCAAGATAGATATCAGCTCGCCTTAAAGTGCTCGCAAAACGCTCAGCAGCGTTAAGAACATCTTCGGTTTCGTCTGTGCCGAGTAGTGCGTTTGCGCACGCTTGCAAAGCGGGACAAGCTTTATGCTGACTGGCCGCAATAAGCGATACTGCTGTACATTCATCCTGGCAAAATGCTTTACAATCAATCGGCGCACAATCAATCTTCCGCCGTGCGCAACACTTTATTTGCTGCACCCAGAAAGACAAATCTGTAACAATAGGTTTGGCTTTAGCTGATCCAAGTTCATCTGAAAATCGGCTCCAACCTTTACCCCAATAGGAAATATCATTGTTTTGATACCCTGCAAGCCAACACCTGAAGCCAAAACCAATAAGGTATTCCGCTGATGAAAGCTGATCGTAGTGGACCCTTAATTTGCGTGCGTCAAAATCTTGCATTTTTGTTTTCGATCTTTTCGTGAGACAGTGTGAGCATTTGATTATACTCACACCGCACTCAATATTGTTTTAAGAGTTAAGAACTTGGCCCATCGTTAAAACCGACTTCATCAACCATCTTACTAGCGCGAGCACGAAGCTTTGCGACCTTCTCAAGAGATATTGGATCAGCCTTAAAATCACCCCAAGACTTTACGCGGTCTGACCAAGCGACACCTTCTTTGACCGGATATTCATGGTTCACAGACGCATAGATTTTCTGTGCGTTATCTCCAGATAAAAACTCCATCAATTTAATCGCATTTGCTTTATTTGGTGAATTTTTTGCGAGCACCATACCTGAGACATTCACATGTGTTCCACGATCTGCTGAATTTGGGAATAGAAGCTTCACAGCATCTGCCCATTTTTTTTGTTCTGGCTTTTTATCGTTGGTTTGCATTGCACCCATGTAATAGGTGTTGCCAATAGCCAAGTCACACTCGCCGGAATAAACGCCTTTGACTTGCGCTCGGTCATTGCCAGATGGCTTACGTGCAAGATTATTTTTCAAACCTTCTAACCATGCTTTAGCTTTTTCTTCTCCAAGGTTTGCGGCAACAGATGCAATCATCGCAACGTTATAGACATGCTGACCAGAGCGGATGCAGATTTTGCCTTTCCATTTGGGATCAGCGAGTTCTTCGTAAGTAATTGTGTCCTGTTTTACGCGATCTTTTGAGGCATAGACCACACGTGCCCGGCGCGTCAAACCAAACCACTGACCTTTTGGATCACGCAAACTTGCAGGAATATTTGCTTCGACCGTGGCATTAGACAAAGATTGCGAGACACCTTGATCCACAGCTTTTGTCAAGCGTCCGATATCAACGGTCAAAAGCACATCGGCAGGACTGTTTTTACCTTCTGCCTTTACTCGTTCGATTAATCCTTTTTTGGCAAAGATCACGTTGGCCTTGATACCTGTTTCTTTGGTGAAAGCATCAAGCAATGGTTCGATCAAGAAGGGTTGACGGTAAGAATAGATATTTACTTCACCTGCTGCGTGAGCATATGAAACCAAGAATGTTGCCACAGCAACAAAAGTCGCAACTAGGCGACCGAATGTTTTAATAATCATATTTTATTTTCCTCTAATAGACGGGATCAAGAACCCGGTATCAGATCGACATCTTTTTTACAGATAGCAATCTCATTTCAAAACGACTTGAGTATAGAAAAAGCAATGATGTCAAGAGTGACAGTCTAAACTAATTTATAGAAAGTTCAATCTTTTCATAAGGTTAGAACTATTCTAAATTACATAGTATCAGGCCAGATTCAAAAAAAGTGTAAGAATACAAAATGTTAAAACGCATATTGGTGGTTTTAAGGAGGTGAATTTAATGGATAATTGCTACTTTAAAGTGAAAATGAGATATTCCTCAAAAAACTCGAGACCATCTTAGTTTATGAATATAATGCAAATTTATTACTGAGTAGTATGCATTATTTTATAAAAAATGTAAGATTTGCTTAGAGTCTGACTCAAAAGTTTACATTTAATAACAATACCTTGCGAGTCTTCGTGTTAATAGGCTGATGGAGCTATACGCAAAAGTTGGTGATGGTGTGATTTAAAGGTGGCGTATCATGGGTGTGATTCCAAAACATCCATATATCCAGAAAAGGACTAAAAGTCCTACTTACCGACTAAAAATCGTTGGTTTTAACCTGTAACTTGGAAAACAAAAAAATCTGAGACCATCATTCATGCATTTTTAATCTCGGGGAACGTTATATCAACCTGCGTCCCCTTATTAAGCTCACTACTGAGACAAAACTCACATCCATTTGCTTCAACCATAGCTTTAGCCAAAGGCAAACCTAAACCCGTTCCTTCGCTGTTTTCATAAGCTGCGCTCTCGAGTTGGCGAAAAGGTTGCAAGGCAATCGCAATATCAGCTTCTGACATACCTATCCCTGTATCAATAATACGCAACTTTAAGGTTTTATCTTTGAGACTAATCGTCGATACAATAATTTGCCCCCCCTGGCGTGTAAATTTTATCGCATTGGTAACAACATTGAACAGAACTTGTTTTAAGTTGCGTTCATCAAACAGAACGTCTCGCAAATTTGGACTTAAGGATTGGCGAACAATCAAACGCTTTTTTGAAATTTGTGGTTGCAGTGCTTGCAAACAATTTTCAATTGTCAGATTTAAATTCACTTTGACAAGTGATGATGAAAAATGACCTGCTTCAATTTTTGTAACATCAAGCAAATCATTAACAACACTAAGAGCGTGAAGTGCACTTTCGTATATTGTATTTGAGCAGTCTTTATATTTTTGATTTTTAAACGAACCAAAGTGTTCCGTTTTCATCAACTCTGCAAAGCCAAGAATTGAATTTAACGGGGTGCGCAATTCATGGCTTACTTTTGCTAAAAACCCGGTGGTCGTTTCACTTGATAAACGGCTTTGCTCTCTTGGTTTTTCCGGTTCATCAGAATGGGAAGATATGTCCGCACTCATGCTCCCAGGGTTCTTAATCATAGATGCGATTTCTTCGAGAACACCTTTATCCTCTGAAGATGTATGATATGAGGGAATAACAGAGGCCTGAGCTATTTCTTCAGCTGATGCTGTCGGCTCTGGCTGCACAGATAAAACCAAACCGTAAAGACCATTTTTTAAATATAATGCCGAGCAATGGCAGAAAACTGTTTGCGTTCCTTTTTTCGTCCAAAACAAAAATGTGTCTGTCACACCCGTTTTTGAGACATTCTGATTTGCCAAGTCTACAATACGCTGTAGACCCGGCATAGATTTATCAAAATGACGCTTCTTTAATCTTATCAAATCTGGTTCATCCCAAAATGCAAGACCAGAAATATTCGCCCATAGAATAATACCTTGTTGAGGATCCCAAAGCCATGCGGCCTCACGCTGGTTTTGCAATGTTTTGAGGAGAGGAATATTTTGTGAATGAATATGATATTCTAGGGTCATTTTTGTAAAAGGCCTACCATTGTATTTGCAAACTATCTGCCCTATTATTCTTAAAAACGTAAATCAGTGTAAATATTTTTAAAAATTACTGTCGTGATATGTCTGGCAACAGACATATATCATATAAGTGACGCATGACTTAAATTTAGGAGGAGCACATGCCAAATACACCAGAATTCGAAATTCCCCCCCAACTTCGTGAATTCGCGCAGAAAAGTGTAAACCAATCGCAAGAGGCCTACAACAAGTTGCTTGAGGCTTCAAAAGATGCGCAAGAGGTTATTAACAAATCCTCTGATGCGATGACCACTGGTGTCAAAGATATCCAGGAGAAAGCTATGACATTTGCAACACACAACATGCAAGCTAATTTTGACTTAGCAGACCAGCTCATTAAGGCAAAGGATATGCAACAAGCACTTGAAATACAGAGTGAATTTGCAAAACAACAGATGGAAGCCTATGCTGAACAAACTCAAGAGTTATCAGAGCTCGTCGCAAAAACGGCTAAAACTGTAAAATCATAAACTTCCTAACAAAATCATATAGTAGGAAAGTTCTAATAAGGAAGATACGCAGCATGGTGCGATGCAATATTTTGTTGCATTGCACAAGTTTTTGCTCTAAAAGTTTAGAGTAATGATAAACTACATTAAGATTTAAGTGCTATGGATATAATTTGAGGTTACAAAAGTTAAAAAGGTGACGACATGGTGGACACTCCAAATGACACGAAAAATAAAGATAAAGCTTCTTTATCGGCGGCAACATCTTCAAAATTGTCTACAGAGAAACAAACCAAATCCAGTCCTGCTGCGAACACAACTCAAAACAAGAAAGGCGCCCCTTCATATTCACAAAATATTAAGAAGGAGCATGATCAAAGCATTTCACAGCAGCATAATAACATTACAAATCTTGCTGCCCATCCAGCTAGATTACGCAACACTCCATCCAAACCTCAAAGACCGCAATCTTCTCTAAAGTCTGTTGTAGGAAGTGCAACGCCTGCAAAAAAGAGAACGCCATTACAAAGTAGCACAAAGCAAAAACCAGTTTCTAAGTCTGTTCCAAAAGCGACAAATCTGGATCAGATAAGAACTAAGACATCACAAAAAACACCAACAAAACCCGTAAAAATACCCGCTCAAAAAACTGTAATGAACACACAACGCGGCACTCAGAAAGAACAGCAATCGCAAACGCTTAATACATCGATTGCGTCACATCCTCTCTCGAATGTCTGGCGCAATTATGCGGAGCAAATACTCAATCAAACCAAATCTGTATTTGAAAAAACAAAGGATACGCTTACAAACAGCAGCGATGCGCTGGAAGCTGCTATGGAAAAAACAAATGAAAATACACATCGTTTGCAAAGTAAAATTCACAATATAGCTCATGAAAATTTAAACAGAAATTTTGATCATTTTAAAAGTATTTCTGAGGCAAAAAACATCCAGCAAGCCTTTGAATTGCAGGCTGATTTTATTCAACAAAACTTAAATACGCTCTCTCAACAAGCGCAAGAGTTTCAGAAACTTTCAAGTCAGATTGTGCAGGATGCGGCGCACCCTATCACAACGCAAGTCAGCACATCAATGCAAGGCATTAAGAGCGAAAAGTAAATTTTCGTATTCTTTATATGAAAGTTTGTATTCAAGGAGACTGTTTCTTTAAAAAATAGCTTGAATCGCATAACGCCAAATTTTTATATTCTCTCAATCCTTTATCATAATTGCATACAAGTGGCTGCACGTGAAATATCGCGGACTCTTCAAAGCTTCAAGATAAATTAACCATAAAACTTATTATGGTTAATCGTTTATTAACCATTGTGGCAGATACTTTTTATACTGATTTTCTATTTATAATCAGCAATTTGAGAAGGTGAAAATCAATTTTTGCTTTCACTTTCCTTGTGCGTTTTGTCGATGAGTTGACTGACACCATCAGAATTTATTTTTTTAGCAACGTATATTTCATATCTCTGACTTAAATTGTTTCTATAATTATAAAGACGATGAATAGGGAGACTTCAGCTTTGCATTACAAAAGCTGTACTAAACTTCTAAAACTAAACTTCCCAAAAATGACTGCTACAGTTTTGTGGCACAATTGGTCAGCGTCTGTCTCTCTGAGACAAACTCTCGCTGTGTCTGGATACTCTTATGATTTAGCCATCATAGGAACATGCGGATGCACGTCAACTTTATGGAGCGATAAATGGAAACACGCTTGTATAAATACTTTAAGGAGCCTCTTGTTGTATTCAAGGAGACTATTCTCTCACAGAAGTACCGACACCTGCTCCTCAAGGATCACACGCTCCTGCGACACCAATATTTGCATCCCCCCAGTTTAAGGTAGTTGCAATACTTTTTTGAACCAATTATTTGGATTGGTTAGAACAACAAAACTGGCTCTTATTATTAAGAGCCGGTTTTTTTTATGTCCAATGCAATATCACTTTCCCACATGTCCCACTGTTCATGGCATCAAAACCTTTTTCATATTCGGTGAAATGATATCGATGCGTTATGATTTCGCGAATGTTTAATCCACTATCTAGCATGGAAATCATTTTATACCAGGTTTCAAACATCTCACGACCGTAAACTCCTTTAAGCGTTAAGGCTTTAAAAATAATCTTTCCCCAGTCCACATAAGTTTTTTCTGTCGGAATACCCAATAGTGCAATTTCCCCTCCCATGCACATGTGCACGAGCATTTGGTCAAAAGCCCCACTGGCTCCACTCATTTCCAGGCCCACATCAAAGCCTTCTTTTAACCCTAACTCTTTGGTCACTTCTGTCAAATTTTGATAAGCAACATTGACGGTCGTAATATCCACAATGCTGCGTGCAAGCTCAAGCCGATCTTGCTGAATATCAGTAAGAACAACATGGCGCGCTCCGGCATGACGTGCGACACATGCAGCCATAATTCCAATCGGTCCTGCACCAGTAATAAGCACATCTTCTCCAATTAAATTGAAAGACAAAGCAGCATGAACGGCATTCCCCAGTGGATCTAAAATTGCTCCAATATCATCATCAATATGCTCTGGCAATGGAACAACATTAAAGGCTGGCAAACGTAAATACTCAGCAAACGCACCAGGAATATTAACGCCGATACCTTGTGTCTCAGGGTCTAGATGAAAACGCCCTGTCCGACTCGCCCGACTATTGGTGCCAACGATATGCCCCTCTCCAGAAACGCGTTGACCGACTTTCAGGCTGGTCACATTGCGCCCGATTTTAACTATTTCTCCAGAAAACTCATGACCAATAACCATCGGCACTGGGATTGTGTTTTGCGCCCATGTATCCCAATCCCAGATATGCTTATCGGTGCCACAAATCCCTGTCTTGCGAACTTTAATCAGAACATCTTCTTCTGTTATTTCTGGAATTTCAACATCTTGCAGATCTATCCCTGGGGCTGAAGAGGCTTTAACAAGGGCTTTCATGGTTTCCATTTTTTAGAACCTTTAATATGCTTATATAATATTTAATTCCTTGCCGCATATTGCAAAAGATTCGAGAGCCTCATCGAGATCTTGCCGTGTTAACCTTGCATTCATTTGTGTGCGAACGCGTGCTTGTCCCTTTGGTACAACGGGAAAGAAAAAGCCCGATACATAAACCCCATGATTATAAAGGGCTGATGCCATATCTTGTGCCAATTGGGCTTCGCCTAACATTATAGGTATAATAGGATGCTCTCCAGGCAAAAGCGTAAATCCAATTTTGGTTAAGCCTTCACGCCAATGAGATGCATTTTCGCGTAGCTGTTGGCGCAGATCATCACCATGTTTTATTAACTCTAAGGCCTTGAGAGACGTGGCAGCTACAACCGAAGGCAACGAGTTGGAAAAAAGATAGGGCCGCGATCTTTGCCGCAACATATCAATCACAGGTTGGTTGGCTGCAATATATCCACCGATAGCCCCTCCAAGTGCTTTACCCAAAGTCCCGGTTAGAATATGCACTTTATCACTCACATTAAAATGTGCTGGCGTTCCTTTTCCTTGCGGCCCAATAAAGCCGGTGGCATGGCAGTCGTCCACCATAACCTGAGCCTCATATTTTTCAGCCAAAGCGCAGATATCCGGTAAATTGGCAAATGTTCCATCCATCGAAAACACGCCATCGGTAGCAATCATGATAAAGCGTGCGCCATCTGTTCTCGCTTGCTTGAGCTTAACCTCAAGGTCATTTATATTATTATTGCCATAACGATAGCGTTTGGCCTTGCATAATCTTATGCCATCAATAATTGATGCATGGTTCAAACTGTCGGAAACAATCGCATCTTCGGCACTGAGTAGAGGCTCAAATAGACCACCATTCGCATCAAAACATGCGGCATATAAAATCGCATCATCCTTTTCAAGAAAACGAGCTAACTGCTGCTCTAATGCACGGTGTAAATTTTGCGTTCCACATATGAATCGTACCGACGCCATGCCATAACCACAATCTTCAAGAGCCTGCTTTGCTACTGCGATTAAATCCGGATGGTCAGCCAAACCAAGATAGTTGTTCGCACAAAGATTGATAACCTCCCGCGCCGTATCATCTGCATCACTCACTTGAATACGCGCTTTTTGAGGTGAAGAAATTGTGCGCTCAACTTTGTACAATCCATCGCTTTTTATGTGCACCAATTCATCTTGCAAGTGTTTTTCAAAGTTGCTGAGCATATTTTAACTTCCAAATGGGTATAAGGATTGCTTAGCCAATGCATTAGAGAAACTTATAGCAAGCCCATATTACATTAGACTTTCTTTTGCCTATAGAGTCTGACATAATATAATAATGCAATGCGTACGCCACGCACACAACATCTAAACAGTCTTTTTAGGAATTGGGTTAAAAACAATGTCAGCACGTTTATGGTTAATCATCATAGCAGGTGGAACAATTATGGCAATTGCGCTCGGCCTAAGGCAAGCGCTTGGCTTATACCTCACGCCTATCTCGATTGATTTGAGCATTGGACGGGAAACATTTGCGTTTGCCTTGGGGTTAATGAATTTATTCTGGGGGTTAGGTGCACCGCTTACAGGCATGATTGCAGATAAATATGGCGCAGGGCGTATCGTTGTGGTTGCAGCTGTCTGTTATACACTAGGTTTATTGGTTATGATGATGCCAGGTGCCGGAAACCAATTGATACTTGGTGGAACATTGATCGGTCTTGGGATGAGTGGCGCCGGTTTTTCGGTTATTTTAGGAATTGTTGGACGTAGCGCGCCAGAACATAAGCGTGGATTTGCCTTAGGTTTAACGTCTATGATAGGCTCAATTGGATTATTCGTGGCCCTGCCCTATACCCATGTGCTCATGGCAAGTTTTGGCTGGGTAACAAGCCTAATGATATTGTCCGCAACAGCATTTGTTATGGCCCCCTTGGCATATGCCATTTCGGGCAAACCAACCGTTAGCAAAGGTACGGTAGGCGCCCCCTCACAAACTCTAAAAGAGGCCCTGAAAGAAGCATGTGCAGATCGCAACTTTGCTTTGCTCAATATTGGCTTTTTTGTCTGTGGGTTTCATGTTGCCTTTATTGCTATTCATCTGCCTGCTTATATCAACGATGCCGGACTTGCCACTTGGCTTGGAGCCGCAGCACTTAGCTTGATTGGTATTGGCAATATTATCGGCAGCTTTGGGTGTGGTGCGTTGGGAGATTATTTTGCAAAGAAAAATGTTTTAAGTTTGCTGTATGCGATACGCTCGGTCATTATCTTGGCCTTTATTATGCTCCCTATCTCAGATGTCAGCGTTTTGATCTTTAGTGTCGCCATTGGCCTATTATGGCTTGGAACAGTTCCATTAACCAGCGGCCTGGTGGCGCAAATTTACGGAACCACTTATATGTCAACATTATTTGGCCTGGTCTTTTTAAGCCATCAGTTGGGCAGTTTTTTAGGGGCTTGGATAGGCGGCAAGGCCTACGATATATCTGGGTCATATGATATCGTGTGGTGGATTAGCATTGCTTTGGGTTTATTGGCCGCCCTGGTTCATTGGCCTATAGAAGAACGCCCAATAAAAAGTGAACAGCTAAAAGAGAAAACTGCATAAGGTAGAACAGTATATGAGCAAAACACTGCATTTGGGATTATGTGCTGTTGTGAGTTTTGCTCTTACGGCTGTTGTGGGGGCTGCTGCAATCTGGTATCAATACGGGCAATTGATTACGCTTAATCTTGCATTTGTGGGATGTTTTTAGTGGGCGCCTCATTAACAAAAAACTCTGCGAAAAATATTGCCATTATTGGAGCTGGCATTACAGGTCTGACTTGTGCAAGGCAGCTTGTCAATGCTGGGTATAGTGTTACTCTGCTAGATAAAGGGCGAGGCATTGGAGGCCGCGTTGCCACACGCCGAGCAGATCACTTGCGTTTTGACCATGGAGCACAATTCATTAAAGCACGCACAGAGAGCTTTAAAAATATTATATTTGATGCTGAACAAGCTTACACTGCGTCAGCATGGTCACCTTATTTTCTGGAAACGAAGAGATCACCCGAAAATGATACACCAACCTCAGAACAAGACATTATGTATGTTGGGATGCCCAGCATGAGTGCTTTTGCCAAACATCTTGCAGAAGGTTTAAAAGTTTATACCAGGACACGGGTTGTAGACCTGCAATATAAAGGTTCAAGTTGGGCATTGATTTTAGAAGATGAAAGCAACTGGAGTGATTTTGACCTGGTTATTGTGACAGCTCCGCCTGTGCAAGCATATGAGTTGGTCTCTTCTTTTAGCTCTGCATTTCACGACTTACAATCTGCTGTTATGGCACCGTGTTGGGCCGGGTTATTTGCTTTCCAACATAACCCCGACATACACTTTGACGCGTATCGCTCTAAAACAGGGGCAATTTCCTGGGCGTGCAATAATTCTTCTAAGCCCGCTAGGGACGACTCCTCTTACTGCTGGGTTGTTCATGCGAGCAAAGAATGGACAAGAAGTCACCTCAATTTATCGAAAGAAGAAATTTCTGATAAATTACTTAAACTATTTGCCCACCTCTGTGATAAAGAAGATTTTGGTCCCCTGCTGCACAAAGATGCACACAGATGGTTATATGCTTTGGTTGAAACACCTCTTGGCCAACCCTTTATTTATGACCGTAATGTCCAACTTGCTGTTGCGGGAGATTGGTGCTTGGGCCCACGAGTTGAAGCCGCTTTTGAAAGTGGAACAGCTTTGGCCAATGCCATTATTGCGGATGATGATTGAGAAGTGAATTTACATATAGAAATCACTATACACTATTTACCTCTCAAACTTTTAACAACTGCAAACTTTTTTAACAACACAATCCTCTCAGCCGTCATTCCCGCGAAAGCGGGAATCTAAAACAATGGTTAAGTCCTTCCATACCTTTTGTTTTTCAAAAAGATACTTGCAACTTGTTTTTACAAAATCAGAGAGTTTTGAAAAATCCACATAGATTCCCGCCTTCGCGGGAATGACGGCAGTGGGATGGGAAAAAATCGGAAAAGTTTTACTGAGCTAGAGCGATTCAACCTGAATTGAATTCAATTCAGGTTGTAAAACACCTATTTATAACTAACGTACCTAGACTAAACCACTACCGGCTATAAGCCGGTAGGTTTATCTTCGGTATGATTTTCAATGTAATTGAGGATGATTTCATTTGTTACGTTTCCAGAAGTTGTACAGAAATACCCCCTTGCCCAGAACCGTCTCCCCCAATAGCGTT
>JBCCCO010000022.1:0-34788 GCA_039033475.1 Pseudomonadota bacterium | reverse complement strand
TGTTGAACGCTTCTTTGGCAGGTTGAAAAAATCATTTCGAAGAATTGCAACACGCTATGAGAAAAGTGTAAAAAATTTCATGGCACTCATAAAATTGGCTTCTATAAGATTATGGTGCGAATTTTATGAGTCCACTACCTAGTTATTTTCAGAGCTATGATTTTCACCCAAGAAAATAGCCGCAGCACCTGCAACAGCAGCCAAAGCTCCAAAAATCTCATTCCATTGTGTTTCTGTGAGGCCTAACAACCCAAAACCAGCTAAAAAGGCTGCAATGCCCGCAAAAGTTGAAGGCTCTTTTAGGCGTTGTAAAACATAATTCATGAGTGTTCTCCTGTTTGATTGGTGTAAAAAAGAGCAAGGGCGTGAGAATGGGCGGCCATAAGACGGCGAGACCAACCCAGGCCAAAAGTTTGAAACAACCGCTTCAAACTGCCGTAATGAGACATGCGTCTGGCCATAAATTCAGTCAGTAGTTTTTTGGAATTTGCTTTGCGTACAGCTGCCAATGTGATTGGCCCAATTGCGCCATCTACTTTAACGCGTACTGCTTTTTGCAAAAATTTTTTAGCCCGGCTAACACCTTGATTAACCGCGCAGTCAAAAACAGCCAAATCAAGACCGCTTGGTAGTTTATCACAATGACATGTCATCCAGTAATGTTTTTGATAAATTTGCGCCGCTTCCTGATGAGTTAACAATCGCACCTCAGACTTGGAAACCTTGCGCCCTCGAAACCGGGACAAAACTTTGCGTGTGATACCAAGATTAGTTGCACCGCCCGGATCAAGGGGATGGTCAACATACCCCCCCTCATAAACCAGAATATGATTGAGTGCTTTTGTGAAATTATCTTGCATGACTGTCTTTACTCCTCAAATTTCTTAAGCTTTTCATCCGGGCTATTGCCTTTTTTGACGAGCGCCCAAAGTCGTATCAACCCAATGATCAAGCCAATAATTAATGTGACCATTGTGAGCAGATCATTAAATGTGCTGAGCAAAGGTGCCCACGCCGGTGCTGTGATAAGGCTGCCTGCAACAACACCATCTTTTGTGGTATTCGTTGTTGAAGGATCGATAAGACTAAGTATGTTTCTTTTGTTTTCAGATGTCATATTGCGCTACGCACCTACAGTTTCCTGTCTTGGAGAACCACGACCAACCATTCCACTTAACTGATATAGGTTGATATCATAACTTGATTGAACTGTTATCCAGTCTGCAATTTGCTGAGTTTCGGCATACGTCACATGTGTTGTAGTACTGGTTAAAGTTCGAATGACTGCTGAGCCGTTTAAAATATCGATCTCATATAATTCAGTATCTTCACCTAAAGGCACCTCAGGAATTTCCCAGCTATCACCACCAATACGTGTTCGCCGAATCCAAGAGAGAATGAGATCATTTCCAGACCAACTTGCTTTGACATGTACTGGGCTTAGAGGCTTAAACCCTAAACCAGTAAACGCATGCGATGATGTTGTGTAAGATTGATGTGAGATGTTGCGGTTAGATGGCCCATATTTCCAATTAAATGGCAAACCGATTTCGTTTGCACTCATACCAACTTCAGCAATTGCTTCATCCAGCAATACAAAACGTGCACCAATTGGCACAGAGCCTTGCATCGCGTTTTCTGTTCCGGCCTGCCCACGAAGCAACACCGATAATGTGTATGTTTTTTCCTCTGTAAGCACCGCATTTTTGAATTGCAATACTTCCCAGTCACCATTTGCATTCTGAATAGCCGCACTATTTTGCCCGCCTAACAATGCCAAATTTTCAACTGAGGACAAAGTGCCGCTATCTAACTTAACGCTAAGCTCATTGCCATAATCAAGTCTGCCGGTTGGCCCTGAAGAAAGCGCGGTTTGTGTCACCCCCAATGTCGCCGGAGATGTTGCCAAAGCATTTAGAGTGTATCCGCTCGTATCTGGAGAGCGATAAAGCGCAACACCTCCAGGCCATGGTGACTGAAAGGCTGCAACATATCCTATCGCAGGGTTTTCGTTTCCACTGATAAGAGGCAAATCCATAAAGGCAAGTGTAGTAGCACCGAAAACCTGAGGGCTTGGCAATGCGTTTTGTCGCTTTGGTGTGCGCAAGGTATCATAAACTGAAGGCTCAATTGATAAGCTGGAAATCAGCCTCGCATTGCCTTCTGTAACTTCTGCTAATCTTAAAACAGGCTCGCTGGCATTATCTTTAAGCTGCACCATGTCGCTTGGCTCGAGTGCCAAGTAACTTGGAGGCAAAGAGAACTCACCAGTTTCCCGCGCCGCCCAAATATCATGCAACCAAACTTCTGTAATATTTTGTGCTTGTTGCTGCTCTACAATAATTGGCAATTGTGCACTTGAAACCCGCTGACTTCCGATCACTTGACGACGTGCATCAACTGCGGCCTGCCGATACTCATTTGCACTATCAATATAAGAGAGTTTAGCAATGGCCGGGAGCTCTGTTTCTTGTGCACGCTTTAAAACATAAAGATCGGCACCCGGAGTATCTTCGACCAAATCATCTGGTGCAATCTCTTTGCTGATGCTTTCTTGCCCGCGGTGCTTAAAGTGAACTTTGCCCCCACTTTCAAAGCTATCGATAAAATAGCTCAGCTCAAGAGGTTGCAGAGCATCACGAGCAGACATAATACGGTCAATCAATATGCCTTGCAATGTTCCATGGAGCTTTGTAGTATCAAAGTCAGAAAAATCATAATCAGACATAATCTGATTAATCGTTTGAGCAAGAGGAGCATCACCAATGCGCCCGGTTATCCAATGGCCAAACTCCCAGTTGTCTGTATCACCCCAAACTGTATTGTTAAAAGGAAACGCAGGATATGGCCGCGCATCCCAAGTATACACATAAATCCGCTCTAAATCGACCATCCGATCAGAATAAATACTTGAGATCGGATTGCTGCCTGAAATATAATTCTCATTATTGGGGTCAAAATATTCTAAAAATGCCTTGATATAGGCCCGCTGAATGGCGTCATCACGCGTTCCTTTTGAAAAATAGGGAAAGAACGATTCAGAGCTTTTAGGGTCATAAAAAACATTTGGTTGATTGGAGCCTTTGTCCACCGCAGGGCAACCAAGTTCTGTAAACCATATCGGCTTTGATTTTGGCACCCACGCTGTTGGCGTTCCACTTTCGGCGCCTCCTGGGCGGTCGTAATGCTGATTGTTCCACCAAGACAAAATATCCTTATAACGAAACACCCAAGGCTTACCGCTGCCATCTGTGATATTAGTTCGCGTTTGTGCAGCGCGATCTGATGTATTGGCATAATACCAATCATATCCCTCACCTGCATTCACATTCCCTTTCAAGTATGAAGGGTCATAAATAGACCTTATCCCTGCTTGATAATCAAGATGCGATGTGCCATCACGCCAATCAGAGAGAGGCCAATACAGGTCAACACCTATGGCATCAATGTTAGCAGAACTCCAAAGCGGGTCTAAATGAAAGTAAACATCGTTAGAGCTATCTTGCGGATGATAACCAAAATATTCACTCCAATCCGCAGCATAAGTGACTTTTGCTCCGGATCCTAAAACACTTTTTACATCAGCGGCCAATTGCACCAATGCATTTACAAAGGGGTAATTGCTGGCGCTATCACGCACTTGTGTTAAACCACGCAGTTCCGAGCTAAGTAAAAATGTATCAATTCCGCCAGCGGCTTTACACACATGCGCATAATGCAAAACCATACGCCTTAAGGTCCATTCGGCAGGCCCAGTATAGGTAACTGTTTCCCCAGAAATAGAAAAATCACTTACTTGCGCGGCACCAACCAAACTGTTCACTTGAGATGTTGCCGCAGAGGTCTTATCAGGTGTGCCACTTAAACCGGGCGCAGGGTCAACCGTAATCCGTCCACGCCAGGGGTAAACAGGTTGACTGCTCGCACTGCTATAAGGATCGATAAGACTATTGCCATCAGGAATATCCATGAGAATAAAGGGGTAGAATGTCGCTTTAATCCCCCGTGTATTCAGATCTTTAATTGCAGCGATCACTGAAGCATCTGAAGGTGTCCCACCAAAAGCGGGGTCTCCATCTTTAAGCGACACTGTATAAGCCGTGTTTCGCGTTTGTCCTGCAACAGACCATGTTTTAGGTGTTGTGACTTTTGCGACATTCTCAACACCCGGCTGAATCTGGCATTGACTGGCCCGCAAATCCGTACCAAACCAGGACACAATCAATGCCGCTGATTTCAAATTACCAAGACTATCCTCGAGGTCATTAAGTGCAACAGTCCAGTTTGTCCCTCCTTGACGGGTGTGAACGTTTTCTGGAATAGTGCTGCCATTTTCCGTGCGCGTCACCTCTGTCGTTTCGTAAGCAAATTCTCCAGCACCTGGGATGATCGTAACAGCTTGAACTTTACTGGAAAAATCATCAACACTGCGGAACACCTCAAACGTTAATTGAGGAATACGGTTGCCAAAACGCTCCAATGGCAACCTCTCAAAAACAATATAAGCTGTCCCGCGATAAGCTGGAACGTGCCCTGCCCCTTCCTTAGCCTCAATCAGGCTGTCGGGAAGCTGCGTTTCTGTACCTTTATAAATACGGTATGTAAAACTTGATAAATCCAGCTCTTTGCCATCAGCCCAGACTCGCCCAATTCTGGAAATAACGCCCTCACAGAGACTGACAGCAAAGTTCGCATAATATTTATAATCAATTTGTGTTGTTGATGGAGCAGAAGAGGATAGCAATCCCTTACCACCTGCACTTGAGCTTTGCGATGTTGTTTTGATAATGTCTTCTTCAAGCGCAGTTGCCCATATGATTTGTCCACCGATACGAGCACGACCATATAACCGTGGCAAGGCTGCCCCTTCTGTTGATGCAAGAACCTGAAGGTCAGATAATCTCGCCCCTTCTACAATGCGCGATTGCCCTGAAGAGCCGAATAATGCTTGGTCAATATAATTCCCAGCAATAGAGCCTACAGCCTGGCCGATAGCTGCACCGCTTATGGTGGCTCCAAGCACACTCACCCCTGCAGGCAACAATGTACTCCCGGCAACAGAGCCTGCTGCTGTTAACGCGAGTGTAGCCATTACTTTTCAACTCCTGAAGAATGCAAAGAAGGAAAACGAAACACGCCAGCTATCCTGCGTTGCCACCATGGGCTCAAATGCACTTCACTAACGGGTGCCTGTTCAATCGCATGTATCATTTTATTATTAAAACTTAACAGTCCTGCATGTTTTGCAACAAAATGAGCTCGCAAACGAAACACAAGAACATCACCGACTTGACTTTCACTTTTAGAAACCTCTTCCAAATAACACCTTGCACCAAGCAACATCGTTTCTTGATGCCTTGCCTCAGCCCAATCAGCTGAATAATTCGGAATACCTTCAGGGTCTTTGTTGTACAACTCACGATATATACCGCGGATTAGCCCCAAACAATCTGCACCAACACCCTTTAGGCTTACTTGGTGCTGATAAGGTGTGCCAATCCACTCTCTGGCAAGAGAAATAACTTTATGTGACGAAACCGTCATTGGACTAAACTGCCACCATCGTTATCGACATCATCACGATTGGGATAGGAAAGAGTAAAGTCATTTCCTGGAATATGCGGGAAACCTCTAAAATTGGAAATGTTAGAAAACTTAGTACGACATGTTGAAATTTGCTTGTCGCAACCAGCTGTAATCTCAAAGGTATGGCCAACAGCAATAGCATCAGCCATATTGCGCCACAACTCAATAGTCACTAGACTATCATCTTTCGTATGGTATTTGACTTCCATTGCTCTGTTTTGATTAAGCCCAGAAGTCCACGCAAGCAAACCAAATGCAAACCAATCTGTAGTAAAACTCTCAAGTCCTGAAACAGTAAATGTACGTGTATCTACAAATGAAAGCACAGTACCTGTGCCTTTGTATGAGCTACTGCCGAGAGAAACTTGACATCTGCTATCACCTAAATTGGCATCGCACCCATAATGCAATAAACGCCCCTTTGGTTGCTGTAAATTATGTGCAAGTCCTCGGATTTCGGCTGTAAAGATATGCTTTCCTCTGCGCACCTCACCGATGGATCCTTTGCGCATTAAAACACTTTGCGAGACATCTTGCCAATTTACTCGGTAAATCTCAACCGTTGCATTGTCATACAAGCCTGCTGTCAAATCAGTCTCAGTTAAGCTGGTTGAACTAAGAGCGCCATCAATATCAACATTATCAACGCTCAGACCTAAAGCATTATTCATTTCAGATCCGGTAAAACCGGTGGCAGCCTTATAAGTAGTATTCTCAAACGTCAGATCATTGTCATGGTCAGTAAAACCCATGACTGTATTATCAGTTCGGGTCACACGCCAACACCAGCATAACGTTGTTGCTCCACTATCAAGGTGTGACTGCATTCCTGTTGGAAGGTTTTTCATGAGATATGTGCCTTAAATCCTGACTTCAACAATTGGGATATTTTGAATAGTTCCTGATTGAAACTTGAGAATATCTATGGCCATGCGGTCGGCATCAAAACGTACAGGCACATCAAATTCAAAACCCGCTGTTATTGTTTCACCAACGGCTGGAATAGCGCCTGGCAGAAAGGTCACAATGCCTGTTGTGGTATCCAGTGTAAAATCAGTGTCTTGAGTTTGCGACACACTATCAACAGCAATGATAACGCTTGATGCAACAGGCTTTTTAATATTCCGTGTGTAAGGAGCAAAAGTACTGCCATAGGTTTTTGTGAGTTGGAATGTAGCCGTGGTCCCATCTCCCGTTCCGATTGTTTGATCGGTTTGTGCTGGTGTTTGGCTCGGCACACAGGATTTATAGTCACTATAATCTTTCCAACGAAAACCATACAGACGGCCACGTCGCTCTTCAAAAAATGAAAGAACTGAGTGTAAATTATCTAATGATTTGATGCCATAACCTGCATCATACCGCCGGCGAGAATCAGCCCATCTGGTGTTTCGCTCTTCGTGACCTGAACCAAGAACAACAATTTCAGTGCGCCGCTCTGGCCCACCTTCTGAGGCAAGAGAGATATCTGTAGGGAAACGAACTTCATGAAAGGACATGGGTTACTCAAACGTATTGTTTATATTCATATATTATAAATTACGGCTACCACGAGAAACAGCACGGCTTAGCATAGCTGTAATTTGAGATTCCGTTTCCCGAAAGCTTGCCGCATCTTGCGTTGTGATATGAAACGTTACATTAATGTTCGGTGCTGTGTTTTGTGCAGCAACACCAAGTCTGCCATCACTGCCACGAGAAAGGGGAAGAATTGCTTCTGGCCCAGCCTCTCCGGCTAAACCAAGCCCGGAGCCTTTAAGGGGAAACATAGCTGGCCCGTTAAGCACTCCCCCTTTTGCAAAAGGAATAAGAGAACCTGAATTTCCACCACCTACACCTGTTATTCCGGAAAATAAACTATTGAACGCGCCCCCAATTGCTCGGTTAAATGGTTGCAATGATTGGTTGACCAATGAGTTTGATAAGGACAATGCAAGTGAGCGAAACACACTGCTTAAGTCTTTACCTTTCACAGCAACATCGATAAAACTCTTACTTAAACGCTTACCGAAACGGTCTCCAAGCAAGGAAACCTCTCTTAGGTCTTTACGCAATTCTGCCGTATTGGCATTAATGCGAATACTGTAATTATCTATAATTTCGTCCATACATCCTCTTTAAATCATCATTTATCCGGATAACTTTTCATGAGTTTTGTAAGCACCCCCCTCGCTGGAGGGGACAGCGAGGAGGGCGGACCAAATGCACCTTCAAGCGCAGCATAAAATTCGCGAGGTGTCATGGCCCATAACACGTCTGGGGAAAAACGCATTACGCCAAACCCAAATTTCATAATCTCGTTCCAGGGAAGAAAATGATACTTTTTTGTTGGCATATTTTATGGATTCAATTCTGAACCGGCTGCATCGTCATTAAACGTTGCGCTTAATAAGTCTGCTACAATTTTCACAAAGCCCACAGCTCCGCCCTCAACCTGGAAGGTTTCCACCTCTGTTTCACTGATGTCATACCCTGCACCTTGCAATCCAGCTGTTAATATCCGTATAGCATCATGCGACTTCAAACGCCCATTTTCAAAACGCTCAGCCAATGCAAGCATATCATCTACCTGAAACTTTTCTTCAAGCTGTGCAAGAGCACCTAACGTTAAACAGAGCCTATAGGTTTTACCACTGAACGTAGCTTCAATTTCACCGCGCGGCGCATTAGCCATTGTCGCCACCCCCTCTTATGCAGTGCTAAATGTGAGACTTCCCGCTGACTCAATAGCCATTTCAAAAGTCACTTCACCATCATGCTGACCTGTAAATTCAAGTGCAGTAATTTGGAACAGTCCCTCTATCGTACCAAAATCTGGAACGATGATTTGCCAATTACGAATAGTTCCATTAAAAAAATATGATCTTACAGTCTCATCTGATGTGGCATCCTTAAAAATACCGGAACCATTGAGCCGTGCACTTTTCACACCAGCACCACTTAGCAACTCACGCCACTGATTCACAGATTCCGCATCCGTAATATCAACTGTTTCAGCATTAAATGCTATACCTCGACTTCTTAAGCCGGCCACAGTGCTATATGTACCTTGCCCGTCGGTATCCACCTTGAGCAATAAATCCCTACCCTTTTGGGCTGCCATGTTTGATACTCCACATTATATTGATAAAAAACTATGATGGTTCCGTCACCGCACGAAAGCGCATCACGGCACGGTAATGCTCGCCATCAGGCTCTCGCCTAAAATCTAAAAATGTTTGGCGCAAATTCACAAGATTATGGTCTGTGAGCATTAAACTTTTATCGTGCAACAACGTACGCACAGTCTCTGCAATATCTTGCACCTGTTTGCGACCGCTTGATTTTGACCATATATTCAACGTTATTTCGTGTTCCTCACCAACCTCTGTTCCCGTACTCCAATCCCGTAAAATATTTTGACCTATTGTCATGTAGGGTGGTGATATATCTTGCGGAACATCGTCATAAACATGCGCTCCGCCAAGTAAAGTTGTCAGAGCAGAGCTCCCGACTAGAGCTGTATATATTGCACTTTGCAAAGCCCAAGATGATGCAATCGGCATGGTGTAATCCTAGCGGCTTATAATATTTTTGGACTGTAATAATCGCCGAATTGATTGGCGTAATTTCGGAAGCATGTCTCGCGCAGCTTGCTTAAGCCATGACGCGGTATCGTTGGTCATATCTTCAGATGCAACAAGAATGCTATGCTTTAAAGGATCTTGCTTAACTTGCAATGAGGCAATGATATCTTGTTTTTGCTCTTTAAAAAACGAACGCCCTTGTACATTTTCTATTGCTTCATTACGAATACTGTCTGCTATTGTTTTCAGAACATCGTTAAGTTTATTATCAAGTTGCTGTGTATTCATTGCTTAACTTTTCCGCTCTTCGCATATACATTTTAAATAAGATTTTTGGTCATTTTCATCAAAAAAGCTTAAAATATGAAACACCTGAGTTCCGTCTCGAAAGCGCATTTCAGCTGTAATATCGCTCCGGTAACGAATAACAATGTCATAGTTGGTGCGGCTTGATACTTGCTCTGCGATAAGGCGTTCACGACCTATTTTGGGCTCTACTTTAGCCCATACTGTATCAACATTCACCCAGCTTGTTGCATAACCGCCAGCTCCATCACTCACTCGGTTGAGTTGCTCGATATCAAGACGGCGGCGTAACTGACCCACATTCATTATGCTAACCGCGCTCTTGTATAAGGCCCTAACAGACCTTCAACTATATTTGGCACATGCAATGCGTTGTTACCAAACATCACCGGCTCTCTGTTTTCAAACCAATGGGTCACAAGCAATTTTAAAGCCTGACGAATAGGCTCAGGCACAGTATCAGCAGCAGCGCCGTATCCCACAACCATTTTAACCTCAATACCATTAATATGTTTTATCGGCACGGGCGCAGCGGCACCATGTTTCAAAACCACACGGGGCATATCAGATACCTTATCAACTGTATAGTTTGAAGCTGCATAGATCGTTGCCACATCACTGTTATCATAGGTTACAATTTCAGAAATGGATTGAACCGGTTTAATCGGGAGAAAAATATCACGCTCCGAAGGCCAGGCATCAATAAGATATGACCAATTCTGTGTAATTAACCCCTGCCCCAAACTCACCTCAACATGAATCCGCGAGGCTGTAATCAGACTGGAAATCAGAGTGTCTTCATTGGTGTCATCGACACGTAAAAAGGCTTTTGCCTCTGTTAAGCTAATCGGCTCAACAGATGGTCCACTGGTTAAAACAAGTACCATAGTTAAAAAATCACTTTAAATTTTATTGGATAAAAAACGGTCACAACACAAAACAAACAAGTTGTGACCGTAAAGTTTGCACCTGATTTTATAGAGGGGTGCATGGGGAGTTAAAGTATATGCGATTTTAAAATGGTATTATTTTATTTGTATGTAAAACTGACGGTCGTCATCCCAGCGAAAGCTGGGATCTCTTTTAAATTTTGCATGAGATTCCAGCTTTCGCTGGAATGAAAAACTGAGAGTATCTTGATAAAAACAAACCATTCTAAATTGGATCAGTTATCAATTACGATGTGCCAAACTTAAGAAGTTTAATGGCATCAAAATCCTGCACACCACCGCCAACACGTTTTGTGGTGTAGAACAGAACGTAAGGCTTAGAACTATAAGGGTCGCGTAAAATGCGGATACCAAGCCTATCGACAATTAAATAACCGCGTTTAAAATCACCAAACGCAATCGAATAACTGTCCGACGCAATTGCAGACATATCTTCAGATTCAGTAACGGGATAACTCAGTAACGTTGGCTTGCTTCCAGCTTGCTCACCTGGACGCCAGAGATAATTGCCATCAGCATCTTTGATTTTGCGAATTTCAGCCTGCGTTGAACGCCTCATTACCCAATTTGCATTGGCACGGTATCCAGATTTAATGCTATAAATTAAATCTATCAGATTGGCATCAGGATTTGTGCCGTCAAAGTCCGCATCTGCACCTGTAGCGACATAGCCGGTATTGCCCCATGTCCAAGATGCATTGGCAACTTTGGTGTAATCCATAAACCCTTTTGGCTTATTGGTGCCATTACCTGTTACAAAAGCTGTCCCTTCTTGCTCTGCAAAAGCAAGATTGACCTCTTCAGAAATCCATTCATCTATATTGACAGCAGCGTCATCAAGTAAGGTTTGACTTGCTGATGGCATTGCATACAATTCCATTGTTGGAAATGAGAGTTCAGCTAATGTGGGAGAAGTCGTTTCACTGCGAGTTCCCGTTTCAGCAACCCAGCCAGAGCCTGCTCCTACCGTGGTAAAGGGTTTTTTGTAAACAGAAGCTGACACCTGACGGACACTAGCAATAGAGCGGATGGGCGAAATATCTGTTAGCAAACGCATGACTGATGTTTCTGTTTCACTTGGAACTAGGTATCCGCCATCTGGGTTTGACCCAACAGATAATGCTTTTTCTTCTAGTTTTTTTAATTGTCCTTGCTCGCCATGACGAATATATGCGTCAAAAGCAGCTTTATGCTGAAGTGTGTGGACACCATTTTTTTCAATCGACGAAGATAAAGATGGGCGACTTGATTTCAGTGCCAAATTATCAACAATACGTTTATGCTTATCAATAGCTGTATTAATACGCTCCAGTTTTTCATTGGTAATAACATCGGCCGACATATGGCGTTCGATTTCATTAAGCCTTTGATCATTTGTATCTTTAAAGGCTTCAAAAGTCCGCATAAAGTCGTCAAAAGCCTCGGTTAAATATTCTGAATGGGCCGTTTTGGTCACTAGAGGATCATTCTGGGAGGTATCGCTCATAATATTCTCATCTCTCGCTATTTAAAAATGCCTGGTTTTCTCAATGTTCCAGACGCAACATATTAGAGGCTCTCCGGATGGTGGTTATGAGCCTGTTTTCATTCCTCTTTTCAAGGAAGGTGGGAGCATGTCGTGGCCATTTATCTTGGTAAGCCTTAACCGCATGAATACGGGCATTATTGAGCATTGGAAATGTCACAATAGAGATTTCCCAAAGGTCAACTTTTTTCAAACGGCGTATTCCAGTTTTGGTATCGCGCCGTCCTTCTAACACTCGAAAACCAATAGAGAGCCCATCAAGAGCACGGGCGCGGATCAAACTTAAAATTTCACGAGCGCGTGACACTTGGGTCATTAACTGACCACGCACGTACAAGCCTTTTGCATCTTCTCTAATTTCTCTCCATAAACCTACTGGCTCTGCCGGGTCATGTTGAAACAGCATCTTAACTCTACTAATACCCGATTTGCGCAAGCTATCCCGAAAAGCACCTGGCAACACAACATCTCGGCTCAAATCTTCTTGCCCAAATACGCTCGCATATCCTTCAAAGCTGCCCTCTGATGTCAACGTCTTAAGATTTAACCCTGCATATTTGGTTTCATAGGCCATATGGTTTTGTGTAGGGCAAAATTGTTTCATCATCTCTATGATCTTTCATTCACTCTTGTTAAGAGAACATCACCATTCTCAACAGGGCCATACCCAACAGCGGCACGCTTTTCATTCAGCGTTAGAAAATCAGAACGGCGCACACGCTCCCATACTGCTTCACGCTCGCTGGCTAAGGCTTCTATTTTTTCAAGGTCTGGTTTAATGTCTACATCTTCAGAAAAAGAGGGTGCCAACCAATTGGCAATTGCTTTGGTGCTGCGTGACACCAATGGCAAAATTGTTTGCCGCCAAAAGCTACGATTGGCCTCAGCATAATTCGAATATGTGTTGTCCCCAGGGATACCAAGCAACATCGGCGGCACCCCAAAGGCAAGGGCAATTTCTCGCGCAGCAACATGTTTGGCTTCTATGAAATCCATATCGCGAGGACTTAAACTCATTGACTTCCAATCCAGCCCACCTTCAAGTAATAAAGGACGACCAGCATTTTTACTGCCTTGAAAGTTTTGTTCCAACTCGCTTTTGAGACGCTCAAACTGATCTTGCGTTAAATTTCCATCACGCATGTTATAGACAAGAGCGCCCGATGGTCTTGCAGCATTGTCTAACAAGGCCTTGTTCCAACCACCCGCCGCATTATGAATATCAATGCCAATGGCAGCTGCTTCAATAGGGCTAAGGCCATAATGATCATTTGTTGGATGGAATAACGCCAGATGAAGAATTGGCGGCACACCATTTTCAACATCTTGATGAAACTGCACACTTTGACTGCCCACAGTATATTCATAAGCAACGGGCCAACCATCAGAGCCCGGAATAACCTTCATACGATCTGGCCTTAGAACATGGAGTTCACGCAATGCATCATTAATCTGCACAACTTCCAAATACGCATTGCCAGAAACAAGAAGATAGCCATACCAAGCTTCAAACAAATCCGCCGCGCATTCTGTTGGACTTGGCTTGTTTAAAAGTGCAATAAGTGGATGATCAGTCAATTCTTGAGAATTGACAAGAAATTTAAGCGGCACACTTGCAGCTGTTTCTGCAATCATACGGACACAACGATAGGCAATCGCATTTTGCATAAACCCCTCTTTGGCAAGGGATGCATAATCTCGAGGTGTCCAGACCGGTTGGCCTTGAGTATGCCAAGCTATGATAGAACTTGTCGCACTTGCTTTTTGTTCGGTCTCATTATTTTGTTCATTTTCCCAATAAAAAAGGCGCTTTAACGCGCCTACAAATGACTGCTTGGATGCCATAATGTATACTTTCTAAAGCCTTCGCATTAATGGAGTATTTTGTTTACTTAATAATAAATCTGTAACGGCCCAGACCATAGCGTCCAACCTGTCAGGGCTACGGCCGCCAGACAAACCATCCCGGCCGAAATCACACATTTGATCTTCAAGCTCTTTAAACTGACCCACATGGCTCACACGACCTTGTTCATAAAGAGCTGCAACAGGCTCAGCTCGCAGCCATTTACCGCGACTCGCGCGAACTTGCATTATTGGCAATGCGTCATCAATTTGCCGCATCACACTTTCAACCATTTCACCGCCTTGATTAACTTCAACGACGATGCGATCCGCCTGATATTTATGATAAGCCCTAGCAACAGCTTTGGCCCATTGTAACGGTTTAGCCTGAGACACTGTATAATCTTCCAGGATAAAAGCAGTTGAGACTTCGCTCGTTTTATTCCCACCAACACCTGCAACGATGATACCACATGCATCCGAAGTTTTACCGCTCGTGACAGGTGGGTCAACAGCAACAACAATACGCTCTAATAATGGCTTATCTTCAATGCGATATTGTTCTATGATATCCCTTTGCCATAGAGCATCCGGCCGGTCACTTAAAATTTCACCCTCAAGTTCTTGACGTCCTAACCGTGTATTTTTATATCGATGCACAATAGAACTTAAAAAATTCGGTGCCAGATTGCCCGCGTTGTCATGGGTTTTAGAGCGTGAAACAATTGTCCTGGCACTTTCTAAAATCGTTTGCAAAACAGGTGTTGCCCTTGGTGTAGTCGTAACAATTTGTTTAGGGGCATTTCCCAAACGCAAAGCAAATTGCAGCATATCCCAACACTCTTGTGCATTTTTCCACTTGGCTAATTCATCACACCAGGCAAGATCAAACTGTGGACCACGTAAACTTTCCGGATCTTCTGATGAAAACATTTTTGCGATACTTCCATTAGGCCATGTCAATTGACGTTTTGACGGCTCGAATATTGGCCTTTCTCCACTTGGATGTATAGCCAATAAACCAGACACACCTTCTATCATGACCGATCGCACATCTGCTATTGTCTCTCCAATCAGTGCAATATATCGACAGGGCCTTTTTGCTAACGGTAAGGCACCAAGCGCATGTGCTCGCACCCACTCTGCCCCAGCGCGTGTTTTACCAGCCCCCCGCCCACCTAAAACAAGCCAAGTTGTCCACTCGGCTTCATCCAGATGATCGCATGGCGGCAATTGATCATCTCTGGCCCAAACCTGCCAGTCATAACTTAAAAATTCCAATTCGCTTTGGGATAAAGTTTCAAGAAAATCCTTAATCCGTTTTGACCTGCAATTGTTCAAGGCGCGACGCAAGGTCTGCGCGTAAACGCTCCGCATCTTTACTGTGCACTAACGTATGTTCGTGTTTCGCATCTTCTGCGACACTTCGCTGTTGATCATCTGTCTCCATCTCCGCAAGTTTATCAAATAAGCGCACCAGTGATGCAAGCGTACGAGCATAGCGTTCATGCTCTGCCACTTCAGGTTTGTCCGGCATCGCAAGCCTCTCTTCTATAATCCTGATTTTTTGATCCAAAACATCATAAAGGCGCATGATCAGGCTTTTACGTCTGACACGCCAAGATGTAATATTTGCATGTGTGTTATGCTTGCTTTTCTGAGCTGTTGTTTTACTTTTGCTTGTCGTCTTATGCGTCTTTGCAGAACGACGCGGCCAATTCTCAGCACGTGCTTTTTTGTAGAGTTGCCCTTGAGTGATTCCAAAAACCTGACAGAGTGTTTTTATCGTGTCCCGACCCGACCGATAGGCAACAGCAATCTTTTTCCAATCCTTTTCATTGGAATGCTCTGATACTTTTTTTATTTGAGAAAATCCGTAATCTGATCTGCTGAGCCTAAGTAGAATGAAACCAACTCGTCCTATTTATGCAATTATTGTGTTATACCACCTTTATAGACAAGTAGCGTTACGGTGTCAAGGACTATTTTCCTATTTATAAGATTTTTTTCCTAAATTTATTGAGATAGCATTAAATCTACTGAATATAGAATCACGCTTTAGTTAACTAAGCCACTGATTTAAAATTAAAAAAATCAATTCTTTTCATTGGGAAACAAAAAATCATCTTCAATGATATAATAAAAATATGGCTGGCAAGCAGACGTTTCATTTAGCGCCCAGTCTCGTACAGAAATACCGAAGTCATGAACTGTCTCTGCGGATCCTGAGACCAACGGATGCCAACAATATAGCTCTTTTCCCTCAGCAATTAATTTGTAAGCACATGTATTTGGTAACCAATCAAAATCTTTAATGTTTTCTGGGCTAAGGCGCAAACAATCAGCAACGCGCTTATGACGATTTTGATAATCTGAGCACCGACAACGGCCAATATCTAGCAAATGACAGGTCAATTTGGTATGAAATGTCTCACCCGTATCTTCATCTTCAAGCTTAATTAAGCAACATAATCCACAGCCATCACATAAAGCCTCCCATTCCTCTGAAGACATTTGAGAAAGGAGTTTCTTTTGCCAAAATTTTTGCTCTAACATTTGTGTCTCAATTGTATCTTTTGTGTTATGTAATGCTAAATACTAGGGCTCATTGACGTTAGAATGCAAATTTATTTAATTTTCACTTGTATTATTGCTTTAGATTTTTTTATGCTTTCATAAAAGTGATTTAAACTGCTCGTTAGTATACTCTATAAAAACCACAAACTTAATTTTGAGATATCGACTGTGCGTGACTGGAACTCACTAAAGAATAGCAAAAAGCGCCTTATTAACTGGCTCGCACTGGATTCTTGGTTAGATTCCAGTTTATCAAGCATTTCAGAAGACTTCAAAAGAGTTTGGGCCAATCTCTCTGATTTTTTTGGTTATTTTCATGTCACCGGCATCAAACGCGTTATTACAGAATTTGCTTCTGAAGGTTTTACCCTCGGCACGCTTGGCCTTGCGTTTGTACTAATTTTAGCAATGCCAGCCTTTGAAGAAACAAAAAACAATTGGCGTGACCCCGGGAAATTAAGCGTAACCTTCTTAGACCGCTTTGGCAACGAGATCGGCAAAAGAGGTATTCTTCATGATGATGCTGTGCCGCTTGATGAAATTCCAGAGCATATGATCAAAGCCACATTGGCGACAGAAGACCGCCGTTTTTATGAACATTTCGGAATTGATTTTTATGGAACCTTTCGCGCTATTTTTGAAAACTTTCGTGCCAACACTGTTGTGCAGGGCGGAAGTTCCATCACACAACAACTTGCAAAGAATCTATTTCTTTCTCCAGAACAAACATTAGAGCGCAAAGTTAAAGAGGCATTCCTCGCCCTTTGGTTGGAATTTCATTTTTCCAAAGACGGAATTTTAAAGCTCTATCTGGACAGGGCTTATATGGGAGCAGGTGCAATTGGCGTTGAAGCGGCAGCTCGCGTTTATTTTGATAAATCAATCCGTGATGTTACACTGGCAGAAGCTGCAATGCTTGCAGGCTTATATAAAGCTCCTTCTAAGTTTGCACCTCATATTAATCTACCGAATTCTCGGGCCCGTGCAAACGAAGTACTGGCCAATATGGTTGAAGCTGGCTTTCTAACCGAGGGACAAATTCACGGCGCACGGCTAAATCCGGCAACAATTGTTGATAAGCCCAATTTTTACAGCCCAGATTATTATTTGGACTGGGCTTTTGAAGAAGTACAGCGCATTGCCATAGACAAGGAAGACTATGTTTTATCGGCACGAACCACAATTGATATTAATCTACAAAAGTTTGCGCAATCAACTATTACCACAATGCTCAAACAAAATGCGCGCTCCAAACGGGTTGACCAAGCGGCTTTAGTTGCTATGGAAACAGATGGCGCAGTGCGTGCTGTTGTCGGCGGTAAAGATTACGGTGACAGCCAATTCAACAGAGCCACCAAAGCGTTGCGGCAACCTGGCTCATCTTTCAAGCCTTATGTGTATTTAACAGCTCTACAACATGGCTACAATACAAGCTCGCGCGTTGTTGACGGTTACGTTTCATGTAATGGCTGGTCACCTAAAAATTATTCCGGCGGTTTCAGGGGAGGAATGGATTTAAGCAGAGCCCTTGCAAAATCAATCAACACAATCGCCGTTAAACTCTCTCTCAGTGTTGGTCGCGACAAAGTTTTAGAAAATGTTCGCAAACTTGGGTTAACAACGCCGCGCAGAAGTTGCTCTATGGCCCTTGGTGATACCGGAGTGACTTTACTTCAACACACAGCTGGCTATACAGCTTTCGCCAATGGTGGAAAAGCAGTCATTCCTTACGGCATTCTTGAATTACGCAATTCAAGCGATGAGGTGATATACACCCATGACAAAGAAGGCCCTAAGCCAAAACAAGTTTTTGACCGCGAGCATATTGAACAACTAAATTTCATGCTGGGTCAGGTTGTCACCGCGGGGACTGGAGGGCGTGCGCGACTTGGATTTACCACAGCCGCAGGCAAAACAGGAACCAGTTCCAGCTATAAAGATGGTTGGTTTATGGGCTTTACCGGGCAATATGTTACCGGCACCTGGTTTGGCAATGACAACTTTTTACCAACAAACAAGGTAACAGGCGGGAATTTGCCTGCTATGGCTTGGAACCAATTTATGACTTTTGCACACTCCACGCCAAACATTCCGCAAATACCAGGATTACCTTTACACCCCAAACAAATTGAAAACATGAACAGCCTGGCAAATGAGAACCCAAACACAAAAGCACCTAAGAAAACGTCAAAAGCCTCGTCACGACTGTTGTCACAGCGTACTTATAAAGTTCTTGTCACAATATCCCGACTTTTAAAAGATGCAAAACCACTTGACCGCAGTTCGCAAAACAAACAAAACACAGATACAAAACTTGCAGAAACAAGGTGAGAAGCTCCAGTAGGATCAAGAAAAGTGCATTTAAACACCAAAACGCACCGCCGTCATTACCGCGAAAGCGGGAATCTCAGAAAAGTTGCAAAAAGATTCCCGCTTTCGCGGTAATGACGGAAGCTAGAGTATCTTGAAAAAGATAAACCATACGAAATTAGATCAGCTATAATTTAATCGAATACAATGAAATTTATAACCAGAGTTTTTGTAAGCCTTTGCATTGCATGTGGGATTGGATATACATCCGCCTGGTATATGATCCATTCAGGCTCTGCATTAACTGTAACAACTCTAGGCCCTTGGAAAATCTGGCCTCATGCAGGTGATCCTTCGGGAGACCCTTATACGCGAGCTCATTTTGCCAAGTCTGGCCGACTAGCAATCACTTCCATACGCGCTTATAACTTTAATGCTCGTTTTGACAGCACTGCGAACCAATTAAGTACAGAATGTGACTATGTCGTCAGAGGTCCAGCACTTTCATCGTCATGGTGGAATCTTACTGTCTATGATAAAGACGGTTTTATCATGCAAAACAAAGCTCAGCGTTATGCTTTTCATAAAGATAATATTTTTTTTAAAGAAGATGGCTCTTATGAAATCCAGCTTTCTTCAAATGCCCGCTCAGGAAACTGGCTGCCGATTTCAGGCAGCGGGAAGTTTCAGCTTGTCTTAACGGTATATCATGGCCAATCGAATCCAGAACTTAATGAAAGCAATCCTCTGATAAAACAATTACCAACAATTACAAAAGTGGATTGTTAAGAGTTATGAAACCGCACTCAATAGATGTTACCAATTCTGTTATCAGCCCCCATCATGGTAATGATACCGGCTCAAGTTACTGGGCTTTTTTAAAAAAGTATTTTGGTAAATTTTTCAAATGGTTACGTAAAGACAGCAATTGGAAATGGGTTATTGTAACTCTGTCATTAAGTGGCATTATTCATATCCTGACTGTTTTTAGCATGCCATACTTTGCACCACAATCCGGCTGGTCAAGACTGCAAAACTTTCCTCTTCATCAAATGCAAGTTATAGAAAACGCCTTAGATACCGCGCATTCCATTCCAATGTTAGCACCAAATATTAAGTATGCTGTATGCCGCTTTGATGTAAGATCAGGACCAGTCTCAATTGTCTCGGATGTGCCAAGCGATCTGTTCTCAATTGCAGCTTATGATCGTCTTGGACAAAATTTTTATGTTCTTTTTGGCTCAAACCTACAGCGCTCAAAACTTAATGTGATTTTAGTTCAAAGTTCAGATTTAGAAGATATGCAAGCTCTTGCTGCAGAAAGCTCAGAAGATGTGATTTTGGTTGAAGCGACTGACTCGCAAGGTGTCGTCTTATTACGCGCCCCTATCAGTGGACGGGTTTATGTGCAATCCACACTAGAAACTTTGCAACAGGCAACATGCGCACGGAAACAAAAATAAAAGCACTTCTATTCTTCGACAAATTCACGCTTGTTATAGCCTTGAATATAAAGCAGTGATGTTAAATCTGTATGATTAATGCGAACGTCTGCTTGTTTGGCAACAATTGGCTTGGCATGATACGCAACACCTAATCCGGACAATTTTATCATCTCCAAATCATTTGCACCATCACCTACAGCAAGACTATCAGATACATCAACACCCTGCTTCTCACAAAGATTTTGCAACGCCTCACGCTTGGCCTCCTTGCCAAGAATAGGCTCTATAACTTTTCCAGTTAACACCTCATTTTGAGTTTCTAACACATTTGCTTGATTGATATGAAACCCGACATGCTGGGCAACCCTACTGGTAAAAAATGTAAATCCACCAGATACCAGCGCACAAAACGCACCATGATGTCGCATGGTTTGCACCAATGTGTGAGCACCTGACGTAAACTGAATACGCTCAGCAAACACTTGCTCTAAAGTTGCAATATCAAGCCCTTCCAGCAAAGCGACACGTTCTTTCAAAGCCTCATCAAAATCAAGTTCACCGCGCATCGCCTGCTCTGTAATATCAGCGACATGGTCACGAACATTGGCAAAACCCGCGATTTCATCAATACATTCCTGCTGAATAATGGTTGAATCCATATCTGCAATAAGCAATTTTTTACGCGGGGCATTTGCCAATCGGATCGCCATATCAATAGGCTCGGCAGCAATATAATCTCGAAGTGATGCTTGCAGCGTCTCCAGATCCTCGTTTTTTGAGCATGTGAACCCAATCTCACAGGCTTGATCTGGGTTTAGCCAATTCGGCTTTGTGACTTGAGAGACTTCTTTTGATACGTGCTCCACATAAGTGCTATTTATTATTTCTGTTTCATTTGGCCCAATAAGTGTGAGAATGTAAGCTGTCATGGTTTGATCACCTATTGTTTATGGATATAGCCCATGTGGTCTTATTAATATTATGCTGAAAATCACCTAAACGACACCGTATGTCTACTAAAGAAATTGATGCTATTTTAATTGCCGGTCCAACTGCAAGTGGAAAATCTGCTTTTGCGCTAGAGCTAGCTGAAAAACATAATGGGATCATTGTCAATACAGATTCCATGCAAGTTTATAGAGACTTGCAGGTCCTTACCTCCCGGCCAACACAGCAAGATATGGAGCATATACCTCATACGCTTTATGGGATAATACCTGGATCACAAGCATACTCTGCCGGGCAATGGATAACAGATGTGAAAGAAGTGCTGGCAAAATATCGCAACACCAATCAAATCCCTATTTTTACCGGCGGAACAGGGCTTTATTTTTCAGCCCTGTTAAAAGGATTGTCTCCCATTCCGGATATCCCGCAAGAGATTCGAGACAAATGGCGACAACAAGCACTTACTCAAGACAGCGCAAGCTTACACCAGATTTTAGCAGAACAAGACCCGGTGATGTCACACCAGCTACGACCCTCAGACACCCAGCGTATCGTAAGGGCTCTGGAAGTGTTTGATGCCACAGGACAGTCTCTCGCAAAATGGCAAAAAAAAGCAGGTACGCCCTTATTACAAGAGGACAAAACCATGCGATATGTCATTATCCCGGAACGGGATGAGATTTATCACAAGTGCAACATCCGGTTTGACCTCATGATTGCTGAAGGTGCTCTAGATGAGGTGGCCGCATTACATTCTATGCATCTTGATGCTGGATTACCCATCATGCGCGCTGTTGGCGTCCCTCCCCTTATTGCGTATCTCGAGAAAAAAATCTCACTTGATGAAGCCGTAGAACGCGCAAAACGTGATACCAGGCGATATGCAAAACGCCAAATCACATGGCTAAAAAGTAATATGATTACCTGGAATTGGAAAAAAAAGTAATAAATGAAAATATATTATCATTTTTTTTTCCATTATGTGCTTTTTTAGTGTTGACGTTAAAAATGAGAACCTTTATTTTTATGTGGAGGGAAATAAATTTATTTCCCTATTACAAGGAATGATTTATATCGTATAAATTTTTGTTATTTATAAAAATACTTGCAAAGGTATGAATATCATAAGGTTGCAAAAATCAAGATTATGATGAATACATTGAAGACTATCCACCGTCATTCCCGCGAAAGCGGGAATCTATTAAATATCAATGCATTGCACGTCCCAGAGATCCCGGCTCGCGTGCATTACACGCACTTGGCCGGGATGACGGCGCGGCATGTTTTGAGTGTATTGTCTCAAAATCTTAAGTTTGCAGAATTTTCTGTAATAAAAACTTAGAATAACTACGGAGTACGAAACATGTCACGGCAAATGACGGGCGCACAAATGGTAATGGAAGCGCTCGCAGATCAAAACGTTGAACACATTTTTGGATATCCGGGTGGTGCCGTTCTGCCCATCTATGATGAAATCTTTCAGCAAGATAAAGTCGAACATATCCTGGTGCGTCATGAGCAAGGCGCAACCCATGCGGCGGAAGGATATGCCCGTTCAACAGGTAAGGTCGGTGTCGTGCTGGTGACATCGGGCCCCGGTGCTACCAATGCCGTTACTGGGCTAACAGATGCACTGATGGATTCTATTCCCATGGTTTGTATTTCTGGCCAGGTTGCAACCCATTTGATTGGAAATGACGCTTTTCAGGAATGTGATACCGTTGGCATTACCCGCCCTTGTACCAAGCACAATTATTTGGTTAAGGATGTGAATGATCTGGCACGTGTTCTACATGAAGCTTTTGTTGTTGCTTCAAGTGGAAGACCTGGCCCCGTTGTTGTTGATATTCCGAAAGATATTCAGTTTGCGACAGGCACATACCAAGGCCCATCCAATATTAGTCATAAAACATACCGTCCTCGCCTAAAAGGTGATGAAGAGAGCATTCGCCATGCCGTTGATGTGATTGCCAATGCAAAACGGCCAATTTTCTATACAGGTGGCGGCGTTATTAATTCTGGGACTGTTGCCAGCCAATTGCTACGACAATTCGTGCAGCTTACAGGATATCCCATTACCTCAACACTGATGGGATTGGGTGCTTATCCTGCATCCGATCCGCAATTTCTCGGCATGCTCGGGATGCACGGCACTTATGAGGCCAATATGTGTATGCATGACTGCGACGTGATGATTAACATTGGCGCGCGGTTTGATGATCGTATTACAGGCCGATTAGACGCATTTTCACCAAATTCAACAAAGATCCATGTTGATATTGACCCGTCTTCCATAAACAAAAATATCAAGGCCGATATTCCAATAATTGGAGATGTGGCCTACGTCTTGGAAGATATGCTGCGGATCTGGCAAGCACGTTCCGCACAGGTTGACCACGATGCCTTAGAACAATGGTGGCAACAAATTAAAGGATGGCGTGCTAAAGACTGCTTGGGTTATAAAAAGCGTGATGATGTTATTATGCCGCAGCATGCGATTCAGAGGCTTTACGAGCTAACAAAAGACAAAGACACCTACATCTCAACAGAGGTTGGGCAGCACCAAATGTGGGCCGCACAATTTTACAAATTTGATGAACCAAATCGTTGGATGACATCTGGTGGACTTGGCACTATGGGTTATGGCTTGCCTGCTGCGGTTGGCATTCAAGTCGCCCATCCTAACTCATTAGTCATTGATATAGCAGGCGAAGCCTCTGTGCAAATGACAATGCAAGAGATGTCCACAGCTGCACAATACAACTTGCCAATTAAAATATTCATTCTCAACAATGAATATATGGGAATGGTGCGCCAGTGGCAACAATTGCTTCATGGCGCCCGGTATTCCAGCAGCTATTCCGAAGCTCTACCGGATTTTGTCAAATTGGCTGAAGCTTATGGAGGTGTTGGCATTCGTGCAGAAAAGCCAGATGAGCTTGATGATGCCATCATGGAGATGATTGGCAACGACAAGCCCGTTTTATTTGACTGCTGCGTTCACAAAGTAGCCAATTGCTTCCCAATGATCCCATCCGGTGCAGCTCATAACGAGATGCTCCTTGGCGATGATGAAAACGACACAGAATTAGACAATGCCATTTCTGAAGAAGGTAAGGTATTGGTGTAATGCCAATACCTCACATCTCAAAGCGTGATACCCATGAGCATAAAAGACGACAATAAAGAGCAACATACAATATCCATTTTGGTTGATAATGAACCGGGCGTTTTAGCGCGTGTTATTGGCTTATTTTCTGGCCGGGGATATAATATCGACTCGCTAACGGTTACAGAAACCGAGCATGATATTCACCTCTCTCGCATCACTATTGTGACAACGGCTACACCGATGATTATTGAACAAATCAAACGCCAACTTGAGCGGTTGGTGCCAGTGCATCGTGTGACAGATCTTACCACTATTGGGGCCTCGCTTGAACGTGAATTGGCGCTTATTAAAGTGACTGGGACTGGAGAGTTCCGCGTGGAGGCTCTTCGCCTCGCCGAAGCCTTTCGCGCCCATGTTGTTGATGCCTCAATTGAGCATTTTGTGTTTGAAATTACCGGGCGCATCAGTAAAATTGAGCAATTCATCTCTTTAATGCAACCGATTGGCCTTGTTGAGGTTGCGCGCACCGGTGTGGCCGCTATTTCCAGGGGTAAAGATAGAATGTAACCGTTGATTTGTTATGTGTTTCATGGTGTAAAAATTGTAATAACACAAATACAACAAGGCAACTCTATGGAAAATTTAAGCATTTTCTCCCACACCGAATTTAACGACCATGAACAAATCGTCTTTGCTAGCGATCAAGATTCTGGCCTAAAAGCTATTATTGCTATTCATGATACCACTCTTGGGCCCAGCCTAGGCGGTTGCCGGGTGTGGCGCTATGACAATGAAAACGAGGCTTTGCAAGATGTATTGCGCTTGTCTGCTGGAATGTCCTATAAGGCTGCGATTTCCAATCTTGCATTAGGAGGCGGCAAGGCTGTAATTTTAGCTGACCCAGTTACAGAAAAAACACCCGCCATCATGCAAGCGTTTGGGCGTGCTATTGAACGCCTTGCTGGACGCTATATTACCGCGAAAGATGTCGGCACAAGCATTGCTGACATGGATACAATATCTACACAAACCAATCATGTGGTTGGCTTATCAACCGGAGAAGGCGATCCGTCTCCCTACACAGGCCTTGGTGTTTTTCTGGCAATGCAAACAGCCGTTAAACGGCGTTTTGAAACGGATTTAAAAGATATCACCGTGAGTGTGAAAGGTCTTGGTAATGTTGGTTATGATTTATGCCGCAAGCTACATGATGCCGGGGCAAGGCTGATTGTTGCCGATCTGAATAAAAATATTACCAAACAAGCTGAAGATCAGTTGAATGCAAAAGTTGTCTCACAAGATAGCATTATGTTTGAAGATGCTGACGTATATGCACCGTGCGCACTCGGCGCTGATTTATCAAATGATACTATTCCACGGTTGAAAGCAAAAATCATATGCGGTGGAGCAAACAATCAATTGGCCACACCAAGCGATGATGATTTGCTGGTCGCTCATGATATCACCTATTGTCCGGACTATCTTGTCAATGCAGGCGGTTTGATTTCAGTCTCTCGTATTCCTTTGCAAATGACCGAGGATGAGGTCCTTGCCAAGATAGATGATATTCCCAAAACCCTTGAGCATGTTTTTGCAATTGCCCGATCAGAGAAAAAACCGACAGGTTATGTTGCCAATCGCATGGTCAAAGCAATGATAGGGCGTGTTTGATATTTGGTGCATAGGGTTTAAAATGGTCTTACTTTATTTATATGCAAAACCGACGATCATCATCCCCCGCGAAAGCGGGAATCTCTGTGAAGTTGTTGGGATCCCAGCTTTCGCTGGAATGACAGACCTAGAATATCTTGGAAAATAAATCATTCTAAATCGGATCAGCTATAGTTTTCACATGAAAGGTTTCACACTATGAGTTGGTTATCAGGCAATGACCCCATCCCTGGAGATAAGAAATCGTGCAACTTTATCGAAACTGTGATTGTGCCGCGAGCGCGTGATTTGGGAGGGTTTGAAGTGCGTCGCGCCCTGCCCTCATCTCGCAAACAAATGATTGGTCCTTTCATTTTCTTTGACCAAATGGGCCCCGCTGAATTCATCACAGGCCAAGGCATTGATGTCAGACCACATCCACATATTGGTCTTGCAACGCTCACTTACTTAATCAATGGCACGATTATGCACCGCGATAGCCTTGGCACCGAACAAGTGATTAAACCAAACGAGGTCAACTTGATGACAGCAGGTCAAGGCATTTCCCATTCTGAACGTACAGATGACTATAGCCGGGCGCAGGAAAGTATGTTGTTTGGTCTGCAGAGCTGGATTGCCCTTCCCAAAAAAGATGAAGAAACAGCACCCAATTTTTCCCATCACGACAAAACAGAACTCCCTGAACTTGAAGCGGAAGGAAAGAATGTGCGTCTTATTGCAGGGACTTTGTTTGGCAAAACATCTCCGGTGCACACCTATTCTGATATGTTTTATGCTGATTGCACATTAAATGCTGGAGCTTCTCTGCCTCTTGATGCTGCTTATGAAGAGCGTGCTGCTTATGTTTTACAAGGCACCATTACAATCGCCGGCGATGCCTTTGAGGCTGGCCAATTGCTTGTGTTCCACCCAGGCGATCAAGTTACAATTACCGCCCAATCTAATGCCCGTATCATGCTGATGGGGGGTGAGCCGATGGATGGCCCCCGTCATATTTGGTGGAATTTTGTATCCAGCTCAAAAGAGCGTATAGAACAAGCAAAAGAAGATTGGAAAAACATGCGATTTGATGCTGTTCCTGGTGATAGCGAATTTATACCTTTACCTGATTTGTAAGCTAACTCCAATTCATAGTAAGGAGACACGATGCAGACAGCGTTGTACATCCAAACAGCTTGAATTTGAAAGGGTTGTTAGACGAGGTGTTGTTACGGATTTTGATGGCGGTGCTATGACATCGGATGTGGGAGCTTTGCTGTTGCGTCAGGCGGACGTACATATTGGCCTGAGTGACTTGGTTGCCTCATGCTTTGCCCCCGCCGCTTGCGCAAATCAAGACTATATGCCATTTCTTCCTCCATCTCCTTGACTGTGGTAATAGCAGTAAAAGTATTACGAAATTTTAAGTGTGATTGACTATATATTTGAGAGCTAGACACTTAACAGCTGGTCGTTGTTAAGTTAAAAAGATTAGAAGATGTTGAGTGTTGAAATGTCAATGTTCTACTCGGGTGAATATAACGGTACGCTTTTCGTGCCATCAAAGCTGCTTCATGGAAACCTGAAAGGATCAGCTTTAGTTTCCCTGGATACGTATTGATATCGCCAATTGCAAAAACGCCAGCCTCGTTGGTTTCATAGCCTTCCACCTCAACAGGAATTAGATTTTCATTCAGGTTCAGTCCCCAGCTTGCTATCGGTCCGAGAGACATGGATAGGCCAAAAAATGGCAACAGTGTATCGCATGGGATATCAAAAACGCCATCGGCATTCTTCACATTTACTCGCTCTAAAACACCATTATGTCCGTGAAGACCTGTCAGTTGACCTAAGTTAAAGTCAATCTTACCAGACTCCCTTAAAGCAAACATCTTATTTACAGTATCAGGTGCAGCACGAAATATATCTCGTCGATTCATTAACGTAATATGCTTTGCTATCGGGTGTAAATTAAGGGTCCAGTCAAGAGCAGAATCGCCGCCGCCAACAATGAGAACATTTTTACCTCGGAATTGCTCTATATTGCGCACCGCATAAAAAACAGATGTTCCCTCATAATTTTCAAGACCTTCTAACGGTGGTCTTCTTGGTGTAAATGACCCGCCACCAGCTGCAATAACAATCACTTTTGTTAAAAAGCGGGTTCCAACATCAGTTATCACATCAAAAGTATTATCATTACGGCGTTTGATGTGTTGCACTTGCTGACCAAAATGAAATGTGGCGTCAAAAGGGGTTATTTGTTCGAGCAGCTTATCCGTGAGCTCTTGCCCTGTAATTCGGGGAGACCCAGGAATATCGTAAATCGGTTTTTCTGGATAGAGCTCTGCACATTGGCCTCCAGCTTTATCGAGGATATCGACAACATGCGCCTTGATATCAAGCATGCCTAGTTCAAAGACGGAAAATAATCCGACCGGGCCAGCTCCAACGATTAGGGCATCCGTTGTGATAAGTGGTGTTTGGGACATTGGAATTCGTCACTTAAAACTGCTTTTCGGGGATGTGAACCGTTAAGCCATCCATCTGTTCCGAAATTTGGATTTGGCAGCTGAGACGGCTTTGCTCTCTTACATCAAATGCGAAGTCTAGCATATCTTCTTCCATATCCTCAGCAGCACCTGTGATTTTTTGCCAAGTATCAGCGATATAAACGTGGCATGTCGCGCACGAACAGGCCCCACCGCACTCAGCATCAATTCCAGGGATACGGTTTTTAACAGCGACTTCCATAACGGTCATTCCCACTTCAGCATCAACTGAGTGTTCTGTTTTATCCGCTTCAATAAATATAATTTTAGGCATGAATTTTGTATTTCTTACAACGGCTTAAAATAGTCTATGTGATAAAATCATGAAAACGGCATGCTGCGTTTTTTGCAAACCTAAAGTACAATATAGCTATTCCCAAAATTAATGAAACGATTAATTTTGGCGTTCAAACGCCACTAAGGCTTACGCCGCTAAGCGGCGGGCCGCACTTGCGGCCTTTAGCCAATTTCTCTACCATGCCATTTTTTATGAAATTGGCTATAAAATTGCTTGCATAAATAAAGCAACTGTAAATTAAACAACACAGCATTAAGAATGTTTTTGAATGTAGGACTTTACGTTCTCAATGCTGTCTCGAAGATCCGCAATAATACGATCCCGGTCTCTTGCAACATCACACTCATTTAATGCCTCCAACTTTTCAGCTTGTGTTGCCACATGCCAAGCGCCAATTCCTCTCGCGGAACCTTTGAGAGAATGTGCAGCCTCACGCCAGTCTTTTGCACTTTGCGAAGACCGTAAGCGCTCAATATATGAATCAGAATGCTCGCAAAATAATTTAAGAACTTCTTCCTTGACGGATACATCCCCCATTGTGAGTTTATCTAAATGCTCTACGTCAATAGGAGTGCTCTGGGACTTTTCTTCATCAAGAGGTTTATTGTTAGAATTCATATCGTTCATAAAGTGACAATACCTTCCAAACATTGATGTCTTTGGACCGTCTTTAATCCAAACTACCTTCACGTCGATTTTTATAAATTATTTACGTTTAAACATTTTCATTTGTGCCAGTATTGATCGCACAAAAAATACATTATCGTATCTATCATGTCTTGCAATCAACATTCCTAATAAAATTATGCCCAAGGCAATAAAACCATTAGGCGGAATTTGTTCTGATAAGAATGCAATCCCCCAAACGACGCCAAATATAGGAACAAAAAAATTGATTTGTGAGAAAAAAGAAGCGCTTTGCCGCTCTATAATGATAAACATCATAAGGCCCGCTAAAGCTGTTTGAAGTAATCCCAAAATAGCCATTGATATCAGGCTACTACTACTGGGCGTCAAAGTCCAAGGTTTATCCCATGCTATGCTTGCAGGTAGCATCATAATAGTTGAGACAATTAAAATTGCAGCAACCATGCTGTGCTTTGGTAAGTGTATTAAGGATTTTGTGATAATGGTGTTAAGGCCATAACAGAATGCAGCACCTGCTATTGCGATTTGCCTTACAGTATCATCACCAAGTGTGGAGAATGTTTCGCTGCCCATTAATACAATGAGGCCAAAAATTCCCAATACGACAGCAATAATTTTTGCAATATTCAACTTCTCATCTTTTGTTAAAAAATGAGCTATGAATATGGTCGTGAGTGGTGCAACTCCCATTAAAATAGCTGCAATACCGCTATCTACTGTTTCCTCTCCCCAACTAATGAGTGTAAAAGGCAAGGCACTTCCTATAAAAGCAGAAAGAGTGATATATACCCATATCATCAGATCTTTGGGAAAGGGTTCCTTGTAGATTCGAGCGATAGCGTAGAGAAAAAGGGCACCAATAGCAAGGCGGCCAAGAGTTAGTGTTACGGCTGGAATTGTATCTACAGCCAATTTGATAAAGTAGAAACTTGCACCCCATATGGCTGCCAATGTGATTAACAGCGTATAATCAACAAAACCAGGGCGCGAAGATTCAGGCAGGTGCATAGCTTGTTGTTCTTTTTAACCTTTGATTTGAAAACCGTATTTTAGAGAAGTCATTGGGTCGTTTGGCTATGGAGTATGTATTAGATAAATAAGATAATAGATTCGATCAAAGCTTAAAAACGATGCTTAACAGAGCCTCTAATTGTGACATCGTCTGGAGTTTCCTGAGCTTCATCTATCTTTGGCTCGTCCTTACCATATAGTAATTCCAGTCCAAAATCTATTTTTGGCAACTCGCCTAATTTTCCAATTCCTGGAATGTTAATTTCGATGTTAGGCTTGTCCCCTGCTGTAAAGCTATCTGCTTTGCGCAGGTCTAACTGATTTTCCTTAGTAGGTGAAGTCTGGACGGAATCGCTCTGCTTAACGCTTTCTTTTTGGAAAGAAAATGCTACCGATGGATACAAAAAGATTACCAATAGAAGTGCCATTATGCTTTTGTGCATGGGCTTACTCATTTTCGAAACTTATAAAGTTATAGTATAAGAATGACTCTTCTTGATATCCAGTTAAACTCATAAATATATATGCGTTTGAAAAAAAAATCACACATATGATGTATTTATGACACATGCTGTCAAGGTCTGTATCAGAACAATTTTTGCGTAAGATTTTGAGTTAAGCTTAAGGATGGTTAATAGCGGAACGGCCTATAAACTGCGCGTCATGATCTGTACTATTACGGTAACCCCAGTATGGATAAGGAAAAAATAAAAAACCTCTGTTATCACGGCCAAGCTCTGGCCCAAACGGTTCAAGTTTGAAGACGAGACCGCAATATCACTCTTGATATTCCCACCTCCATATGAGGCTCCATTGTCAGTTGGCCTCTTCTTATAGCTCAATAGAAATTGATTTATCAGCTTTTGCAGTGCGTACTACAACCGTTTTGCAACAATAACATCTGAAGCAATGCCATAAGCCGTGACATGCTCTTTGTGCTCTATGCTCCAAAAATCTTCATTAAGCAACGCGGCGAGATCCACGGGCTGGCAGCCACCAACAAGCTTTGGATTAAAATTATATATCTTCGCCCAGAGCTTGGAGATTATGCCAGAAACTCCGGAAGATATTGGGGCAAGGGATGACAGGCATAATAACCCATCTTTTTTGAGGATCCTGTGTGCTTCTATCAGTGTGTTTTCAATATCATTTTTTTGAAATGTATCGAACATATAAGAAATAACACACCTGTCTACAGCCTCGTTTTCGAGAGGTAAGGCTTCAGAAGCATCTTTTTCGCTGAGTTTAATCCGAGGAGAAAAGGGTTTGAGATTTTTTCTTGCCAGTTCTATCATTGCTTCACTGATATCTAGCCCTATGTAATGAGCCTCATCTGGCAGCTTTTCCTTAAAAAGCTGCAAAGCAAGTCGGCCTGTGCCGCACCCAAGCTCTATCACATGCCCAGCAGTTTCAAATTGTCCATTTTGCAAGATCGCATTAAAAGCCGGAATTTCATAAAGATGCTGCCGATTCTGTTTATCGCCAAGCTTATTATAGTGGTCGCGAATATTCTCTTTTGAAAGTCTTGGTTCTATCATCACATCTAAGGTGTTTTCTTGTCTCATAATACCACTCTTTAGCAAGATATCATGCCACAGATCATCTCTGTTATAAAAGAGGATATATAAAAGTCTCTAAACTTTTGTTAGCGAAACTTTTGTTGGTTGATTTTTAGCACTATTAAAACACAGAATGATTTCCTTTTACAATTTTGGCAATAAAAAGCTTGCTAAGTCCGATAAAGCTTTTTATATGGTTATCACCAAAGTCTTAAGTCCCCTTCGTCTAGCGGTTAGGACACCACCCTTTCACGGTGGAGACAGGGGTTCGATTCCCCTAGGGGATGCCATAAAATTGTTTTGCCGCTCTCACCACTTGCCACTGTTTTCCATAGATTGCCATGGGTCCTGTTTGGTCAAAGCCCTGCCTTTTTGTAACAACTCAATTGAGATATTATCTGGTGAGCGTACAAATGCCATATGTCCATCCCGTGGAGGACGATTGATGGTAACGCCCATATCCATCAAACGTTGGCAGGTTTCATAGATATTCTCAACGCGGTAGGCAATATGGCCGAAATTGCGCCCCTCATCATAGTGTTCGAGGTCCCAGTTATATGTGAGTTCAAGATGTTTGTCGCTATCGTCACCTGGGGCACCGAGAAAAATCAAGGTGAAACGGCCTTGCTCTGATTGCATCCGACTTTTTTCTTCCAAACCTAGCTTATTACAAAAAAAGTCAAGCGACTCCTCTACATCTCTAATACGAATCATAGAATGCAAAAATTCCATTGTGAAACCTTTCGTTGCTAAAATTTATTCTTCATTATGTTCATAATAAAATTCTTCACGTATAATTTTTCCGTTTGCGACTGTATATATACCAATATCTTTCATTGAACTGCGAGTTCCGGTTTCTTTATACGTTGTGTCCATTTCAAAAAAAATTGCAAAGCGGTCTTCGCCATGGAAATATGGCCCTTGCGCCTCAGATGAATGAACGGTGTAAGCCGAATACCACCACTCATGCTTTGCTTTAATAGCTTCAAGCCCTTGGCTTTTTGGGCTATCAGCACCTGGCATTGGGATTGCCTCTATCGATACAGCATTGGTGTCATAAAGTTCATTGAGTGCCTGTTGTGTATCATCGTCTCGACAATAGCTAATAAGTTTTTCCGCTACTTTTCGTGTTGCATTACTTGCCATAATTATTTCTCCATTCATTTTAAGATAGGCTCAGGACCTATAAATAGCATTGTATATACAAGTCTAAAATATGTTTCATGCTAATTATATCAAGTCAGGTATTATGAATGTAGCCATGTTCTTTACTCAATAGATATTTAATATTTAATCACAAACACACCAAAACTGATTCGAATGCGCCTTGTGATATGTAAAATAAGGAAAGATTTTGATGAATTTGTTGCGAAAGGTGTTAAGACTTATAGAAACATAAAAATAATTGTAAGTATGATTTTATCATTAAGAATCAATATTCTAAAAAATAATTTTTAACCTGAGATATACTTTTCAGGCTGTGGAGAAGCCTTTTTGTTAACAAATTTCACTAGCATCCTTAATGAGGATATGTCTATTTTAAGCATCAGCGTTTTGGAGATTTTCATGAGGGCAATTGAAAAGATTCGGCGTTTTTAATAATGAAGTTAAATGCGGGGGATTATTATGGCGACAAAGTTATCGCCTGAAGTGCATGATATTGCAATTACAGAAGAAGAAATAGCCTCACTCGGAAGTGACGTAGATGTTATCGAAGTCGCCGGGGCTATAAAATGGTTTGATGCTTCTAAAGGGTACGGTTTTATTGTGCCAGATGATGGGTCATCAGATATTCTTTTACACGTAACTTGTTTAAGACGGGATGGTTTTCAAACCGCTTATGAAGGTGCGCGTATCGTTTGCGAAGCCTTGAAACGTCCGAAAGGAATGCAGGCATTTCGCATTGTCTCTATGGATGAGAGCACAGCGCTACATCCTTCTCAGTTACCACAACGAACTCATGTTCAGGTGGTTCCAGAGAGTGATTTTGAAAAAGCTCAAGTCAAATGGTTCAACAGAATTCGTGGCTTTGGTTTTTTAACATGCGGAGAAGACGGGGGCGATATTTTTGTCCATATGGAAACTTTGCGTCGCTTTGGTTTTGCCGAATTGCGCCCTGGCCAAATAGTCCAAGTGCGCTACGGGCGTGGACCGAAAGGTCTAATGGCTGCGGAATTAAAGCCTGAGCAAGAAAAACCTTTAAATTTCCCCTCAGCACATTGATATCATATTTTCTATGTGATTATAAAACACGCTTGTAGGTATGTAAAATAATTTTCATACCTACAGCTGATAATAGATTCTTCTGACACATCATTAAGAGTTTTGCTCTTCGGGTCTGGTAGTTTTCTCTCCTAAAATACACAAAGACCCAATTTATGAATAAGAAAAAATGAAAAACACCACCGTCATACCAGCCAAACGTCTCTTTTGATTGTGCTATCGCTTATCGGCTACTTGAGCACCAGTCAAGATGCAACTTGGCAGGAAGCAACGCGCAACTCTGCTCAACGGATTTGTAATTGCGACCACAGAAGTACGTTGTATGAATGCCGTAGGTTGCAAACGTTGTCCAGCGTAGAGCATTGCATTTTAAACACCAAAACTCTCAACGTCATTCCAGCGATAAGTGCAGAATCTCAAGCAAAATATTATATCTTTGCTTATAAAGATGAGATCTCTACCAGACTGGGTTTGCAACCCAGTCCGTGCCGTTCATGTCTATTTTAAGAGACCTCATCTTACAGCTAAAGAATATGTGGACGGTGTTTGCAACCTACGGGATTCACACATTTTGCACTCTCGTAGCAATTACAAAACCATTGAGCATTGTTGCTAGTTGTCTCCAGCCGATTGCCATTGTCTTTGGTCCGGGTGGTTTGTAGTAACAGTTCCATCCC
>JBCCCO010000021.1:0-34939 GCA_039033475.1 Pseudomonadota bacterium | reverse complement strand
TCCAGCAGAAATACACCGTAAGGGTTGATATGCTGCCAAATCAGCGGCGTCAAAGCCCTCCAGTCTTCTGATTTCATTCGCTTCATCCACCTAGAATCTGCTAGAACGCTCTGGATCATCAGCGTGTTGACATAGACCAAGCTGATTTGCAGCAGGTGCAGACATAGCATCGCCAGTTCCTGATGCTCCAAACGGTTGCTGGTCATTTCAGGACAGACACAACAACTTGGAATTTGCTGCAATGGGCTTATGGCAGGCAGAAAGTGCGTTATGCGGGATGCGGTGGATATTATTCACCTGCGCATTTGGGCTATGGTAAGACTTCGATAACCGCTGTTGTATGCAAACGCCTTGAACTCGGTGATATTGACCGGGGCAACTTAAGCAATGGAACGCCGAGCGCTCATCCAGATGCTGAACACATCCATGATATCATCTCTCACTTTCGGAGTAAGCATTACTGGATGTTGGTCAATGCAGCAGAAGTATCTGCACCACCACAATGGGATATTGATCCACCCGAGGGCAAACTTAAGCCGGTTCTGAAAAAGAATGGAAAACCTAAGATGATTGTGTGTCCTGTCAAAAAGAGACCAATCGCTTGCCGCATAGAGTTTGTTGGATATTCAGATGCGGAAAGAGAGAAAATGATTCTAAATGCGAGAGCTGCCTATGAAACATGGTGGAGTTTACTCTCTCACTTGACCAAGGTTTTACGATATAATCAACCTTTAAAGCACTGGAAAATAACAGGTATTGGTGCCAAGAGACAGCCTTGGAATTCAATTGTGACGAGAGTGGGTTGACATTGCGGAAAATATTTGACATAGGTCAGCACAGTTAAAAAGATTGATTGATACACAAAACCTCCCGGTCACAGACCTGCGGAGGTTTTTTGTTTTGGGGAAATGGAATGTTGTATGCCTAAAGCTGCGCCGGTCTTTGTTTCTGAACAAGCACGCATCGCCAAAGACCTTCGGCCAAAGAAAGAGCAAGCACGTTTGCGTGAAGCCGATGCCAGACGGCCTAGTTCCCATGCGCGGGGATATAACTACAAATGGCGTAAGTATCGTTTGGCATTCTTACGAGAGAACCCATTGTGTGTTGATTGTCAGCAGCTGGAAATCATTGAAGCTGCAACAGAGGTTGATCATATTATTCCCCATCGCGGCGATGATCATTTGTTCTGGGATCCAGACAATCATCAAGCGTTGTGCAAGTCATGCCACTCACGCAAGACTGCAACAGAAGATAGCAGTTTTGCGAAACGAGGAATGCGTTAAGATGGGAGGGGGGGTGTAAATCTCTGCAGTACTACGACCGCGCCCTCGTGGCCCCCTCTTGGGAAAAGGCCCGCAGGTTTTCAGAAACTTTTTTTACACCTATTATTAGACCATATGAGCGAGCAGCATTTACAATGCCGCTTGTTTTTACACCATAAATTTGCCTTGATTTGATAATGGGTTAGTATCCATCGTGCCAATAGCAAACATGAAATAATTATAAAATTAGGAAACACTAAAATGGAAAAAATAAATGGTGGTACTGAAGTGGAAGAACATGACTTACGTACAATTGCGGAAAGCTATCTGGATGAGATGCTTGAAGCCGAGCGCACTCGGGATTTTAAGGCTTGGACCAATCGATTTAATGACGATGACCTTGAGGGCTTTAGTGAGGAAATATTTCTGAGTGACTTGGATCGAATGGAAAAAAATCTGGGTGTATACAAAAGTCGTGAATTCTTTGGGATTGTTAAAGGTCCTAAAAATATTTCTGCTAAGGATAGCCTATCCCCTAGTTTCAGATTTGTTTGGAAAGCTATATTCGAGAAAAATGAAGCATTAATTATCGTCGGAATTCGCCAGATTGATGGGATTTGGTGTCCGTGTAGCAATGTGTGTAGTATTTGATATTTCTTTGGAGGGCTAATTAAAATAACAACTTTCCTGCTTGTGCAATATGCTGGAGATAGTAGCCAAAGATTAGGGAAGCAGATATTTATAACTCAGTTGTTCGACGTCTCATCAAATGAGAACCTATTTTTTTGCATACGTCTATGCATCATAAGAAGTATCTATAAAATTTAACGGAAAAATTGAATATGACCAGAGGACCAATGCCAGAGCCTGGAGAGATCAAGGCGAAGAAAGGCAACCCCGGCAAGCGTAAACTCGTGACCACGCCTGAGTGCTTGCCTGAACTTAGCAGTGATGTCCCAGATTGGTTGAGTGAGGATGCTGCTCAAGTGTGGAACACGCTCATTCCTGATCTTAAAAATCTCAAATTTTTTCGCAACACTGATGTGATGGCTTTTTCCAGATACTGCGAATATTTCGCCACCTGGAAAAATCTCAAAGTAAAAGTTGACCAAAAGGGTGAGACTTATGAGACCAGCAGCCGGCATGGGGATATGCAACGTCTTAACCCGGACTTTGTGGCAATGCTTCGGATTGATGATAAACTGGAACACTACGAAGACCGGTTTGGTTTATCACCGGCAGCGCGGCAACGTGTGATGCTTTCGATGTCAAACGCCACAGGTCAACTTCCTGTTGATCCGGAAGAGCCTGTCACAACAACCACATCTCCGATGTCATTGTTGCAACAGATGTCTGGAACCCAGACCGTAAATTAGGAGCGATTTTAAATGAAACGTTTTTCCTTTTGGCTCGCCCTAGTGGCGGGCTTTTTTATTGCCGATACGTTGGGAGCTGATATGGAAACCCATGCTAAATTTGGAGATGGTGATTACTGGTATGATACGGCGACCGCTGAAGCTGCCGTCAATTTCTTCTCAGACCACTTACGTTTGACCAAAGGAAAATGGGCGCGCAAACCTTTTCACTTGGAAGACTGGCAAAAAGAAAAAATCATCCGCCCGCTGTTTGGCTGGAAACGCCATGACAATTCAGATCCGGCAAAATGTACTCGCAAATACCGCCAAGTTTATGTTGAAGTGCCAAAAAAGAATGGCAAAACAGAACTAGCTGCAGGCATTGGTTTGCTTCTTCTTGTTGGTGATGGCGAACTTGGGGGTGAGGGATACGCCATTGCCAATAACAAAAATCAGGCCATGATCGCGTTTTCGGTTGCCTCTGCCATGGTCAATTATTCGCCGACCCTGCCTGAACATTTAGAGCTGTTCAAGACCTCAATCTATTGCCCCTCCCTCAATTCTGGAATTTACCCTTTGTCTGGCAAGCCGGAAGGCAAACACGGTAAGAACCCGAGCTTCATCATCGGCGATGAGGTGCATGAGTGGGTTGATGGGCAGCTCTATTCCTTCTTGGCAACAGGTATGGCCGCGCGTTCTCAGCCGGTTGAGTTTTTGATCACCACCGCTGGTAAAAGGCAAGGGTTTGGTTTTGAGTTTCATAATAAAATGCGTAAAATTAGCGAAGGCGTTGTTGATGAGCCTGAGACTTTGGTTGTAAGATATGGTGCCGACTTTGAAGATGACTGGCAAGACCCGAATGTTTGGATCAAGGCCAACCCCAATTTGAATGTGAGTGTCAATATGGATTATCTGGAGCGTAAGTATCGTATCGCCAAAGAAGATCCTACAGAAGAAAATGAGTTTAAACGCTATCACTTAAACCTTTGGACAGAGCAAGATGTGCGCTGGCTGGTGATGGACAAGTGGATGGCCTGCAGTCGGAATAAGAATGACACAGAGCTTTGGAGTGAACTGCGCGACGAAATGAGAGGCCGTCCGTGTTTTGGCGGTGTGGATTTGTCTTCAACAGAAGACATTACTGCCGTGGTCTGGGTATTCCCACCTGCAGGGGGTGATAACAAGTGGGTCATTGTGCCAAGATTTTGGATCCCCAATGACAATGTATATCTTCGTGTCCGCAAAGATCGCGTGCCCTATGACAAATGGTTGGCGTGGGGAGCGATGGAAGCGACCGAAGGCGATGTGATTGATTATGATTTTATCGAAGCTGCTATTAATGAAGATGCAGAAATTTTCGATGTGCAATCGATTGCCTATGACCCATGGCGGGCAACACAGCTGGTCAACAATTTGCTTGGGGCTGGTCGGCCCATGATCAAGTTTTCCCAAACTATCCATAATTTTGCAGCACCCACCAAAGAGTTTAAGCGTCTTGTGATTAAAGGTGAGTTTGAGCACGGCAATCATCCGGTGTTGCGTTGGATGGCATCAAATATTGCGGTGAAGACAGATCCCAATGGCAATGAGCGCCCAGCCAAAGATAAAGCCACGGAACGGATAGATGGAATTGTTGCTGCGATCATGGCCCTTGGTCTTGCCACCCAAGGCGATGGTACCGAAGACTTTTTTCCAGCAGACTATGGAATGGTTTCTTTATGAGTTTTTGGCAACGCCTAAAAGCAATTGCAGGTACACCCAATCGCGATATCAATGATGACCGGTATTGGCATTCCCCTTCCGGACCATTGGTGATTAATACATCAGTGAATGTGACTTCCGAGACGGTACAGCAATTGCCAGAAGTGTATGCGTGTTTGAAAGTGTTATCCGAAACCATCGGCTCTTTGCCATTGATTATGTATCAGCGCCGTCCGGATGGCTCAAAATCCCGTGTTGATGATCACCCCATTGCAGATTTGTTGCAACATGAGCCTAACCCAGATCAAGATGCCTGTGAGTTTCGTACACAAATGACGTGGGATTTGGCCTTGCACCGTAATGCCTTTGCCGAGATTTTTCCAGGGCCAAGAGGTGCCGTGGACCGGATGTACCGGTTGGATCCTGCAAATGTTGATGTGATCAAGGGACAAAAATCTGGCAATAGGCAAAACTATCTTTATGAGGTTTTGGAAGATCATGGGACCCGGCGCCGAATTTTACCAGAAAATATGTTCCATTTGCGGGGCAGTCCAACAACATCCGATAATCTTATGGGCCGCTCTCTGCTGACGGATGGTTACCGCGTGTTTGCCAGAGCGTTAGCCCTTGAAGATTATTCCCGCAGGTTTTTTGATAATGATGCCACACCAGGTGGTATTGTGCGATTGCAAAAATCTTTCCAGAATACTGAACAGGCTCATGAATATCGCAGCCGTTGGCAGGGGCAATTTACCGGGCCAAACCGCCATAAGATTGCTGTGCTTGATTCCGGCGGTGAGTATCAAGCGATCAATGTGCCAAATGACAAAGCACAATTTATCGAAACCACAAAAGAAGTGTCCTTGCAAATTTTGCGGTTGTTTCGGATGCCTCCACATAAGGTAATGAATTTAGACCGAGCCACGTTTAGCAATATCGAAGAGCAGTCTTTGAGTTTTGTGATTGATACGTTGTTGCCTTTGTTGGTAGGCTGGGAAAAAGCCATCAAACGCCAACTTATCTTAAGGCGGGAGTATTTTGCAGAATATAATGTAGCCGGGTTGTTGCGAGGCGATTTAAAAACACGTTATGAGGCTTATGCCATGGCTCGAAACTGGGGATGGTTGAGCGTCAATGATATTCGTAAACTCGAAAACATGGATCCGATTACAGATGGTGATACCTATTTGCAGCCCCTTAATATGACCCCTATTGGACAAATGATGTCTTCACAAGAGGTTGCTGCGCAACTGACCCCCAAAATTGTTCAAGCCCTTGAATATAAAAAACGAGGACAGGCCTTATGAGATACCACCGTATTTTACATGCTGTTGCAGGAACCCCATGGGCCATTCACCCTGAGAAGGGTAAAGCCATTATTGACTTTCTGGTGTCTCAAGCGGAAAATCCGTCTCCCTCTCATGCTATTGAAGATGATACAGTGCAGCATAGAGCCGAATTGACAAAAGAGCCGGTTCAGGTTGAACGCAGGCAAGCAATTGCAGTGCTTCCGATTTCCAGTGTTATTTTGCCTAGGGCCCATGATGTCAAAGATAGCTCCCTTGGCCCGAGCGGCGGTCAATCGGCAGAACGCTTAGAGAAGCAGTTTTCTGCGCTGGTCAGTGATACTGACATTTCTGCAATTGTTCTTGATATTGACAGCCCCGGCGGTGCTGTGGGCGGTGTGCCAGAGCTTTTTGAAATCATTTCTGCAGCCAGTGAACAAAAGCATGTGGTTGCGGTTGCCAATCACTTTTGCGCCAGTGCAGCTTATTGGATTGCCTGCGCCGCATCAGAAATTGTCATGACCCCATCTGCAATGATTGGCTCTGTCGGGGTTTATACTTATCATGAAGATATCAGCCAGGCTTTAGAACATGAAGGTGTCAAACCCACATATATTTCTTCGAGCGCAGAAAAGATAGAAGGCAGCAGCCAATTTGCCTTGAGTGATGGGGCGCGCTCACACATGCAAGCCACTGTTGATACCTATGCGGCCCATTTCGTCAGAGATGTTGCAAGAGGGCGCGGTGTTTCAGAACTTGAGGTCAGGCAGACCTTTGGCAATGGTCGCATGCACCAAGCGGACTATGCCAAAGCCCATGGTATGGTTGACCGCATCGCCACACTTGATCAAGTTCTATTTGATCTGAAGTCTTCTCTTGAAGAGATGCAAAACGAAAACAACATGCGGCGCAGGCGTCTCGCACTCGCCTGAATACCTTAAAGCACATTCTAAAACGGCATGACCTCCTGATACAACCAGTCTGGGGGAGTGTTCATGCTTGCCAAAACAGACTGGGATATCATAAGAGGAATACCATGAACTTAAGAGAATTGGTTGCAGAACGTGATGCGTTGAAAGTGGAAGGCAGTGGCCTTCTTGATGTGGCAGAGCGCGAAAACCGCAAGCTTTCGGCTGAGGAAGATGCGCGTTTTGTTGAAATCGAAACCCAACTTGCGGATTTAAGCAGCAAAATTTCAGATGCGCAACACATGGCAGAGCGCCGTGCCAACATGCAAGCGGTTGAAACACATTCTATCACAGGGCAATCTCTTCCAGGTCTTCCGATGAGCGCTTCAGAAATTCATGTGAGGCAAGACAGATCGCAATTGGATCCGGCGTGTGGTTTCCAGTCCATTGCAGAGTTTGCCAGTGCCGTTCTGAGAGCCAATCCACAAACACCGAACAGTCAACTGGATCAGCGCCTTGCTGGAATGTATGCCGCTCCCACAAACTTTCATCGGGAAACCGCATCTGATGATGGCTATTTGGTACCACCTGAGTTTCGTGATCAGATCTGGAAGCTGGTATTTGAACAAGATGGTTTGATCAATATGATTGATGCCAAGCCAACTTCTAAAAATCAAGTGAATGATAATGTGGATGAGTCCACACCATGGGGCAGCTCTGGTGTGAAAGCCTATTGGCGCAGTGAAGGTGGTCAAATGACACCAACACGAAAAAGCGTCAAACCGCGCAGTATCATTCTTGATGAACTTTATGCATTTGTGCTTGCAACAGATGAGTTGTTGGAAGATGCGCCACGCTTGAACAGTTTGCTGACCGAAGATGCGGCCCGCGCCATTAACTGGACATTAGATGATGCGATTATCTATGGCAACGGGGTTGGCCAGCCTTTAGGGTATTTTGAATCCCCTGCGCTTGTGAGTGTTCCGAAAGAAACGGGGCAAACGGCCGATACCATTGTTTCTGAAAACATTGCCAATATGTACGCCCGCCTGTTACCAGAATCTCAAGCCCGTTGCATGTGGATGGCCAATATTAATGTGTTACCACAATTGATGCATCTCAAAATTGGAGATAATTTGATTTGGACGCCTCCTTCTGAAGGCTTTCGGTCCTCACCTGGCGGGTTTTTGTTAGGCCGTCCCTTGAAGTTTACCCAACACGCCAAAACACTAGGGGATAGAGGTGATCTTCAACTGATTGACCCGAAAGGGTATTACGGTTTGAGAAAAACCGGCGGTGTGAAGTTTGCCACATCGATACACCTTTATTTTGACTATGGCCAGCAAGCATTTCGCTGGACGGTACGCTTTGGAGGGCAACCGCATTTGTCAGCCCCTGTATCACCAAACAATGGGTCAGAAACATTAAGCCACTTCATTGTGCTTGATGCACGGACCTAAGCACACCCCAGTTTAAACACAATATTGAGCTTAATTTTGCCCAGCACAGTCTGGGCTTTTTTCTTTTGAGAAGGACGTTTCAATGTCAAATGCAAATTTACTTCCATCGAACCGGGTTGCGCTTTTGGATGCCATTGATCCAGATGCAAATTTGGCCGGCACCTATGTCACATCTTGGATTTCTGCAAAGGATTTTGCAAACTTCAAAGCCATTATTCTAACAGGCGTGATTGGCACAAATGGGACACTTGATGTTAGATTGCGCCAGGCCACAGATTCATCTGGGACCGGAGCCAAAGATATCACCAATAAAGCCATCACACAGCTGACCCAAACCGGTGATAATGACAGTGACAAGCAAGCCATTATCAACTGCCGATCAGATGAATTGGATATTGCCAATGGCTTTGATTACATCCAACTTACAATGGATGTGGGCACAGAAACCAGTGACACCTGCGCTTTGTTATTGGGCTTTGATGCCAGGTATGGCATTGCCTCAGATTATAACGCCAGCAGTGTTGCAGAGATTGTTGCTTAATAAGATAACGTTTCATGTATTTGTCACAAACAAGCGCACCTGCGACAACGCCGATATCTTTGTCAGAAGCCAAGGCCCATTTGCGTGTTTTGCATTCTGATGAAGATACTCTGATTACATCTTTGATTACAGCTGCTGTCAGTTATCTGGATGGACGGCATGGGATCTTGGGGCGGAGTTTGATAACACAAAGTTGGGAATACAGGATCCATTGTTTTCCCTATCATCAGGTGATCAAGATCCCTTTGCCTCCTTTGCGCTCTGTGGTATCGGTCACATATATTGATGATAATGGGATTGAGCAGACACTAAGTCCATCACAGTATGTTGTCGATACATCTGATTTGGTGGGTAAAATTTATTCTGCTTATGACATCACTTGGCCAACAACGCGTGATGAACCTTATGCCGTTAGGATTGCTTTTACATCAGGCTTTGGTGTTGCAGCAGATGTGCCGGCCCCGATCAAACAAGCCCTACTTTTACTTATTGGTCATTTTTACTTAAACCGGGAAGCTGTCAATGAGAAAACCTTGAAGGCTGCTCCTATGGCTGTTGAGGCTCTGATTGGCCCTTATACGTTTGCGAGCTTTTGATATGAAAGTCTGTATAGGTGATTTGGATCAGATTGTCAGTATCATGCAACAAACCTCAACACCTGATGGTTTTGGCGGTGAAACCGTGGTTTGGTCAGAATTTGCAAAAGTTTATGCGCATGTTCGCGCAATACGGGGAAGTGAGAGTGAAGACCGTGGGGCCGTACGTGAGACCCGGCAGTATATTTTTGTGATACACCGCCGATCAGATTTATCTGGAACAATGGCGATTGATTGGGAAGGAGAGCGCTATAATATTCGCAATATTAAAAAGCCATCTCCACGTGAACAATTTATGGATGTGATTGTCGAATATGGGGTTGCTTTGGATTAATGGTGGCAAAAGTCAAAATTGAAATCAGGCATAAAGACCGACTTATCCGAAAATTGGAAAAAATCGTGCCTGGTTTACGTCAACAGCTTGATAAGGATTTACGAACCGGTGCACTTGAGATTGAAAGTGCTGTGAAGAGTTTTGCGCCTGTAGATACAGGAGATTACCGGAATTCTCTGAATGTTAAACCCGTCACTGAATTTCATCTGAAAAATTCAAAAGGTCTTGTGACCAAAACGTTTCAAGAGGTCAGAGCTTGGGGATTGTTTGCATATCATTGGTGGCCGATTGTTGAGTTTGGCACACACAACAGAGCCGCATCCCCCCATATCTTTGGCCCATACCGTTTGTTAAAACGGCGCATAAAATCGCGCATCGCCAGGGGCTTTAGCAAAATGGTCAAAGCTGAGATCGCGAGAAAAGGGAGCTCAAGCCGTGGCAGGTGATGGGTCTTTAGATGTGCAAGGAGCCGTCTATTCTGTTTTAGCAAACTTAAACCCAGCTCTGGCTGGTGGCCGCATTTACGATTACGTCAAAGACGATGTTGCGTTTCCGTTTGTGCGTATTGATGGCAGCACGTCAGCGCCAGCAGATGTGGATGGCTTTAGTGGCACAGATGAAGTGATACAAATTGCGGTCTTTTCACAAGCCTATGGCAAAAGAGAAATCAAAGATCTTATGGGTCAGGTTAAAGAGGCTTTGCACAATGTCAATCTTACCGTTGCAAATCGTCCAACCGCTTTATGTTGGTGGGACGGTACCAATTTACGCCGCGATCCTGATGGCATTACCCATCAAGGTATTATGAGGTTTCGGGTATTATCATATGAAGCAGAATAGGAGAAGAAATTATGGCTGCGCAGTTAGGACGTAATTTGGTTTTAAGGATCGGCGATGGAGGATCCCCCACGGAAAACTTTACAACCATTGCTGGGATGCAAACCAAGAGCTTTACCATCAATGCCGGAGAGCCAGCTGATATCTCTGATTCAGAAAGTGCCAATCAATGGCAAGAAATGCTCGAAGGGGCTGGCTATAAATCCATTGAATTTTCTGGAGATGGCGTTTTTAAAGATGCAACCTCCGATGAAACATTACGCAGCAAAGTAATCCCTCAGCAATTGAAAACCAATTACCAAATTGTGGTTCCTGATTTTGGCACCTACGAAGGCCCATTTATCATTACCAGTTTGGAATACTCCGGCGAACATCAAGACGTGATTACGTTTTCAGCGTCTTTTGTTTCTGCAGGCGAAATCACATGGTCGGCAGCATAAAGGTAATATGATGGGCTGGAGCACACAACACCTCATTCCTGAAGGGGCGGATGACCCTGTTCAGGGTAATGTCAAATCGATACGTGATGGCACACTGGTTCGACTTGAAGCCAAACATGACTTGTCTGTCCGCACTCGATTTGCAACCGAGTGTGGCAGCCTTTACGAAATCACAGCGAAACGCCCTTTGGGAGATCGCTTTTCATATGAAATTGCAGAGGTATTGCTATGACAGAAAAGACACAAAATGCACTGACAGAATTTGCGCATAATTCTGAGCGTGGGGAAGTGCCCTTTTTTATTGATGGTGTAAAATTTGTTTTGTGTGCGCGTATGGACAGATTGGCATCCTTGATGAATTACTTGAAGGTCTATGATCTAAATGAGATCAGAGATCGTGTGTTCCCGGGATATGATGTTGTTCTCAAACGCATATCTGACCAAGACGCACAAGATCACGATAGCACAATTCATAATCAAGACTTATTTGATCTGCGCCACACCTTTTGGTGCGCAAAGTTTTTATGCATCTCTCATAACCCCGAAGTGCTCGATCATGTCTTGCGCTATTGCCATTTGATGACTGTTGGTGAAGCTGTCTTGAGGTGTTTGTATCATGGGGTTGCAGAACAGCAAGGTGATGCACCTGAAAAAAAGACATTTGGTCCTCCGGAACATCAAAACAATCACTCGATTGTGAATTAAAGCGTACCTTTACCATTCCATGGCGCGAATGGTTAGGGTTTGCTTTTACCCAACTCCACTGGACCCCAAGTACCTTTTGGAATAGCTCTTTGACAGAATTTTTATCTGCCGTACAATTTCTGAATGATATGCATGACACGGACGGCAAACAAACCAAGTTAAACACTGAAAGCATACAGAATTTGCAACACTTGATGATAGAGCACAATGCCCGCAACTGATCTCGAAACGCTTGTTCTTAGAATTGAGGCCAATACGGCTCAAGCGCAAAAACAAATGAATCATTTTGTGCGTCAGAACAAGCAAACGACAAAACGTATCGTTAGGCAAAACAAGGATGTTGCAGGCTCGTTCCAACGCACCGCTCAAAGCATTGCGGTGTTGCACGGGCCTTTGGGTGGGATTGCCTCGCGATTTTCTTCGCTTTCTTCTTTGGTTCGCGGGTCAGGTTTGGCACTGGCTGGGTTTACAGTTGCAGTTTCTGCGCTAACCTTTGGGATGTCCAAATTGGTTCGAGAGTTTGCGGCCTTTGAAGTGCGGCAAAAAACAACAGAAGGTTTGTTGCGGGCCACAGGGTTTGCAGCTGGAAAAACAGCTCATGATATTGAGCAGCTCTCACAGAACATTGGCCTTGCAACACTGGCCAGCACACAAGGTGTGCGTGAAGCAGCCAATGCCCTATTAACATTCCGGACAATTTCTGGGACAACATTCAATCGCACTTTAAATCTGGCACAAGATCTGGCGGCCAGTGGATTTGGCAATCTTAAAACCAGCACAATCCAATTGGCCAAAGCCCTTGAAGACCCAATGACCGGTCTCACGTCTCTACGCCGGATTGGTGTGAACTTTAGCATTGCGCAGCAAGACTTGATCAAAAGTCTTCATAATACAGGGCAAACCGCAAAAGCTCAAAAGGTGATTTTAGATGGGGTGGCCCGTCAAATGTCAGGAGCTGGAGTTGCAGCGGCTGACAGTTTGGCTGGCGCTTTTGATACCGTTGTTGAGGCCGGTGGACGCACCTTGGAGCGGTGGGGGCAAATGATCGCGGAAGGCACCCGGCTCAAATCCATTTTGCAAGCAATTGGGAATAGTCTGGTTGAAAGTAATAGCCTTGCAGATAACCCGCGCACCGCTTTGAGACAACTTGATGCCAGGATCTCTCAATTACGCAAAAATGCGATTCCCTCACAAAACTCTGATTTGAATATATTGGCGAAAAATATTTCTCAGTTTGAAGCCACGCAAAATCAAGATGCCATCAACCGGCTTTATCAACAAAGACTGACCATTTTAGGTCAGGTGATACAGCTTGAACAAGACGCACAAAACGCCTCAGAAAGTGCACAAGTGGCTCAAGGCCAAATGGCCAAAGAACGGTTTGAAGCGGTTGTCAAAGAGATTAATGAAAAGAAACGTCTCAAAACACTCTCTGAAGAACAAATATTGACCGAAAAGTTTCTAGGAAAAGCAGGGGTGGAAGCCACCTCAGAGCGTGGCCAGGCCATTGCTAAATTGATAGAAGACTACATCAAGCTTTCTGAGACGCAAAAAAGCGTGAGCAAAGTTGCTGAAAAAAGCTGGGACGCCACAGTCAAAGCCATTGAGACATCCAATGAACAAGCAAAATTTTTTGCAGAAACGTTGTCTGATGCCCTATCGGATGTTATTTTAGAAGGTGGCAAAGCAACGGATGTGATCCGTGATCTGGGCAAGGTTATTGCGCGCGCAGCCTTACAATCTGTCTTCACTGGTTCGGGGCCTTTTTCGAATGGTGCCAATCAAAATGGCGGATTGTTGAATTCATTGTTTTCTGGGATCGGTTTTGCCAAGGGGGCTGCCTTTAATAAAGGTGCTGTGAAAGCTTTTGCCAAGGGCGGCATTGTTCACAATCCTACATTGTTTCCGATGCGCGGTGGCCAAACCGGACTGATGGGGGAAGATGGACCTGAAGCTATTCTTCCTCTTGCCAGAGATAAAAGTGGTAATCTTGGTGTGCGCGGCGGTGGGCATACCATTATTATGAACTTTAACGGACCCACCGATAAAAATTCTATTGTGCAATCAGAAAGCCAAATCTCAGCGATGTTGAGCCGGGCGGTTACTCGAGGAAGGCGGAACCTGTAAATGGCATTTCATGAAGTGCGGTTTCCAACAGATATCAGTTTTGGTGCCACAGGGGGACCCGAACGGCGCACAGAAATCGTTGTGTTAGGATCTGGATATGAAGAACGCAATCAAAGGTGGGCGGATTCAAAAAGAGCTTATAATGCAGGGTATGGCCTTAAGTCTTTGGATGACTTGCACACTATTCTTAACTTCTTTGAAGAACGTCGCGGACGCCTACACGGGTTTCGCTGGAAGGACAAAGCAGACTTTAAATCTGTTGGCCCTGACGGGACAACGACTATGCTGGATCAATTGATTGGCACAGGAGATGGCAGTACCATAGCGTTCCAGCTGACAAAAACATATGGCTCCACATATGCCCCTTATCAAAGGCATATTCAAAAGCCGGTTTCGGGAACAGTTAAAATTGCTGTTAATAGTGTGTTGCAAACCGAAGGTTCTGGCAATGATTACACCCTCAATTATACCACAGGTGTTGTCACCTTTGAAGCTGGCAGCATTCCAGCCAATACCCATGAGGTCAGAGCCGGCTTTGAATTTGATGTACCAGCGCGTTTTGATACAGATGAATTGCGCGTCAATGCTTCAGGATTTATCCATGGAGATATCCCAGACATTCCTATAGTGGAGATCCGCATTTGAAAACGCTTCCCATTGGTCTACAAGCACATCTTGACACCAAAGCTACAACTCTGTGCTGGTGCTGGCGTTTAACACGCACTGATAATGCCAGCTATGGATTTACCGACCATGATAATGATCTTGTTTTTGACAATACGACGTTTGAAGCTTCAAGTGGCTTTACAGCCTCAGATGTAGAAGACCAAATTGGTTTAGCTGTTAGCAATTTGGATGTCCAAGGGGCATTGAACTCGACGCGCCTTAATGAAAATGATTTGGCGGCGGGTGTGTTTGATAATGCGGCGATAGAATTATACCGGGTGAATTGGGCTGATGTGTCACAACGGATTCTCATGCGCAAAGGCTCATTAGGGGAAGTCAAACGAGGTGAGGTTCTTTTCACAGCCGAGGTGCGCGGGCTTGCTCATAATTTACAACAGCCCAAAGGCAGAGTATATCAATTTACATGTGACGCAGATCTTGGTGATAGCAGATGCGGTGTTAATTTAGAATCAGCCGCATTGAAAAGCAGTGGGACCGTGACCAATCTTAATTTGAACAATAAGTTTCGAGGATCTGGATTGCACACCTTTGCCGATGACTATTTTACCCGTGGCACACTCACCTGGTTAACCGGACATAATGCGAATCGGTCTATGGAAGTGAAACTACATACGCGTTTGAGCACAACATTTGCTGTAGGTGTTGCAGATGCAGAAATTGAGTTGTGGCATAACATGTCAGAACCGATACAACTGAATGATACTTTCGAAATCCGAGCGGGGTGTGATAAAGTGTTTGCGACGTGTCAAACAAAATTTAACAATGTCAATAATTATCGGGGTTTTCCGCATATGCCAGGCAATGATTTTGTGACATCATACCCCAATAGTGATGATACCGATTTAGATGGCGGAAGTTTCTTTATCTGAGGAATGATGCGTTCAACGTGTCTTTTCGGAAATGAGCTTGTTTTGAAAGGTTGATGTTCTTATGCCTGTAAAGTTTCCAGTAATGGCAGGAAAACCTTATCGCCCTGGATACGACGAAGACGTTATATTTATGGATATATGGTGCGATAACTGCGCACATAAGAACTGCGTCCGTGAAAATAGGCCGTGCAGTATCCTTGAAGCAATGCAGCGATTGTATATGGATCACGAGGGATACCCGCAAGAGCTTGTTTATGATGAAGAGGGAATTCCCAAATGCACAGCTTTTACGCAACGAGATTTATAGCGTGAAACGCAGCGATATTGTCTTTGAAGCCAGATCTTGGCTTGGCACGCCTTATCATCATCAGGCCAGCGTAAAATCTATCGGTTGTGATTGTCTTGGTTTGGTCAGAGGTGTCTATACCAAACTCATGCGTCATGATCCTGAAACACCGCCCCCTTATTCTAAAGATTGGGCAGAGGCTCTGAAAGAAGAAACGTTATTGCTTGCAGCTGGCCGGTATTTAAACACAATTAACATTCAAGATCGCACTCAAGGAGATGTGGTGATTTTTCGATTTCGCAAATCAACCGTGGCAAAACATGCTGGGATTTTAACAGAGAGAGACCGCATGATACATGCCACAGAAAAAGCAAATGTTGCTGAAGTTCACTTAAGCCATTGGTGGCAAAGGCGCATTGCAGGGGTATACCAATTTCCAGGGGTGATAAACTGAAATGGCAACACTTGCTTTAACAGCTGTGGGCGGAGCTGCGGGTGCCGCAGCTTTACCTGCAGGGATTTCTGTTTTGGGAGCAACCATTGGCGGGGCTGCAATTGGCCAAGCGGTCGGCTCCATAGCCGGGCAATTGATTGATTCTGCATTGTTTGGGTCTTCCGGACAAGGGCAGCAACGCACTCAGGAAGGGCCGCGCCTGTCTGAACTTCAGGTCAGTGCATCTACGGAAGGGGCTCATATTCCAAGGCTATATGGTCGGTCCCGCTTGGCAGGTCAAATCATTTGGGCCACCCGGCTAGAAGAAGAGGTGATTACCACAACCCAAACCACGGGCAGTTCTGGAGGTAAGAGCCTGGATAGTTTAACCGGTGGCGGAAGTGCCCGGGAAACCGTGACCACAACCGAATACCGCTATTATGCCAATATAGCTCTTGGCCTATGCGAAGGGGAAATCACCCGTGTTGGTCGTATATGGGCTGATGGCAAAGAGCTGAATTTATCTGAGTACACATACCGGGTCTACAAAGGCACGGAAACCCAAAATCCAGACAGTCTGATTGAAAGCAAAGAAGGCTCTGGCAATGCCCCAGCCTATCGCGGGTTAGCCTATATCGTATTTGAGCGTATGCCGTTGGGCCGCTTTGGCAATCGCATTCCGCAACTTAATTTTGAAGTGTTTCGTGCTGTTGATGATTTTGAAGCCAGTGTCAAAGCTGTAACCATGATTCCCTCTGTTGGTGAATTTGCCTACGAGACCTCTGAAATTTTAAGAGATGAAGGGGGCGGTGTAACGTCTCCAGAGAATGTACAAACCAGACAAGGTGGATCAAACTGGGAAGTGTCACTGAATCAGCTTGAAGATGCTTTGCCAAATGTGGAAACGGTTGCTCTCATTGTGGGCTGGTTTGGAACCGATTTGAGAGCTGGTCTTTGCGAACTCAAACCCAAAGTTGAAGTGAACGATAAAGTCACCACACCAGAGAGCTGGCAGGTGGCAGGCTTAACACGGGCAAGTGCTGATGTTGTCAGTTTGTTTGATGGTAGACCTGCTTTTGGGGGAACACCAAATGATGCCTCGGTTGTCTCAGCCATTCAAGATCTCAAAGCCCGAGGCAAAAAGGTGGTGTTCTATCCGTTCATTCTAATGGATGTGCCAGCGGGCAATATTCTTACTGATCCTTATACCGGAGCCAACACGCAAGCTCTTTATCCCTGGCGGGGCCGGATCACATGTTCTCCAGCCCCTGGGCAAAGTGGGACACCAGATAAAACGCCAGCAGCTGCCACCCAAATTGCCTCTTTTGTTGGAACGGCAGCGGTTTCAGATTACAGTGTTTCTGGGGAAAGTGTGATTTACACTGGAGCCACAGAGTGGAGCTACCGGCGTATGATTTTGCATTATGCGCACTTGTGCAAAGCAGCTGGCGGTGTGGATGTCTTTTTGTTGGGCTCAGAATTGCGCGGGCTGACAACGGTTCGAGAGAGTGCATCCAGTTTTCCATTTGTGGGTGCGTTGGCAACACTTGCTGCCGATGTCTCTGGGGTATTGGGAGCCTCCACAAAATTAAGCTATGCTGCAGATTGGTCAGAGTATTTTGGTTACCAACCCACAGATGGCACAAATGATGTCTATTTCCATTTGGATGACCTTTGGTCCGATGTCAATATTGACGCTATTGGCATTGATAATTATTGGCCACTCACAGATTGGCGTGATGGTGCAAGCCATCTTGATTATCAAGCCGGATACAGATCACCTTATGACGAGGCCTATTTGCGAGCAAATGTGGCAGGGGGCGAAGGCTATGACTGGTATTATGCCTCATCCGATGATCGTGACAATCAAGTACGCGCGAGCATTACCGATGGTTCGGGCAAGCCTTGGGTGTTTCGCTATAAAGACATTAAATCCTGGTGGCAAAATCAGCATTTCAACCGACCGGGCGGAATTGAATCTGGAACACCCACATCTTGGGTACCACAAAGCAAACCCATCTGGTTTACAGAATTGGGATGTCCTGCGGTTGATAAAGGCTCAAACCAGCCGAACGTGTTTTATGATCCTAAAAGTTCAGAGTCGTTTTTTCCATACTTCTCACGGGGTGTGCGCGATGATTTGATCCAGCGGCGTTATACTGAAGCAATGCTAAAGTTTTTTGATCCAAGTGATGCAGATTACATCTCTGGGTCCAATCCCACATCATCTGTTTATGCAGATCGCATGGTCGACCTTGAAAATATCTACATTTATACGTGGGATGCCAGGCCTTATCCTGCGTTTCCTTTTAACACGGCGGTTTGGTCAGATGGTGACAATTGGCAGTTTGGTCATTGGCTCACAGGGCGAGTTGCGGATGCCCCTATTGCCCAAACGCTTGCAAAATTATTGACAGATTATGGCTTTGCTGATTTTGAGACACTTGGTGTTGGAGGTGTTATGGCAGGCTATGTGATTGATCGCATTACATCTGCCCGGGATGCGTTACAGGCCTTAGAACTGGCCTTCTTTCTGGATAGCTTTGAAAGTGGCGGCAAAATAAAGTTTGTACAGCGCGGACGTGAAGGATCATCACTCACCCTCACACCGGATGACCTTGTTGAAGGTACTGTGGGAAGTGAGCTTTACCAACTGACACGTCAGCAAGAAACCGAACTGCCAAGATCTGCCAAGCTAACCTATGTTGATGCCAGCGGATCTTATAGTCAAGCTGCGGTTGAATCCCGTCGAACGGTTGTGCAATCGCAACGGGTTTCAACGGCGGGCTTGCCCATTGTGATGAGTCAGGCCTTAGCACAAATGACCGTTGATCGATTGTTACAAGACAATTGGGCGGCACGAGAGCGCGGCGTATTTGCTCTCCCTCCCAGCAAACTGGCTTTTGAGCCTGGTGATGTGATGACGCTTTCTACAGAAACGCGCGATTTTGACATGCGTTTGACCCATGTCAGTGATAGTGGCCAAGCCCGCAATATTGAAGCCTTGAGTTTTGAGCAAGAGATTTACAGCATCGTGCGAACCCCAGACCGTAATGAGGCTCCCAATGAAGGCATTGTGTTTGGGGCAGCGATTGGCCTGTTCCTGGATTTGCCATTGCTTTCCGGAAATGAAGTGCCCCATGCCGGCTGGCTTGCAGCTTACCAATCACCTTGGCCGGGACAGGTGGCATTTTACAGATCGCCAGAAGCCAGTAATTTTAATTTGGTGGGACTGATCTCGGCAGGGGCTGTCACGGGTATTACGCAAATGGACTTTGCATCTGGCCCAACGGGGCGATGGGATTATACAAATACGCTGCGGGTTCAAATGGATAATGGCACACTTGAGAGTTTTACCAAGGTGCAAGTTCTGGCAGGTGCTAATTTGGCTGCTGTACAAAATGCAGATAGAGGCTGGGAAGTGATTCAGTTCCAGACAGCAACCCTGGTCTCGGCCAACGTCTATGAATTGACTGTATTGTTGCGCGGGCAACAAGGAACTGAAGATCAAATGCGTGATCCTGTGGCAAGTGGTGCACGCTTTGTTATGCTGGATAAAGCTCTCACACAAGTAAATATGAGTGCAAGTGAAGTTGGCCTGAATTACAATTGGCGCTATGGGCCGGCGAACCGTGCCATCAATGATCAATCCATATCAAGTGCAACCCACACATTTAGTGGGCGGGGGCTGGTACCACTTAGCCCGGTTCATGTGAAAGGGCAGCTTGATGGCAGTGGCAATTTAAATATCTCCTGGATCCGGCGGACGCGCATTGATGGTGATCCTTGGGAAGTTGTGGAAGTCCCCCTTGGGGAATTGTCCGAGCGTTATGAAATCGATATTCTGGATGGAGGAAATGTCATACGTACTCTGACCAGTGAGACACCAAACGTGATCTATACGGCATCTGAGCAAGCCACAGATTTTTCTTCAATACCAACACAGTTTGATATCAACATTTATCAATTATCTTCAGTATATGGGCGGGGAATTGCCCGCTCTGCAATCATTCCATAAAAGAGACAGACAAAATGGCAAATTCTGATAACTTGGCGATGCCTTATCTTGAGGCCGCGCAAGCGCAAAAACACGTCACGCACAATGAAGCCCTTCGCATTTTGGATGCCGTTGTGCAACTGAGCGTAAAAGACAAAGACTTGACCACGCCGCCTGGCTCACCTGTGGCCGGAGACCGTTATATAGTGGCAGCAAGTGCGACCGGGGCTTGGGCTGGGCAAGATAACAAAATTGCAGCCTATCAAGATGGCGGGTGGTTGTTTTACACCGCTCAAGAAGGATGGCGGCTCTGGGTTGCAGATGAAGGCAAACAGTATATCTGGGATGGCACCGCTTGGATGGGCGCACTTGCACTCAGTCCCAATCAAGCTTTTACCAATCTTGATATCTTGGAAGAAGAAGTCAGTGTTACTGGTACTTTTACAGAAACCACAATACAAATTCCCAATCGGGGCATTGTCTTTTGCGTATCAACACGGACAACTGAGGCGATTACCGGGGCAAGTTCTTATGATTGCGGTGATGGCGCAGTTGTCAACCGCTATGGCGGCTCACTCGGCATTGCCATAAACAGCTCAAATGCTGGCGTGATTGGTCCAACGGCCTATTACGCAGATACGGTCATTCGTCTGACAGCCAATGGTGGCAACTTTACTGGTGGCAAAGTGCGCGTGGCTATTCATTATATGACATGCCAAGTGCCACAATCTTAAACCAATACACAACGAAAGGAAATACTATGGGCGGAGATCCTTATGATGGACTTAAAGTCAACTTATTATCATCTGCTATGGGGGCGACAAAACTCACCAAAAGTGACAGCACGGCATTAGAAGGGGTGCGCGGCCTCAAAGTGGGTGTTGGAGGAACAGCCAATATCACCATGGCCAATGGTGATGTTTGTGATGATTATCCTCTAGATGCAGGATACCATCCTATTCGGATCTCTCATTTGAGAGTTGGTGGAACAGCTGATAACATCTGGGCGCTATACTAATGCTTCTTGGTCTTGGTTTAAATCTCGCAAATAGCACGGTTATCTCTGCCAAGTGGTGGCAGAGCCTGTATGATGACCCCATCATGGCTGCAGATTTTCGGAACAACCGTTATGCCTTAAACAATTCTGAGGATGAGTTATCTGCTGTTTTGGCAAACACGCGCAGTTCAGTAAAATATATTGCCGATATAGATGGCCTTTATACACTCAGCCCCGTGAATAGTCTTGCGATCAACCAGCTTGGGCTTGATATATCGCCCGCCCTTGAAAACATCTCGCACTATTCCAATGATGCCACCCAATGGAGTGTAGATGGCGCAACCATATCAGATCCAGGCGTGACAGTGGACATGGGGGCATTTACAGCCAAAGCGGCAGATGTGGTCTCCAATGGTGCTATTTGGAATCGGGCCAGATTTGCGTTCTCATCTTCATTCTTGAATGGTACACCGTTTGCGATCAAGATTTATTATCTATCGAGTACAAGTGGTGAAGTGCGCATTGTGTTTCGAGACAGCGGTAACGGTGTTGAGAGTTATCTTACTGGCCCCGTTGGCAACATTTCCTTAGATACCACAGATGCCGGCAGCGTCACACAAATACGCCAAACCAGCTTTACCAGTGCAGATGGCAAAACCATTTATAAATTTGAATGTCTGTTTACACCAAATGCAAACTCCATTGGCACCTTTGGCATTGGTCCGAATTCTGCTGTCTTCGGAGAAGGGCTGAGAGTGGTTGCTGGACAAGTTGTGGTGCACCCAGCTTTGACGGATAGTTTTATATTAACCTCTGGGTCATCAGTGATACAAGCAGCTGATAACATCACCTTTGTCAATCCAGAACTCTATCCGATTTCCAATACAGGCACATGGTTTTTGAAAGGGCAGATCCGAAATCCCACAACATCTGCTGATGCGTTTCATATGATCAGAATGCGCGCCTCAGCTTCTGAAGATATCCAAATCTATAATGGCGCTGTTGCTGGAAAACTGCGAACGCGGATCACAGCTGGCGGCATAGAGCGCGCAGATCTGGTGAGCGATTATACGGCAAACCAAGATTTTAGGTACGTTTGTTCTTATGATGTTGGCAACGCCACATCTTACTATGACAGCGCACAATTGCAAACCGGCACACCAGCTGCGCTGCCAACAGGGGCAGCCTCTATCGCTCTTGGTCATGATCTGGCCTCTAACAACGCCTTTGATGGCCGGATTTATGATCTCGTTCGTTGGAACACTGCAAAACCCAACACATTTGCGCAAAATCTATAATCAACCCACATAGGACAATTCATGAAACGACATTTGATCCATCCTGAGTATTCTCAGGAGGAGGATATGCACTGGCATCTTGACCGTAAGGTTCCAGTTGCTTTGATTGCCACTCTCATTATCCAAACCCTTGGCTTTGCCTTTTACATGGGAAACCTTTCTCACCGTGTGCAGGCAATTGAAAAAGGCATGCAAGAACGCTCAAAACTTCCAGATCGCACAACGCGTCTTGAAAGCGAATTGCGCTCTGTCCGTGACATCTTAAGCCGGATTGAAGTCAAACTCGATAAAGTTAGCGACCGGCAATATAGGAGATAAGCCATGTCATTAACGCTCACAGATGATGATATTATTCATATTGCGTCATTGCTTAATATTGAGCCTGCATTGCTTGATGCCATTCGCAAGACAGAAGCCCCAAATGGTGGATTTGACAGTAAGGGCCGTTTGATTATCCTCCCTGAAAAACATAAGATCTATCAGTACATGTCCGCAAAAGAGCGCCATATTGCCTTGCGCAAAAATCTGGTAACAAAACGTTGGTCTAAGAAAACACAATATAAAGGCTTTGGCTCATATCGCAAGCACACAGGCTTTGCCGGTGATCGCAGGTGGGGCTTTGTTGAGCGCGTCAGTCAGGTCAACAAATATGCCACCTACATGGGGACCAGTTTTGGCCTCATGCAAATCATGGGGTTCAATTACCGTTTGTGCGGTTATAACACCGTGTTTGATATGGTCTCAGATTTTGAGACCGGTGAAAAGCAGCAACTTTTTGCAGCTGTGCGGTTTATCAAATCAAAAGGCAAAATCGATGTGTTTGTTGACCGGGATTTTCGAGGCATTGCGGCCTTTTACAATGGCACCGGTCAGATTGAGTATTATGCCTCAATTTTAGAACAACACTACCGCGCATCCAATTTGCCCAAATGTACCAGTACCCCAGAGCGGCGTGACATGCGGTTGCAAGCCTTGCGGTTTGGATCTCGCGGGGTGCGCGTTAAAGTATTACAGGAAAGGTTCAATGAACTGGGCTATATATGCGATGTGGATGGTATCTTTGGTGAGCGCCTTGAAGATCAGGTTGTTTTGTTTCAGCGGCACAACGCCCTGACAACAGACGGTGTTGTTGGCCCCAAAACACAAGCTGCGTTAGAAACAGCTGAACCAATCCCCACCAATGAAACTCCAATCTCAGATGTGCTCACCAAAAACCCGATTGTCAATTCTGGGGTCGGCCAAGTTGCCCTTGGTGTGGGCTCAGGAGGGGCCGGCATTGGCACCGTGGTTTCTAAACAACCAGAGCCAATAACTCTTGAAGGCACACACAACATGCTCGACCTAAGTGTCAAGATCTCCGATAAAACCGAACAACTGATTGATGTTATACCAAAACTGGCCAGTTTTGCGTTAACCTATTCATTGGTTCTGGTTTCTATCGCGTTAATCGGGTTTGGAGCCTGGACAATATATCGAACCATCAAAAACCACCGCTTGCGGCGTTGGTTTGGATAAAAAGGGAAACAACATGTTTGGATTAATTGCAACGTTTTTGCGCACTTTATTCGGGCCAGGTGCCCTGGTTGGCATAGGCCTCTTGCTCTCTTTGCTGACCGGTATTGGTGGTGCGTGGTGGGGGCTGTCTTCTGGGGCAGAAGAACGCGCCTTGTGGAAAGCCCGCGCCGAAAACTTACAAACAGCTGCCCAAAATTGGGAACGCCTGGCCAAGGCAGATTCTGAACAAGCCCTCAGTGATGCGTATGATATTGAAACCGTAACCAAAATTCTAGATAAGGCAAAGCATCATGATCAAACGCATTCGAACTCTATTCCTGCTCGCTGGAGCGCTGATGATATCCGCTTGTTCCGACACCTCCAAAACCATACCCCTAGCCGTTAACAGCTGCCCACCACTGCCTGCCGACCTCATCGCAGAAGCCAACCGCGCCACACCCCTGCCCAAAGATGGCGATGCCGCCCGCAACTTTGCTGGCGATTTGGTCATCTCTGAAGTGAGGAAAAACAAGGCACTAAAACGTGGGATCAAGCTGTATGAGGGATGCCGGAGCGGGGAGAATTAAAAACAACCTGGTATTATTTACAGCATACTATGTAAATAAATTATAGAACGGTCTTTTCTTTCTTTTTTATAGTATCTGCCAATATTCTAAACTGTTTGAATGAGCTTTTTCCATATAGGTTCATATATTTCTTCTTAATTATTATATAAATGGATATTGAGATATTCACCTTAGTATTTACTAAGTTGAACAATTGTAAAGCTGACCCTTGTGCTTTATTGAGATAAAGTCTGACCAATTCCCACTATTGGTAATAGTGGAAAGTAAACTGAAACATTTTTTGTGTTTTTCACCCTGAAAATCAAAATGAACGAAGTCCAATATTTCCACTTCTCTGGAGAAGTGGAAATTATTCATGATAGTTCTGCTTTATACAATTCTTTTTGTAACAGAGCCGAAATGGGCTCTAATGCTATTTTTTCCACTGGAAAAATAGCATTCTAATTATGATAATTGTTTTAGTTCTTTTATTTCTCTGAATACTGATGCAATAGATAGTAATTTCATAATATTAAGTGCTTTTATACATGTATTTATCAGAATTACACATAAAAAATTTTAGATCTATTAGCTCATGTGAATTACATTTCAACCCTGGTCTTAATGTTATCGTTGGCGAGAATAATATCGGCAAGACGACTATCATCGATGCCTTACGGGCTTTACTGCCAACGATAGACCAACAAGCATATGGTCTCAGCGAATTTGATATATGCCAGCAAAACACAAATAATCCTATTGAAATCAGCTATGTATTTGATGCCCTCTCTATTGAAGAAGAAGCAATCTTCATTGAAGCACTGGTGCCAAAAGGTGATGGATTTCAAGCGCATTTTCACGTCCGTTTTAGACCAGGCAAATATTTACGAAAACTAAGAGCGCAACGCTGGTGTGGAAAACACGAAGGCGAGCGCATCCCCTCAGAATTGCTTGAGGAACTTATCAGTGTGTATTTGCCACCATTGAGAAACCCAACTGAAGGTCTGCGACCTGGATATAATAGTCAAATCGCTCAATTGGTAAGAGGTTTAGCCACTGACCAAGACCAAGATGAACTAGTGAAGCTGGTCAAGGAGGCTGATGAGAAACTCAGAACACAAAATGTTGTTTCGTCTGCAACTGGAGCAATAAATACCAAATTGACCGATATTACCGGGGAAGATATGCGGCAACAGGTTGCTCTTTCATTTTCCAATCCAGAGTTCCGAAAAATTCTGGGACGCTTGTCTTTATCAATTGATAGTATGGATGTAGCTCAAAATGGCCTTGGGTATAACAATATCATTTATACCGCTGCTGTACTTAGCCAGCTTACTCAGGAAAATCAAGCGGCCTATCGATCTCTTTTAATTGAAGAACCTGAAGCACATTTACACCCGCAACTACAAACGCTATTGCTAAGGCATTTAACGGAGCAGACAGAGGAAAATGAAGATACTGCCGCTCCTGGTGAAGAAGTTGGTGCTGAGCCTAAAGCTGCTAACAATACTTCTGATAACAGTCAGAAAAATAATCAGAAGCACCCTGTCCAGGTGATTGTCACTTCTCATTCACCAATAATCGCTAGCCAAGCTCCGTTAAAAAGTATTGTGAGTGTTCACTATCAAAACAAAATGGCAAAGTCTGTAGGTGCTGGCAGTTTATTTGCCAATGATGGCAAAGGCAAACTTCAACGTAAATTAGAACGCTATCTTGATGCCACTCGTGCCGAGTTATTTTTTGCTAAACGAATAATCTTTGTGGAAGGTATTGCTGAAGCAATCCTAGTGCCTGCAATGGCTACATTACATAATATTGACCTCAAAGAAAAAGCTGTCTCTATCGTAAATGTGCAAGGTCTAAACTTTGACGCGTTTATCCCACTTTTACAAGAAAACGGGATAGCAATCCCTGTATCAATTATTACCGATGCTGACCCACCCAAAGTAGATAACCAAGAAGTTTACCCCAAAAAAGGCGACGTTAGCATATTATCAGATACCGCTACGACCTTAGCTAAACAACAAACTGATACATTAAAGGTTTTTCATTCACTCAAAACCTTTGAATATGATCTTGGTTTGGAAGCAAACAACATACCTACCCTTATCAAAGCCTTTGCCAAATTACATCCACAAGTTACTAAAGACTTAAAGGGTGCTCTGGCAGAAAATGACTATGAGAAAAATGTACAATTTTTTAAAGCGTTTGAAAAAAGCTGTAAATCAAAAGGAGAATTTGCTCAACAACTTGCCCAAAAAATAGAAGACAAGGAGCCGTTTACACCACCACAATATATAGTGGATGCAATTAGCCATGTCATAAAAACAGAAAAAGAGACATGACAAACACAGATAACAACAATAACGCACAAAGCGAGCTGATACTTACTCAAGAGCAAGAGTTTGCGATTAAAGAACTACCAGCTTTATCCTCCGTTATCTCCTGTCCAGGAAGCGGAAAGACTCTTACTGCTGCACTGCGTATGGCTAACCGTCTATCTACCTGGGAGCATAAAAGTTCTGGTATTGCTTTATTATCTCACACGAATGTTGCCATTGATAGCTTTACCAAAGAGTTCATCAAGCTAGGCTATTCAGGCTTACCACAACTCCCTCATTTTGTTGGCACACTGGATGGCTTTTTAACTCAATTCCTGCTTGCTAACTTTGGTCACTTGGTAATGAACTGCCAACGTAAACCAACACTAATCCATGGTGGTGAGAAGTTTCTTGAAAACAATGATTTCAAAGTCTGGTTTCCACTAAAGAATGGAGCCAACAAGCATCCGGTTAAAGTTAGCGATTTATGTATTGGTTTATCACAAGATAGCAAGCCATATATATACCAAGATCTTCATCAAACAGAGAGACCCCCAGTCAATGCAGAATATGCTAAAACTGCATTATATAATCTTGCAGCACAAGGTTTCTACTCACACAACCATGCACGATATTGGGCATTTCAGATTTTAGAAAAATACCCCAAAATTCGTAAAGCACTTGCCCACCGTTTTCGTGAAGTTATCGTTGATGAAGCTCAAGACACCAACCTCTGGCAACAAAAAATTTTAGATAAATTTATACAAGAGGGTTGCCAAATATCTCTCATTGGCGACCCAGACCAATCAATATTTGAGTTTGGGCAAGCAGACACATCATACTTGATTGACCATAGCCAGAAAGAGGAAGTGTATAAACATAAACTCAGCAAAAATCATCGGTCAAATAAAGCAATTGTAGAAGTTGCCAAACCATTATCAACATTTGGAACGATAGAAGCTGACCGTGAATGTGACGAACCATGGCATGGTGCGTATATAATGAGCTATACTGATGGACAAGAAAATGAGCTTTTAGAGCTATTTCGATCACGCACCATTGAATGGGGCTTAGAAAAAGATAACTGTGTTGCAGTTGCACGAGCAAATAATGAAGTTAAAAAGCTACGAGGAGAAAATACTAACTTAGATAATTCTTCAACACACCAGTTTATTAAAGCTACTATACAACGAGATAATTTTGCAGACCCACGTTCTGCGTACGAAATTGTTGATAAGTTGGTTCTTCATCTGTGTGATACAGATAAGGACTGGACTATAATCAAAAATGATCCAAACCAAAAAGAGCTGTATTATTCACTGAGAAAGCATGTTTGGCAATTTGTCAGAGATTCAAATAATGGTCTACCGTCTGCAACATTAAAGGCTAAAACCGAATGGCATCCAAAGTTAAAAAATAATCTCCGAGTTTTTTATTCTGATTTAGATTATTTACCGCATATTAGCCAGCCTGAAAACTTGGGGCAAAAAATTGCTGCGAAAAATCTTGAAGATATACCCATTAGCCATTTATCGCTCTCAAAAAAACGTTTGGATACTATTCGTGTTGACACTGTTCATGGCGTCAAAGGAGAAAGCCTAGATGCCACATTATACCTTGCAAATGAAAAGCAGATTACACCTGTCATCAAGCGGTTTGAAGGTAGTAGGGAGAATAATGAATTAGTCAAGATTGGCTATGTTGCCATGACGAGACCGAAGCATGTGTTGTGGCTAGCTATACCAGAAAAAACTTTTAATAGAAAAAAAGATGTTTTTAAAAATGTTGGATTTCATGAATTAGCTGAATAAGATTCAGCAAATATCTCATTTGCTCCTGTATCTAATTGGTTAAATATTTATTGAGAGTAGTTCTTGATTTGATACCAAGAATTTTCATTATCTCAGAATTTTTTAAACCTTGATTCCTCAGCGCCTTTGCTCGTTTTGGTTTAGCTTTCAGAGTTCCAGTTTTACGCCCTTTATAAACACCATTTTCTTTCGCAACCGCAATGCCGGCAGCTTGTCGTTCTTTAATATTGCTAAGTTCAATTTTAGCAATGCCGAAGAGGACGCCAGCAACAATACGACCCATAGTGCCGGACAAATCTATCTGTTGAGTAACAGAGACAACCCGTACCCCGGCATCGCACCAGTTGCAAAGGGTATTAATCCCGTTTTTTTGTGTTCTGGCGATCCGGTCAAGCTTCCAAACAATGACAGTTTTGATGTCACCATCAAAAATAGCCTTGTTTAATGCATTCAAATTTTCACGGTTGATTTTTGATCCGCTGTCTTTGTCTTCAAACCATGTCACATTTTTCAGATCATGGTCATGCGCTTTGAGCCATTTTCTAATTTCGGCCTTCTGGCTGTCTTTCTTTTGTCCGGCAGTGGAAACCCGTACATAAACCCCAATTGTCATATTTGCCCTCGAATCTGTCCAGAATAGAGTGCACCCATAAAAGGACAGTTCCAAGCATGAATAAAGCCCAGATTTCTGGGCTTTGACTTTGTAGTTTTGGGAGAGACCCTAAAATGGACGTTTGGGAAGGTAATTTACGTGACCATGAATGTCTAAAGTTACTTTAAAAGCAGACTAAAATACAACTGTCCTGGAATCAAGCAATGTACCAGTTTCGGACATTATAAGAATTCATTTTTCTGCTCAATTAACTCTCTAAGAAATACGTGGTCAACATAAGAGTATTTTGGGTCAATTAATTTACCAATAACCTCATATCCAACACTCGGGCAATCATTGAGTGTAGTGCTGTAACCAGAATTATATCTCTGCTGGAGTACATCGTAAAAATACTCACCAAAAATGCCCCAACCGACAAATGAAATTGCTTCAATTCTATATCCCATTGTTAATTTTAGGTTATCCCATGTCGTAAAATTTTCAGGCTGAGGAGAACAAATAGATTTGAGGAAATTAGCTCCGTAATTATATATTTCTTCTAGCGATTGGCTTGCTCCTTCAGGGTCATATTCAACCAGCAAATTCATAAATTTATATTGAGTATCCACTAAATGAGTACCCTCTCGACTGGCATGATAAAACCTATCCAATCCTTGAAACGGGGCTGAACTCACCATAGTTATGACATAAGGGCTTGAGGTGTGGTCTGCCAAATTTTGCCATAGAAGCGCGAAGCCATGACCCTTATGAGAATTTCCTTTAATGGCCATTGCCGAAACAGCCGATTTCATTTGGGTGATATTTTCTCGTAATATACCTGGGTCATCATGGGGTTCTTTAGGGTAAAGGCACATATGATACCCACCTACATGCTTCTCTCCAATTTGGATAGCGCTATTGTTAGATAATATGGTTTTTATATCAACTATCTTTAAAGCTATATTTTCTCCATCCTTTACAGGCTCAAGACACATGACATGTCTTTGCATCCATAAAACCTCATGAGATATGTAATGACAAAGTAAAGTAGGCCAACAAGTGGAAATTATAATGTTAATTATATCGCCATCGGAAATGAAAGGGAGATAACTACGCACTTCATTGGTATAAGCGCTAATCTGAGTCCCAGCTTGTCTTGTAGACCCTGACAAATTTTTTAATTCTACAATAGCTATGCTCTGCGTTTCTGGACAGTAGCATAGGAAATCTGGTTTAAGCCCCTCTTTAGGTGATAGAGAAATGTTTTCGTTTTCAGCGATAATTTCAAAAAGGTAAAAAGAATTGGAGCACATATTGTAGCTCTCTAAAAATTTTCTTTCCTGATAGGATTTAGGTCGAAATGTTTTTAGATATTCTTTATTTAGGATTAAAGAATAGAAATCATTTACTTCTCTAAGCTTATTACTTAACCAGTTTTGCATTTCTGCTTCTGAAGAAAATATTGCCATCATTCAACTTTTTATTTATTATTTTCATCAGAAAAACTATATGAAAAATCAATATAGAAATAAACCTCAAACGTCCGCCTCGGGTCACGAGCACTCGTTATGATCTCAAAAATCAATGTCCACTTCTTCTTATTAGGCTGCTTCGGATTTGCATAACATACACATATGGAAAAATCTCCCCACTTTTACACACACTACCCACACCCTGCTTCTCTTTTCTGATCAAACACATTATCTCTGGTTGTAAAGCCAAACACCATGAGAGCCCCGTCCCATGAACCAAGAAGAAACCATTGCCCACTTCAACAAATGCGAAGCTGCACGAAAAGCAGCTCTTGATGACGGCAAGTCAGAAGATGAAGCCCATGAAGCGGCAAAAGAGGTTTGGAATGCTTGGGCTGATAACTTACTCGCCCAGAAAAAAGTGCTGCAAGACAAAGGGGAATGGAAAGTTAAGAATGATGGCTCAATAAATTTTAGAGATGTTGGTGAAAATGAGCAAACCAAAGCATGGTTTAAGAAGGCAAATCTCGATTTCACCACCCTGCACTTCATAACCCCTGAAAGCGGGCTGAAGAATGAAGTGCAGGGTGGTGAAGAGAATGCAGCTGATAGAAATAGCGATGTCAAATCAATTCATTTCTATGGCAATGCAATAAATTTTAACGGCTATAAATTTCTAGGTACTGCCTCCTTCGATAGCGTCATGTTTTTCGGTTATGCCAACTTCCATAGCGCCACGTTTTCAGGTGACGCCCACTTCCATAGCGCCACGTTTTCAAGTGCTGCCAACTTCCATAGCGCCACGTTTTCAGGTGACGCTAACGTCCGTAGCGCCACGTTTTCAGGTAATGCCAACTTCCGTAGCGCCACGTTTTCAGGTGACGCCCACTTCCATAGCACCACGTTTTCAGGTGATGCCAACTTCCGTAGCGCCACGTTTTCAGGTGACGCCCACTTCCATAGCACCACGTTTTCAAGTTCTGCCCACTTCCTTTTCACCACGTTTTCAGGTAATGTCAACTTCCGTAGCGCCACGTTTTCAGGCGACGCCCACTTCCATAGCGCCACGTTTTCAGGTGATGCCCACTTCCATAGCACCACGTTTTCAGGTAATGCCCACTTCTATAGCACCACGTTTTCAGGTAATGCCAATTTCTATAGCGCCACGTTTTCACGTACTACCGACTTCAGTAGCACCACGTTTTCACGTTATACCGACTTCCATAGCGCCACGTTTTCAAGTTCTGCCATCTTCTATAGTACCACGTTTTCAAGTTCTGCCAACTTCAGTAGCGCCACGTTTTCACGTTATACCGACTTCGGTAGCGCCACGTTTTCACGTTATGCCGACTTCCGTAGCGCTATGTTTTCAGGTTATGCCAACTTCTATAGCACCACGTTTTCAGGTGATGCCCACTTCCATAGCACCACGTTTTCAGGTAATGCCCACTTCTATAGCACCACGTTTTCAGGTAATGCCGGCTTCGATAGCGCCACTTTTCATCAATATACCAATTTCTCGCTCGTGAAATTTAAATCAGAAGCCAATTTTAGTGCGATGGAAAGCCATATGACATTCAATCTATCTCGTTCTAAATTCCATAAAGTTCCAAATTTTCTGGATGTCAAATTTAAGGATGATGAGCCTCCAAACCTTGATAATGTCAAAGTGCGAGGCAAAAGGTTTATCACCTTTTTGTATAACAATGACATTGCTTACGCTACTAAGTTTCGCAAACTTAAAAAAATGGCGATACAAGCTCATTACAATCGAGGCGAACTTGCATTCCATGCTGAAGAGTTGCGTGGTGAGCGCTTTATGGATCTCATGGGGGTTGGCGTTCCGAAGATTCGGACGCTCACATTCTGGTTTAGCATTTTATATGGGATATTTTCGAATTTTGGGCGTTCTGTTATTCGGCCATTTGTGAGTTGGGTAGCTCTGGTTTTGTTTTTCGGTTTTTTCTATTTATCTCAACATGCATGGATCAGTAAAGATATTGAGATACTAAGAAAAACAGGACATCCTAAACCTATCTTAGAAGTTTTCACCAAGGCATATCATGAGGGCGAGTGGAGATGCGTTCCCCTTCTTGAGCATATGAGCACATATTCTAAAACGACACTTGTTTTCAATAAGTTGAGCGACCAAAAAAGTCATATAACAGCAACGAGAGTTTATGGAACAACGAATGCCTTGCTAGAGGCCTTCTATCTCTCTGTTAAAAATGGTTTTGTTTTTATTGATTGGGATCGGTCAGAATCTGCGCGAAGAACTTTTGGCTGTCTTTATGGTCTTGAAAAGGATGGATCTAACTTCTTGCCCATAGTTCCATGGAGTGTCTCAATTGCCAATATCATCCAAAATATTCTCAGTGCAATCCTGATATTTTTGTTTGGTTTGGCGTTGCGGAATATGTTGAAGCTGAAATAAAAGGGGCAGTTTTTTTATGTCAAAACCGTACCTATATTATTGATGTTTTATACCCATATTCTTGGTGTTATGTCATTTAAGGTGTTGATTTAAATAACTTATTATTTGGACTGAAAATCCGCGTGTCGGTGGTTCGATTCCGCCCCTGGGCACCACTCTTTCTTCCCAAAATGTTCTAAAAACCCCCAAACTCCCTTAATTTCAATGGTTTAACGCGACTCGGAGTCCGTCAAGGTCCGATGATGTTCGCTTATTTCCGAACCATAAGGGGGTATCACTGGGGGTATGCACACCAACATTAGAAAGGAGATACCCCCAAAATGAAACTTACTGATTTTACGTGCAAAAATCTCAAACCCAAAAACAAGTCATACAAAAAATCTGATGGTCGCGGTCTATTTATGTTGATCCAGCCCAATGGCAGTAAGCTATCTATCAGAAAGCAAAAACAGAAAGAGGCTGTCAGCCGGATTTTGGCAAACCTGAAAGCGCAAGCAAACACGATTGCACAAAATGCGCAGCAGGTTTCAAGCAAAGCGATTGCTCCGGTTCAGGTTGAGCGTCCAAATTCGATGTGGGCGGTTGTGATCTACGCGCCTGCGGCAATGCTCAAATAATATGACAATGTAAGTCCAAGAAAAATAACAGAAAAAACAACTTTTTGTTTGAACATAAGGGAAGGGTTTTGATAGGCTGTAATAAGAATACGAAAATGCTTAAAAGACTCTTGACGACCCGCAGTTTTCCGTTGATCTTATGTCCAATCCGAAAAAATTGGATGCGCTCTGACACACTTTCAAAAGGGTTCCCTTTTGCAGAAGAACGGAGTGCATGACTGATGGGCGCCTGGCCGCCGGATATTCGCACCACGGGACGCAAGATCGGCTATGCCCGGGTCTCTACCCATGACCAGAAATTAAGGATGCAGCGTGAAGCTCTGAATGCTGTGAAATGCGATCTCATTTTTGAAGATCATGCGCTCTCCGGCGCACTGGCAAAACGCCCCGGTCTTGATGACATGATGAAAGAGCTTCAATCAGGAGACACAGTTGTTGTCTTCAAGCTCGACAGGCTGGGCCGCTCGGTCCTGCATTTATCTGACCTTCTGGTTCGCTTTCAGCAGGATAACATACATTTCTGTTCCATCTGCGAAGCGATCAACACAACAACGCCCGGCGGCAAATTTATCTATCATATGTTCAGCGCTTTTGCAGAGTTTCAAAGAGAAATCATCGTTGAAAATACCATCCACGGCATGCAAGCCGCCCGCAAAAAAGGCAAACATATTGGCCGCCCTTACAGGCTGGATGAAGAAGCTATCCTCGAAGGCCACCGCTATGTGATGCAGGAAAAACTCCCCATCCACGCCGCCGCTTCAAGACTAAAAGTCAGTCACGCAACACTCACAAGAGGCTTTAAACGGATGGGATTAAACTTGATATAATGGCCCCCGTATCTGCCTTACACCCCCCAATAAATAATAGGGGGCCGAAGTTTCTCCAAGCTGTCTTTGTAAACACAGCCCGGAGCCGGAAATGTTGATTTTTGGAAAAAATGCATATAAATCAACGGATAAAGCATATCACGATAGATCTAGAAATTCTTAGCAAAGATCTGCTATAATACAAATATGAGCAAACAAGAGACCATAGACGATATTATGCCTTCTGCCGTGGCAACGGACGATGAAATTCGCCGTTGGAATGCCTTGCCAGAGGCTGAAAAAGAAAAGCGTTTTTTGAAAGCCATTGATGATGGTTTTAATAGTGGTGTCAGCCATCAGTCTGTGAATGATATTATTTCAGAAGCGCAAGCCGAACTCAAAGCAGAACAAAAGTAAATGGCTTCTTACAAGCTTTCCAAACAAGCGGCCAAAGATTTAAAGTCCATCTATAAAAAATCACATACTGATTTCGGTAAAACACAAGCCGAGAGTTATACGCTTGATCTTGGCGGACGTTTTTCCTTGCTCACAAGTTTTCCGGGTATGGGCTTACCAGCCGATATTTCTACAAAGAGCTATTTCAAATTTCCATCTGGCTCTCATGTTATTTATTATATGAAAACAGATTATGGAATTTTGATTGGCAGGATATTGCATAGTGCGCAACTCCCTTCAAAACAATTTTT
>JBCCCO010000020.1:0-35671 GCA_039033475.1 Pseudomonadota bacterium | reverse complement strand
TATCAGCTCTGGTGCACCATCACGGTCTTGCATATCTGCACTATGAACCAGCACAAATAACATCAAACCAAGCGTATCTGTTATGATATGTCGCTTGCGTCCCTTGATCTTCTTGCCCGCATCATAGCCGGAAATTCCGCCACTTTCCGTCGTTTTGACGCTCTGACTATCGATAACAGCTGGCGTGGGAGAAGGCCGTCCACGAACGACAGATTTGCGTGAAGTGGTTAATGCTTGTTTGCACATTTCCTCAAGCGGTTGATAGTTTGAGTTTTCAGAAGTTTTTGTTTTTTGACTGTTTTGGCGGCGAGATCCCTAATGAGAGCAGCACTTGTCAGTTTCGGCATTTGCTTTAGACGCATAATTTATCCAAGAAACTTTGCAAGGTTGTTATCTGCACGGGTGAGCAAAAAGAATGCAAACACAGAATGTGATTCTGAAATAAATTCGATACAAAATAATTGCTCTGAACATAAATTTTACAGAGGGTTCTATAGATCTACGCTCTCTTACTCTTCTGCTGAGTGTAAGTGTAGTAACCCATTGCGAATGGCATAACGTGTTAAGCCCGCTGTTGATGAGATTCTAAGTTTCCGTTTTATGTTTTTACGGTGTGTTTCGACTGTTCTTACGGAAATATCAAATTCTTGCGCGACTTGTTTATTGCTTTTCCCGCCAGCTAGAGCGAGTAGAACCGTTTGTTCTCTGGAGGTGAGTGCCTCTGTTTTTTGCAACCTTTCATCTACACTTAATAGCACGTCAGAAATACCAGCGCTAAAGTAGGTTCCGCCAACATAGATCGCTTCAATAGCCGTTACAATCTCAGTTGTTGGGATATCCTTAAGGATGTAGCCGCGTGCGCCTGATGTAAGGGCGGTTGTGATATAATCCCTGTTATCGTGCATGCTTAAAATGAGAATCTTGATTTCAGGAAGTTTTACTTGGAATAGCTCTATCGCGCTAAGACCATTAAGTTCAGGCATGTTGATGTCCATAAGCACAATGTCCGGCTCAAGATTCTTCGCCATCCTAAGTGCTTCCAGCCCATTTCGGCCAATGCCAACAACTTCAATGTGTTCATAATCTTGCAAACAGAATTCAATACCATCTGTAACAAGGGGGTGATCATCTACGATCAATATTCTTATTTTATTCTGCTGCATGTAGTTGCTCTATGTTTTGAGGTATATCGACACGAGGCGTGATAGCCCTTGTCGGGATGCGGGCTAAAATTCGTGTCCCAGTACGTGACGATGAAATTTCAAAAGTTCCGTTAAAATGTTCTATTCGTTCTTGCATGTTCCGAAGCCCGATTCCGACACAAGCTTGTTTTGATTTGACGATATGTGCGGTTACAAAACCAGTTCCATTGTCAATTATTGTTAATAAAACATTGTCCTGTTTAAGCGATAAATGAAACCTTACTTTAGTTGCATTTGCATGGCGTTCTATATTTGTCAGAGCTTCTTGAGCAACTCTGTATAGCGCTGTTTTAGCATCTGTTGGCAAAAGGTTTCTGATACGCACGGATTTGAAATCAACTTCAACACCTGTTCTTTCATTAAATTGAGCGCATAAGCTTTCTAGAGCTGGTGTTAAACCAAGGTCGTCTAACATTCCAGGTCTTAAATCACGTGAAATCCTTCTGATCTCACTGATAGAAAACATGAGTTGACATAAAGCCTTTTCGACAATGTTTTCAACTTTTTGATTTTTAGGTAGGAAAACAGGTTTTTTTGTGTAGTGTAAAGTTTTTTCGAGACCATACTTAATGGACACAAGAATTTGACTGATACCATCGTGTAATTCACGGGCGACACGCTTGCGCTCCTCCTCCTGAGTATCAATGACCCTCTTTGTCAGAGCTTTTAGTTTCGCATCGGCCAGGCGTTTTTCACTAAAATTGAGAATAAGTCCTGTTGTGAACACAATAAAAACGGCAAGGCATGCAATAAATACAATGATTATAGAAGTTTGTTGGACGCTTTTGCGGACCTCTGCTTTGTAGAATTCAATTTGTTTTTTGACATCATCTATGTATAGACCTGTGCCAATCATCCATTGCCATTTATCTAGTGTTTCTGCATATCCTATCTTTTGTGTGATTTTTTTGATTGATGGTTTTTCCCAAAGATAGCTGTGAAACCCTTCTCCATTTTGAGCTTTGCGAATAAGGTTTCTGATAACCAAGTTCCCGCTGGGGTCTTTTAAATTCCACCAATTGCTTCCCACACGTTCAGGTTGTTTGGGATGAACAATATTATTGCCTTTATAATCATAGACATAAAAATAGCCATTTGGACCAAAATCAAGATCATTCAAGATTTCCCTGGCTTCTTGCTGCGCTTGCAAAGTGTTCTTGGCAGGGTTTTGGTAAATATGCCTAATAGAGGTTTTTGCCAGGCTGATATAATTGCGTAGTTCTTCTTTTTTTTGGTCTAACAGCTTCTTTTCAAAAATCGTTATGGTCTTTTCAGATAGCTCTTGTTCTTGCTGTATTACAACCCAAGTCACGCCCGCAATGCTAAACACAAGGGGAATTATAGCAAGAAGTAGAATTTTTTGTTTCAATTGCATCAGTTAGCACATGTCAATTACAACTAGGTATAACCTTACATCATATACCCTCTTATTTGTAGTGGTCGCAATGCTAATTTTATGAAATTATAAACTAAGAAGTATTTGATAGTAATAATATTAGATTTTTTAATTGCTTCATAGAGCCTTAATCGTATACTTTGACATACCTTACTGTAAAGTTTTGCATTAAGCATCATAACGTAAATAGCTGAATTCTTGTAAAGCAATTTTAGCAAATTAAAAATAGCCTGCATGGTTTCAGTCATGAGTGTGATCGCCTTTACAAAAAAACTATAATACGAAACGTTTTCTTTAATAAGGAGGAAAATTAATGAAACGTCGTGATTTTATAAAGAAAGCCGGTGGCGTGACAGCTGCTGGAGCAGTTGCTGCAACAACCCTTGCAACACCTGCCATTGCAAAAAAATCCAAAGAAATGGCCATCGTTTCAACGTGGCCGAAAGACTTTCCTGGGCTTGGTATTAGCGCGCAACGTCTTGCCAAACGCATCCCTGAGCTGACAGATGGTGCTATTAATGTAACCTACTTCGCTGCTGGTGAAAAAGTTGGCGCGTTTGATTCATTTGATGAAGTGGCTTCTGGCAACTCTCAAGCCTACATTGCTGCTGACTACTACTGGAAAGGTAAACACCCAAGCTGGGCGTACTTTACAGCCGTGCCTTTTGGCTTCACATACACAGAAATGGATGCTTGGATTAAGTATGCTGGTGGCCAGGAGCTTTATGATGAGTTGGCTGATGGATTTGGCCTTAAATGTTTTGCTTGTGGTAATACAGGCGTGCAGATGGGTGGTTGGTTCAACAAAGAGATTGAATCTGCTGATGACTTCAAAGGCTTGAAAATGCGTATTCCAGGTCTTGGTGGTGATGTGCTGTCAAAACTTGGCGCGTCTCCTGTTTCATTGCCAGGTGGTCAGATTTATGAAAACCTTGTTTCTGGTGCAATTGATGCAACAGAATGGGTTGGTCCATACAATGATTTCTTCATGAAGTTTTATGAAGCAGCTAAATTCTACTACTATCCTGGTATGCACGAGCCAGGCACGCAGTTGGCACTTGGCGTCAATAAAAAGTGGTGGGGCACTCTTACAAAAACAGAGCAGGCCATCATTGAAGCAGCGTGTAATGAAGAAAACTCAAGGCAGATTGCAGAAACTAATGCAAACAATGGTGTTTACCTTACCCGTTTGATCAAGGAGCATGGCGTTAAGTTGAAGCAATTCAATGACGACATTTACGATAGCTTTGGTAAAGCGGCACAGGAAGTGTTTGAAGAAACACGTCAGCACAGCAAGCTTGCTGAAAAAGTGCATGCCAGCTTTGAAAAAGTACGCAATGAAGTTGGTCGCTGGAGTGGGTTATCTGATGCCGCATACGTTACACAAAGAAACCGTGTACTAGGGCTGTAACGACACTTTAGTATTTTTCAATACAACGACAGAAAATTATTAAGCATAAGATGAACATCTTATGCTTAATCCCTGATGCTATACTATCATATCAATTAGGGTGTCGAATGCTTGAACGAAATAATAATAAAAATAACATATTAGACTGATTACAAGGTAATCAGGGTGACGTAAAAATGGTATCTGATGTATCACAGCCTTCAGATTTGGAGACGCAACCTTACGCCGTATTGATTGGCCGCTCTTTTGCTTGGGCTACAATTGCTCTTGTTAGCGTTTTTCTGATAAATAATTATCTATCAAATTGGCATAGTTGGCCTGGATCTCTTGCCGCCTTTGATCCTTCAAATAAATTCCTATATCTCTCTATTTTACAATTTTTTCTGTACGTTTTAGGTTTGAATTTTGTTGTTCTTTATATTTTTCTCACCAAAGACAAGGCTTTGCGACCAGATAGTGTTATCATATACGAAATAACAAATTATATCATTCGCGCTGCATTTTGGAGTGTCTTGCTTGTCGGTTTCTTTGATATGCTCGTATCCTTCTTAAGGGTTGAGGGCTTCTTGCAGAGCATTGTTGGGCAAAACATCAGTTCAGAACTCAATCGCCCTGAGTATCGAAGCTTATATCTGCATCTTCCAATTTTTGTATTGGGTTTCATCATAGCCTTTATACATCGTGGTTTAGGGTTTATTTGGCTTGCTTTGCTTGTGGTTGCCGCAGAACTTCTCATTGTCATCACGCGTTTCATTTTTTCTTATGAGCAAGCTTTTATGGGGGATTTGGTCCGCTTTTGGTATGCGGCACTGTTCCTATTTGCGAGCGCTTACACCCTCTATGAAGATGGTCATGTGCGTGTTGATGTCTTGTATTCTTTGTTCTCTGCAAAGACCAAGGGGTTGGTAAACGCAATTGGCTGTGTCTTGCTTGGCATGAGTTTATGCTGGATTATACTGGTGTTAGGCATGGCAAACAAAGCAACGATCATTAATAGTCCAATTTTAAACTTTGAAGTCACGCAAACCGGCTTTGGTATGTTTGTTAAATATTGGATGGCAGGTTTTCTGGCTGTTTTTGCGGTTTCAATGTTGTTGCAATTCGTAGGTTATTTTTTAGAAAGTTTAGCGGATTACCGGGGCGAACCCAACAAAAGGGAAATAGCTGGGGGCCATGGTGAGGGAGCACATTAGTAAATATTTTACTTAAAGAAGTGGCTTCGTTTGATTGCAGGGAATTTTTACAATAATTTGAGAGTGTTATCCAAGTACGAAACACCCTCGCAAATAAAATGCAATAGAGTTGAGATATGGAACTGTTTTTCCTTTTATTACTTGTCGTGATTATGGCAACAGCGCTTGGGTCAGGTTTTCCTGTTGCTTTTGCGTTGCCAGGATCTGCAATCATTACTGTCGCGTTAGCGGCCCTTTGTGGGTATCTTTTCACAGGAAATCCAGATGCATATTTTACACATGGTGGTCCTGTTCAATGGCTCAGTGCCGGTGTTACGAATTTTCGAGGAGTTTATTGGGAAGTTGAGCGCGATACACTCATAGCAATTCCATTGTTCATTTTCATGGGCATTATGTTGCAACGTTCACGCATTGCAGAAGATTTGTTGGTGACAATGGCGCAGTTGTTTGGTCCTATGCCAGGTGGGCTTGGCATTTCGGTGGTTCTCGTTGGGGCATTGCTTGCTGCAACAACGGGTATTGTTGGCGCTACTGTTGTGGCGATGGGATTGATTTCCTTGCCAGCTATGCTGCGTAACAATTATTCGCACTCTCTTGCCACTGGGACAATCTCAGCTTCCGGAACATTGGGCCAGATTATTCCCCCTTCAATTGTCCTTATTATTCTTGCCGATCAGTTGGCAAGTGCTACCGATCAAGCAAGCAGTGCGCGCAAAGCCCTCTATAAAGAAAGCACTGGCGAGCTATCTATGCCGTCGGCTTTTGATGTCTCTTCAACAAGTGCGGGGGAGATGTTTCTGGGTGCTCTTATTCCAGGTCTTATTCTGGTTGGGATATATGTGACATATATTGCGGTACTTGCTTTTTTTCGCCCTAAGCTTGCACCCGCTGTCCCTTATGAAGGCAAATATGATTGGGCCTTTGCACTTAGGGTTCTTTTGATCCTAGTGCCGCCTCTCGCTCTCATATTTGTTGTGTTGGGCTCTATTATTATGGGTGTTGCTACGGTTAATCAGGCTGGGTCCATTGGTGCAGCAGGTGCACTAATTATGGCAGGGTATCGGCTTTGCGAAGGCAACAAACGAACGTATTGGCCAGTTTGTCTTGCTGTCTTATCGCTTCTTGCGATTTTGGTCGTTGTGCAAACGAACCCCATTAACATCAGAAACATTAGCACACCAAGCGATGAATTTTGGCTTGTGGTTGCTGTGATTGCAGTAGGCACGTTTTTGTTTTCACTACTTTGGAGTGGATGGCGCGTATTTAAAGTTGAGAACACTCTGAATATGGTCATGCTTGAAACCGCAAAAACCACGTCCTTGGTTTTCATTATTCTTCTTGGAGCAGCAATGTTAACGGCAGCCTTCCGTGCTTTTGGTGGGGAAGAACTCGTTAAAGATTTTCTTACAGGACTGCCCGGTGGCTTCTGGGGACAGTTCTTTATCGTTATGCTTGTGATTTTTATTCTCGGCTTCTTTCTCGATTTTATTGAAATTGCTGTTGTCGTTGTTCCAATCGTAGCTCCCATTTTACTCGCGGACCCATCAGCCAATGTTACAGCTGTGTGGCTTGGTGTGATGATTGGCCTGAACATACAAACGTCATTCCTGACACCTCCTTTCGGATTTGCTTTGTTCTATCTGCGTGGTGTCGCACCAGCTATCGTCAAAACAGTTTCGATGTATAAAGGTGTAATTGCATTTATTGGCTTGCAACTTACCGCGCTTGTTATTGTCGCCTTTAATCCTCAACTGGTAAATTACTTACCACAGCGGGTGTCCTTAACATCAGAAACAGCTCCACCTCCAATCAATCCAAGATTGCAGCATTGCATTGAAAAATCACTATTCCAAACATATCGTGAAAATCAGTCTGCTTTCACTCAAGCGATCTCAAGAGTAAACGCTCTTGATTTGAGTATTCTTCCCCAGAGCTTACAAAATGATTTGAAGGAGAGCTTTACAAAAGCAGGCGGTACATTTGCATTAGTAGGTGATGTTGAAAAAGCATCTGCTGAGATTGATAATCGCGCAGATGCGTATCGTCCATTGCATTCAGAAGTTCGGTCTATCGAAAAAAGTATTCGAGATATTGAAGAGCGTATTAAAGGCCTCAATATCACTCTTGGTCGTAATCAACGCGCAGATGATACTGATCAAGATGCAATCAATTCATTGAAGGCACAAATTGGTGCGCTGAGAGCAGAGCAAGAAAAATTAAAGGCCTCTATCCCGTCTATTTGGAGCGAAAAAAATAAAGAATTTGTGAGTCTCCTAAATAAAGAGAAAATCGCGCGTCAGAAATATCGCCGTAATGTTGACAACGCCTATGAGCCCGTTCGTGAGACTATCCAAATTATTGAAGACGACAAGAAACTCGAAACACTTGAAACAGATTTGAAGGCTTTAGAAAGTGTTGTTGCGACAAAACCTTTTGCTGAAGCTGTGGAAGTTGTTGCTAAGGTCATTCAAGATGTTCGCGGTATTGCTGGAAATCGTTCCATTCGATCACCGTTATCAAAAGTTCGCAGATCATTGCGGGGGCGGACGCCTGATCGCGATAAAGCAAGTGCAGAACTTGCCAAAGCTATTAGCGCATTTGAAAAAGAGCGCACCTGGCGCAAAACAGCTTCAGAAAGCTTACTGCAAGACCTTAAAGAATATGAAGCAACCATTCGATATAATATTGGGCTACGCATGCAACCCAAAATACCAGACGATCAAGCTATTGCTCTTGCCGGATGTGCCGCCAATCACCGAGATATTTCTTTGAATTTCTAGGGCGAGCACACAAAACTTAGAGCATATCAAGTGGACCCATCAAAACGTGATATGCTCTAGATATCTCAAAAAAAGGTAATATGAATTTGTGACTACAAAACATGATCATTCTGCTATGCCTCAAGCTCCTAAAGTTGGCATTGTCAGCTTAGGATGTCCAAAAGCTCTGGTAGACAGTGAGCGAATTATCACTCGGTTGCGAGCTGAAGGATATAATATCTCACCGAGTTATGATGATGCGAACGTTGTTCTCGTTAACACATGCGGATTTCTAGATAGTGCGCGTGACGAATCTCTTGAGGCGATTGGTGAAGCAATGGCCGAAAACGGTCAAGTGATTGTAACGGGTTGTCTTGGTAAAGATGAAAGCAGCATTCGAAGCAGATTTCCAGACGTACGTGCTGTGACTGGTCCGCAGCAATATGAAGCTGTGATCTCTGAAATCCATAAAGCGGCGCCTCCCTTGCACGATCCTTTTCTCGATCTCGTGCCGCCACAAGGCATAAAGCTCACACCAAGACATTATGCATATTTGAAGATCTCGGAAGGGTGTAATCACAAGTGTTCTTTTTGCATTATTCCAAGCCTGCGCGGCCCTTTAAAAAGCAGGCCCCTTGCAGATATTTTGCGAGAGGCTGAACGTCTTGCTGCTGCGGGCGTAAAAGAGCTGCTCATTATCAGCCAAGATACCAGTGCATATGGGGTAGATCTAATGCATGAAGCAGCATCTGATCTCGCAGTGTCCAAAAAAGCACGTTTTAAAGAATTGGTTGAAGCCCTTGGCAAGTTAGGCATATGGGTGCGATTACACTATGTTTATCCTTACCCTCATGTCGATGATATTATCCCACTTATGGCGAAAGGCTCTATTCTTCCCTATCTTGATATTCCTTTTCAGCATGCAAGCCGGAAAGTTCTAAAGAATATGCGCAGACCTGCTCATCAAGAACAAACACTTGAGAGCATTCACCGTTGGCGTGAAATTTGTCCTGACCTTGCCATACGTTCTACATTTATTGTTGGTTTTCCTGGTGAAACCGACGAAGATTTCGAAACATTGCTGAGCTGGTTAAAAGAAGCGAAGATAAATAGGGCAGGGTGTTTTATTTATGAAAATGTGCGTGGAGCGAAGGCTAATGATCTGCAAGATCATGTTCCTGAAGATATAAAGAAGGAACGTTTTGAGCGTTTGATGGAAGTTCAGCAAGATATCAGCGCATCGTTGCTCTCAAAACAGATCGGGAAAACGCTGCCAGTTCTTATTGATGATAAAGACGATACAGGATTTGTTGGGCGCACAAAATACGATGCCCCTGAAATCGATGGGTGCGTTTTTTTTGATGCGGATAAGCCTTTCGAAAAAGGGGATATTGTTGATGTGAAAATCTCTGAGTCTTCAGAATATGATTTGTTTGGCGATCATATTTGAGGGACTACTCTAATAGCCTATTGCCTTGCTATAAATTTCGCCGACGGCTTCCCCAGCTTTGACTAACCCCAATACCCAGTAAAACCATATAGGTTATGGTAATCGCCTGAATTTGCAAACTAAAGTCAACCAGAGAATGTAATCCCACTAAAACCGAGCAAGTAAAAGCAATGGCGCTGTAGTTGCTATTCTTTTTTCGTTCAAAAACACCTCGAAGCGTTATTTTGATTAACAAAAAGACGGCACAAAATAGCAGTAATGCTGCGGGGATTCCCAATTCTAATATCAACTCAAGATAGGTGTTATGTGCTTTGTCCCAAACCCCGTAGGAAGGGATAGAGCTATCGCGGTACATTGGAAAAATATTGCCATATGTCCCTAATCCTGTTCCTGTGAAGGGAAAGTCATTGATCATTGTTAGAGTGAGCGCATATGTTTTCATGCGGCTGGTTTCAACCAGGGCCTCCATATTTTGCAAGCGCTGCCCCAAAAAATCGCCACTCGCCTCCAGTATAAAACTGATTGCGACAAGCATGAGGCATAAACCACTGATATAGACCCAATGTTTTTGTTTGGATTTTAGCATGTATATCAATAACAAACAGAGCATTGCGATAATCGTTACAATAAGCCCGGCCCGTGAGCCAGTTAGCACCAAAGCCGCAAATGTGACAAATAAAGCATATATTGAAATCAACATACGCATACTTGTAATCGTTTGTATAAGTTGTGATAAAAATACTTTTTTCGGGGAGGCATGAAATAGATTTCGCCGCAGATGTGAAACCATGAGAGCGAGCAAAGCAGTGCAACCTAAACCAAAATATGTGGCAGCAGAATTACGGTTGATAAATGTTGAGGTCAGCGAATCCTTATAATGTTCTTTGGCAAACCACAAAATGGTATGTGATTCTAAAATTTTGAGTATGAGACCATAGCTTGCATAAACGGTAATAGCGATAACAATAGAATAAAGCAGTATTTTTGCTTTTTCTGGGTCCCGCCCAAATTGGAGTGCCAACCAAAACACACCGGCATAAGTAAGGAGACGTATTAAACCAATTTCGCTTTGTTCCGGATTAATAGATATGCGCCCTGGGATGTCTTCTTGTAACGCTTGCGCACTCATTTGCCACAGAGGATGGCTTAGGGCCGAAATATCAAGTGGAAGGATTTGTATTATGATCCATGCAATAACACACAAAAACAAAATAACAACAAGCTGAATGCGTTGAAAAGAAATACCAAGGGGTTCGTAATTCCAAATCACACTTGCTGTAAACCAACCAAGGGCCAAGCTTGTTAGAGCGGCATTCCCATACCATGCCATTAAAATGTTGCCGCCAAATGGTAAAGGAGCAAGGCAGACAAGGCATATGAAGATATAAAATGAAAACGTTCGCATTTTTTGAGATATATTTAAAATATTCGAAAATAGGAAGTGAAAAACAAGATAAGTCAACGAGAAAATTAAGTATTTATAATAATAAAATTAGTGTTATCTTCTGGCCAAAATTTAATAATCACAAGGACATCTTAGAATATAAGATTTGGAGTTGAATATGAAAAAAAGCAGCCTGTTTATATCTGCCGTACTATTAAGTCTTTTTGTAATAACATTGATTGCACCTTCTAAAAGTTATGCTGCTCGATGTAATCTTAGCAAGGGTTTTCCGGCATGGTTGGGTGATTTTAAACAAAGAGCAATTGGACAAGGTATATCCAGGTCAACCGTTGAACGTGCGCTAGATGGTATAACATTTAATCCAAAAGTCATTAAGCTCGACCGCAGGCAAGCTTTTTTCTCAAAAAGTTTTTTAGAGTTCGTAAGGCGTATTGTACCAAATAACAGGCTAAGCAAGGGGCGTCAAATGTTGCGCAAACATAGCCGGTTATTTGCAAAAGTTGAGAGAACATATGGTGTTCCAGGACCAGTTTTGGTTGCCTTTTGGGGGCTGGAAACAGATTTTGGTGCCTTCATGGGCAATATGAATACCATAAGATCCCTCGCAACATTGGCTTACGATTGTCGGCGTCCTGAGCTATTCCAAAAAGAACTTATGGCTGCTTTGAAGATTATAGAGCGCGGAGATTTATCGCCTCGAGAGATGCGTGGACCTTGGGCCGGAGAGCTTGGGCAAATGCAATTCTTGCCAGCTCATTATGTCACATATGCTGTTGATTTTGATGGCAATGGTCGCCGCAATCTGATTAAAAGCGTTCCAGATGTCATGGCATCTAGTGCAAATTACTTAAAGTCACTTGGCTGGAAAGCAGGTCAGCCCTGGCTGGAAGAAGTGCGCGTACCAAGTTCCATGCCTTGGGATCAAGCAGATATCACGATCTCACATTCTCGTTCCCAATGGTCTCGTTGGGGGGTAAAATATGCAAATGGAAAGTCTTTGCGCTCAGATGGTTTAGCCGCATCCTTGCTCTTACCTATGGGGCGCAACGGTCCAGCTTTTTTAGCGTACGATAATTTCAAAAATGTCTATCTGGAATGGAACCATTCTTTGGTTTACTCCACAACAGCTGGGTATTTTGCCACACGTCTTGCTGGTGCTAAGCCGGTGCGTAAAGGCAATGGAGCCGTCAAACATTTAAATTTTGCCCAGATCAAAAAGTTGCAAAGGATACTTGCAAAACGCGGTCATGATGTGGGAAAAATCGATGGTATCGTGGGTGCAGGAACACGGGCTGCGGTTAAAAAAGAACAGCTAAAACTGGGCTTGCCAGCAGATTCTTATCCAACGGCAGAACTCATATCTCGCTTGCGATGATCTCACTTTTTTAGCAAGACATGATAAATGAGTACAACATATAAACTTAGTATAGAAGTTGAGGATGGCCATCAGGTCATGTTAAGCAATGTGTTTGAAGAAATTCTTCAAGCGCAGGCTGTCGGTCTTGCCAAGTTGCCAGATTTGGATATCTCGAAAAATGAAGCGCCGCATCCTAAAAGACCTTGGAAACTTGAGGCGTATTTTGAATATCCTCCCAACATAAATGATATCAAAGGCATACTCGTAGATATATTCGGGTCTCAGCTCCCATGCACTACACCTGATGTGGAAAAACTCGCCGATGAAGACTGGGTGGCGAAAGTGCAGAGCCACCTTTGCCCTGTTCATGTTGGCCGCTTTATCATTCATGGTAGTCATGATAGTTGCAGCTTGCGAGGCAGGCCTTATGCTATTGAGATCGAAGCTGGGCAAGCTTTTGGGACAGCTCATCATGGCACGACACAAGGTTGTTTACATGCCCTTGAAATTGTTCTAAAGAAACAACCTCTTTGTAACATATTGGATTTGGGAACGGGCAGCGGTATTCTGGCCATTGCCGCAGCCAAAATGCAGCCTCATGCAAATATTACAGCAAGCGATATTGATCCCATAGCCATCCGTGTTGCCCAAGAGAATTTCCGTATTAACAGTGTCTCTCATCTCATAACGCCGTGTTGTGCTGAAGGTTTGAATGCTGCTGCATTACGAAACAAACGTCCTTTCGATATGGTGATCGCCAACATTCTGGCAAAGCCTTTACAGCAAATTGCTTACAATGTTTCGCAAGCGCTCTGCGTTTCTGGCACACTTATTCTATCTGGTATTCTCAAAGAGCAAGCACAAAGTGTCTGCGCAAAATATTGCAATGTCGGCTTTGTCCTTCAAAGATCTATTTTCAAAGAGGGATGGGTGACCCTTATTTTGCAAAAGTATTACAAAAAATAAAAAATATGTGACTTGTGTTTCGAATAAGAATCATCGAAATTTTGACATCGTAAACAATTCCTAAATTTTACAGTTTTGTCAGTTCAGATCAGTTTCCATTATTAAAGTATTAACGTGAAGTAAGTAACAGTTACATGCGTATGTATTCACGTAATTTTACGTGTTTTCTAAGAGCAGGGGGCTCATTGGCGTATGTTACATACTCTCATCAAGCGTGTTTTTTCGGCTGTTGTTTTTATGCTTTTGCTGTCTGGGTGCATGCCGACATCAATTGCACCGCATCTAAAGCCAATTGCAGCGTATACGCATGAAAATTTAGCGGCAAAACAAATGAAAGTAAGTGCCCCAATTCTCGTCCGCATTTTTAAAAAAGAATCGGAATTGGAAGTTTGGAAAGAAAAAGATGATGGTAGCTATCATCTGTTCCGAACCTACCCCATATGCAAATGGTCTGGAGAACTTGGTCCAAAACTCAAGCAAGGCGATAAACAAGCGCCAGAAGGGTTCTATAAAGTTCGTGCAGGCCACATGAATCCGCGTAGCCAGTATTATTTATCCTTTAATTTGGGATATCCTAACGCCTATGACCGCTCTTATGGCCGCACTGGAAAGCATTTGATGGTGCACGGTGATTGCAGTTCCGCTGGATGCTATGCCATGACAGATGCGTTGATGGAAGAAATTTATTTGCTAGCACGTGAAGCTTTTAAGGGTGGACAGAAATATATTCCAGTCCATGCCTTTCCATTTCGTATGACAGAAGAAAATTTAGCCCGCCACAAAAAACACAAGTGGATCAAGTTTTGGCAGAATTTAGCAGAAGGCTATCGTGATTTTGAAATTTCACGCAAATCTCCAAAAGTTCATGTGTGTGGACGTCGTTATGTCTTTAATGCGAAGTTTAAAAATCCAAGAGCAAAAATTAATGCAAGATGGGCATGTCCATCCTATGAAAAGCAAGCACCTGAAGTTTACTTTGGTGACGCAAACGTTCAAGTGAGCGATTATAAAAAGCAGTTTAGTTATACCCCTGAGTCTTTGTTTTCAAAGCAAGATGATGCAGGTATAGGTCTGTAATTCAATTCTGAGTGAAAAATTAATCATACGATTAATTTTGACGTTCACGGCACGCAGCCTTCCGCCGCTACGCGGCGGGCCGCAGTTTCTGGCCTGGTAGCCAATTCAAAACGTCTCATTAATTTTGAATTCTCTATACTTACAAATACAGTCATTCCCGCTTTCGCGGAAATTACTGTGCTGTTTACAGAGTTTTCAAAGAAATTTTGTGATTATCAGGGGGCGTTTACCTTGGAGCTAGCACCATCAGCATTTGACGGCCTTCTAATCTTGGCTCAAGTTCAACTTTAACGTCTTCTTCAAACTGACTTTTCACACGTTGTAAAAGTTGCATGCCCAATTCCTGGTGCGCCATCTCACGTCCCTTAAAGCGTAAGGTCACTTTTACTTTATCGCCATGCTCGAAAAATCGTTTCATACTGCGCACTTTCACATCGAAATCGTGCGTGTCGATGTTTGGCCGCATTTTAACTTCTTTAACATCAAACGTCTTTTGCTTTTTGCGTGCCTCAGCGGCTTTTTTCTGCGCTTGATATTTATATTTCCCATGATCCAGGATTTTGCAGACGGGAGGCTTTGCATTCGGCGAGATTTCAACAAGGTCGAGTCCTGCTGTTTCTGCTTTCGTGATAGCGTCATCTATATTGATTACGCCTAAATTTTCTCCCTCTTCATCAATGAGTTGAACTTCGTTCACCTGAATTTGGCGATTGAGTCTTGGCCCGTCCTTCTCAGGAGCGAGTTTTTGTGTTTGACGTGCTATTTTCTAATCTCCTAAAGCTATTGAAAATAAATTCTTAACATAATCATATCACGGTGCGCATACTGATTGCTCGTGATTTGTAATCATTACATATAAAATTGAAAAGAAGTTTAAGCAAGCCCGGCTTTGGTTGATAGTGGCAGGAATTAACCATTCTGTTGTAAAATTTTACATAACTTTAAAAAGTAAAGGGTATTCTCAAATCTCGGCCTGGTAAAAATCTTCAAAATATGTAGCAAAATGCGTTTCAAGTAATTCATCATAGCTTCGCAGAGTTTTATATTGCATTTGTTTTAGGGTAAATTTTTGACGGACATGAGCAATAGCATTGGCTCCCAATATGTTGCGTTCTGCCTCAGATAAGCCAAGCGCCTCTTTCAACGCATGATACAACGCCGAGCTATCATCAGGTGGAATGCGCCATCCGGTTCTTTTTTCTTTGCTGACATGGGGAAAAGAAAGGACAGTTTCAGCAGTTGCACCTATTTCTGTTACAACAACAGGACAACCAAGTGCCTGTGCTTCAACCGCTGCACGACCAAAAGCTTCGGGTTTTGTCGAGCTCACAACAGCAATATCAGCCAACGCACAAGCCGCAGCAATATCATCACAATGCCCGACAAGGCGTATGTGATTTTGCAATTCATAGTCTTGAATGCGTTGTTTTAAGGAATTTTCATAATCCACTCGCCCTTGAGCATCACCTGCCAAGATAAACACAGTTTGTTCAAGAGGCATATCTTGTGCTAAATGATGCACCGCCTCAATAAGCGTGTGTTGCCCTTTCCAGCGCGTAAGGCGAGCGGCATTGAGAACGATCTTTTGATTCTGATCAATATCCCACTGTTCACGCAAATGCGCCAGCCGCTGTTGTGATATGGTGTTTCTGTCAAATTTCTCAGTATCAACACCTCGGTGGATAACGCGCAGTTTGTTCTCATCTATCTTGTGTTGGCTGCGTACCAAATCGGCTGTAAATTCTGAATTGGCAATAACACAGTCTCCGCGTGCCATAATGCTGTTATAAAGGTTTTTGAAAGGCCCTTTATTGCTATAAGCCCCATGATATGTGGTCACAAAGGGGGTGTGCGTTTGTTGCGCGGCCCATTTGGCGCTCCATGCGGGCGCTCGACTGCGAGCATGCACAAGAGCGATATTTTCCTTTTTAATCAGATGTTTTAAAGCATTCGTATTTTGCCATATCTGAACAGGGTTCTTTGTTGCCACCGGCATGATGACCAACTCTCCACCCAATGCGGCAATCTCGTTTTGCAACCGCCCCCCCTCGCTTGCAACAAGCGCACGAGCACCAGCTTGAACGAGTGCCTGAGTGATCTCTAATGTGGATATTTCAGCCCCACCTGTATTTAGCTGTGGGATGATTTGTAGTATTGTCTTCAAAATCTCTAAGCTTTGCTAAAAAAGGATAACTATGACCATTTCTCAATTTGAGCGCTTTATTTTCACTGCAAAAGATGGAAACAGGCGCACTCTTGCCTACCAAAAAATTGAGCACCAATCAACGAAACCAGACATTATGTGGTTATCGGGATTTAAATCGGATATGTTAGGAAGCAAAGTGGCCATGCTCACGCAATGGGCAGAACAAAATGGCTATGGTATGCTGCGGTTTGACTATTCTGGCCACGGTCAATCCGAAGGTGCTTTCGAAGCGGGGACAATTGAAACCTGGCTCGAAGATGCAACAGCTCTATTTTGTACATCTATCACGCGCCCTTGCATTTTGGTCGGCTCAAGCATGGGCGGCTGGTTATCCTTATTAATGGCGAAATATCTCAGTGAGGAAAACTCACCGCATTTCAAAAATATTTGCGGCCTGGTCATGATTGCCCCTGCCTGCGATTTTACAGAAGACTTAATGTGGGCCAAATTTGATGATGCTATTCGGGCAGAGTTGCAGAGCAAAGGCGTGTATCACAAGCCATCAGCTCATGATGATGGCGGGTATCCCATTTCTCTAGAACTCATCGAAAATGGCCGCAAACACCTTTTGAAAAATGCTGTTGTTCCAATTCAGGGCCCTGTTCGCATTTTACATGGTGTGCAAGACCCAGATGTTCCCTGGCAACGTTCGCTGGACCTTATCAATATGTTAGAAAGCCCCGATGTCGTCTTGCATCTCATCAAAGACGCAGAACATAGGCTATCTCGCCCGCAAGATGTTGCACGGCTTTTGGCAAGTGTTGAAGAGGTTGCAGAGATTATTGAAGATGAAAAAGAAGTTGATAATTAAGAGTAACTAGCCTCAATTAGAATAAAGCAGGTGCATTTTAAATACCAACCCCCTCCACAGTCATTCCCGCGATAAGTTCGGAATATCTTAAATGTCAATGTATTGCACGTTCCAGAGATCCCAGCTCGCGCGCCGGAGCATTTTTCTTCAAAATTGAGCCATCCGGGCCGGCGCTCAAGTAGCCGACAGGCGATAGCGCACCTAGAAGAGGCGCTTGGCTGGGATGACGAGGTTATTTTTTCCGAAGTCATCATATTGAGGTTAACTAACCCCAATTATGGATAAGGAAGTTCTATTTTAAACACCAAAACGCGCCACCGTCATTCCAGCGAAAGCTGGAATCTCTGTGAAGTTGTTGAGATCCCAGCTTTCGCTGGGATGACAAACTGAGAATATCTTGGAGAAAATGCATTCTAAATCGGATCAGCTACAATAATCCACTCCCACAAGATAAAGGCCACAAGCTGGCGCGACAGGGCCGCAAGCACTGCGCTTTTTTGCATCAAGCGCACCTTGCAAATCTTGTGCAGACCACTTGCCCTCTCCAACACATTTGAGAGAGCCAACGATAGAGCGCACTTGATTATGCATAAATGAGGGGGCTGAAACCTCTATCCGTATATCTTCTCCCGCTCGGATAACATAAAGGCTGGTAAGGTTTTTGATGGGAGATTTTGACTGGCAATGAACCGACCGAAACGTGGTAAAATCATGCTTGCCCACAAGCAGGCTTCCTGCTTTATGCATGGCCGTAGCATCTAGTGGAATAGGAACATGCCAAGACCGATTGTGTTCTAACGCCAAACGTGCCCGGCGGTTGACGATACGGTACAAATAATGGCGCTGGGTTGCAGAAAAACGGGCATCAAAGCTATCTTCAACGGGCTCACATTTGACAACAGCAATGCGGTCCGGTTTTAAGTGGTGGTTCATAGCATCTCTGACTTTGTCAGGCTCCCACACTTTGCTAAGGTCAACATGGGCCACTTGAGCTGTGGCATGAACACCTGCATCGGTACGTCCGGCCCCTGCCGGAACAATATTCTCTCCACTCATGGCAAGAACAGCTTTTTGCAGCTGACCTTGTATTGAGGTACCAACGGATTGGATCTGCCAACCAACAAAGTTGGTACCATCATATTCAACTGTTAATTTATAACGGGGCATGACACGTAATTTTTACGCAATCATAGCGTTGTCTTGCGCCAATTTTTGTAAATTAACTTGCGGCCTGGCGCCAATATGAGAGATCACTTCACTGGCAGCCAGGCTGGCCAGTGCACCACATGTTTGTAAGGGCAGGGCATTGGCATATCCATATAGAAACCCGGCAGCATACTGATCTCCAGCCCCTGTCGTATCTTTGACAGTTTGCGTAGGGACAGGTGGAATTTCAATAATGTCATCACGGGTCACAATTAATGAGCCATCAGCCCCCAATGTCACAGCAGTGATATCGCAAGACGCACGTACTTTATCAATAGCCTGTTCCAAAGTCTCTGTTTCATATATGGCAAGAATTTCTTCATTGTTCGCAAACAGGATATCAATTCTTTCTTCAATCAGGTCTTGAAAGGCAGCGCGGTGACGCTCCACGCAAAAGGCGTCCGATAAACTTAAAGCGACTTTGCGTCCAGCATCATTTGCAAACGCGGCTGCTTTGTAAAAGGCAGATTTCGCCTCAGGTTTGTCGAATAAATACCCCTCCATATAGATAAGTTTTGCAGTGCGAACAATATCTTCGGTAATGTTAGCATCACCAAGCTCCGTGCTAACGCCAAGATAGGTGCTCATCGTGCGCTCGCCATCAGGGGTGACCAGGATAAGGCACCGGGCTGTCGGCGTTGTGCTGTGGACAGGTTGATTGTGATAGTGCACCCCAATAGAATTGATATCATGAGCAAACACTTTACCAAACTGGTCATCAGCGACTTTGCCAACAAATGCTGTTTTGGCACCGAAAGAGGCAAGCCCAGCACAGGTATTTGCCACCGAACCACCAGAAGCCTCAACACCAGGGCCCATTTTACCGTAAAGTTGATCAGCTTGATCCGCATCAATAAGCTGCATATGGCCTTTGGCAAGCCCCAGTTCATCAAGCATGGCATCATCACACTCGGCAATAATATCAACAATGGCATTGCCAATTCCTAAAACATCAAATTGCGTTTCAGACATAAACGAAAAATCCTTTATTTTTAAAATGAATGTAAAGTCTTGGAAAAAATATTATCTTATTAAAGAGAAGAACTAATGCCGAAAATGGCGCATTCCAGTCATCACCATGGCCAGACCGGCATCATTGGCAGCTGCAATAACCTCATCATCACGTATTGATCCACCAGGTTGAATAACAGCACTCACGCCAGCTTCAGCTGCGGCAAGAAGGCCATCAGCAAATGGAAAAAAGGCATCAGACGCCACCACAGAGCCTTTGGCTAAACTCTCATCCACACCAGAAGCCTTCGCCGCATCCTGCGCTTTTGAGGCCGCAATACGCGAAGAATCAATTCGGCTCATCTGACCAGCCCCAATACCGACTGCCGCACCATTTTTAGCATAAACAATAGCGTTAGATTTTACATGCTTGCAAACTTTAAAGGCAAACTTAAGGTCATCCAATTCTTTAGCTGTTGGAGCACGAGTCGTGACCACATTTAAATCCAGATCTTCAACACAGCCATTGTCACGGCTTTGGACTAACAAACCACCGGAGAGCGTTTTGCAAATAAAGGCATTCGATTTTGGATCAGGCAAATTTCCAGTTAGCAAAAGCCGAATATTTTTCTTTGCCGCAAAAATCTCTTTGGCATCCTCTGTCGCATCAGGCGCAATCACAACCTCTGTAAAAATTTGAATAATATCTGCTGCAACGTGTGCATCCAGAGTTCTGTTTGCAGCCACAATGCCTCCAAAGGCACTTATCGGATCGCACTTCAAAGCCTTTTGATAGGCTTCTTGCAATGTTCCTCCTAAAGCAACACCGCAAGGGTTTGCATGTTTAATAATTGCAATAGCTGGTGTTGCTGCTGGATCAAATTCAGCAACCAATTCAAGGGCAGCATCAGTATCATTCAAATTGTTATAGCTTAAAGCCTTACCTTGTATTTGCTGCGCGGTTGCAAGGCCAGGGCGAGCCTGGTCGGTAATATAAAAACTTGCATCTTGATGGGGATTTTCGCCATAGCGCAATGTTTGTGCAAGCTGTCCTGAAAAGCTGCGGTATTTGGGGGCAGGGTCATTTACCTGATCAGCAAACCAAGTGCCAATTGCAGCGTCATAGGCCGCCGTTCTGCTATAAGCTTTGGCAGCCATGCGGCGGCGAAACTTCGGAGTTGTTGCCAGCTCGTTGTCCTTAATCTCTTGCATCAGAGCATCATAATCTTCAGGCTCTACAATAACGCTAACCCAATCGTGATTTTTAGCCGCAGCGCGGATCATGGCCGGGCCACCAATATCAATATTCTCAATGCAGGTCGCAAAATCAGCATCTGAAGCAACAGTGTTTTCAAACGGATAGAGATTAACAACCAATAGGTCAATATCCTGGATGCCATGCTCTTGTTGTGCTGATGTATGACCGTCATGATCACGCAAGGCTAACAATCCGCCATGAACTTTCGGGTGCAAGGTTTTTAAGCGGCCATCCATCATTTCAGGAAAGGATGTAATCTCAGAGACATCACGAACGTTCAAACCGGCCTCCTGCAAAAGCTTTGCTGTTCCGCCAGTTGAGATCAGTTCAATATCGTGTTGTGCCAAGGTTTGCGCCAGGGCAACAATGCCCGTCTTATCTGAAACAGAAAGTAGGGCACGTTTAATACGTGGTTTATTTTGGGTCATAAGATATCAGCTTTATTCTTTTTTTGTTTTTTATTGAAAAGTGGTCTGTTTAGAAGATTTTGCAAAAATAATAGAGTTTGAACAAATATTCTCAAAAGAACTCTTGTCGTCATCCCGGCCAAGTGCATACAATGCACGCGAGCCGGGATCTCTAAAACGTTCAACGCATTGATAATTAGAGAGATTCCCGCTTTCGCGGGAATGACCGAGGAGAGATTTCAAGGTATTTATCATGCCTTATCTTTCTTGTGATCAATATTCTCTTTTAGAGTGCTCTCTTTATCCTTCGCTTTTTCTTGTGCAAGCAGTTTTTGAGAAGGTTGCACCAAACGCGATGCTTTTGGAGCATTTAATGATTTTTCAGTCTTGGTATTTTTATTTGAATCTTGAGTTCTTTCCAAAATCCATGAAAATTCTGTTCTATGTTTATGGGCACCACGTAAAACAATTTGTATGGTGCGCCTTGGTCCACGAAAATCCGCAAAGAAAAGACTTTCCTCCAAAGAAGGTGTCATGTCAGAAGCCCGAAAAGACCATATATCCCCATTTGGCAACTCAAGTAAAATAGTCTTTTTGTCTTTTGCCAATCTTGGTTGCACATCAGGGTGAACATGAAAATGAAGTGCAAATGGAAACCGCGTTGCGGGCTGGAGTGCAGGTCTATCTGTTGGGTGTAAATATTCTTTTCCTGCAATGCGGTTGCCGCGCTCGGATAATGATATTGCACGACTGTAGATAACGCCATATTGGCTCGCAAAGCCATTATGTTCGGCTTCCAATTGCAGCTTACTGGTGTCTTTATGATAACTATGTTTGGTGCTTTCAGGGTTAGTAATAAGCGGCCCTTCCATATACCGCTCAAGCAAGCTATTTTGTAGAATATTGGAACAAGAGCTTTTATTGATGCTCAATGTTGAGTGATATGGCGTTGTGCGTGATGTCAAACGCCAGTCCTGATTGGCAGGCCCTGGTGCACCACAATTGACAATCAAAGGATAAATCCCGACGCTAACTTCAAAAGACAAACATCCGGCATGGGCTTGTGAGCTGAACATTAATTCAGGCGGTCCATTTGTATCCATAATCAACTTGGTTGTGCCTAAACTCAGGCTGCTATAACCAGACTGAGGCAGGTTTTGCGGCTGCCTTAGGTGTATCTCATCATAGGACAGCAAAGTTGCAATGGTATCAGGAGAAGTTGCCGCCATTCCATTAAAACGGGCAAGATATCCATCTCCCAAACGCATAAAATGAAGAGCAGATAAAATACGCTTGATGGATTGCGAAATCTCTTCAGGCGGTTCTTTTTCGTAAGTAATAAAACATTGTTTTAGAGGTAGTAAATCTAATATCAGTTCAACAGGAACCCAAGGGTTGCGTGAGATATGACCGCCATCTTCAAAAATTTGTCGGTCCAGTTCATTGCATAACGGTTCTAAATAATCTTCAACAAAACTTTCTTGATCAGATAAACAAAACCCGGATAAGACCAGAGCAATCAGGGCAAGTAGCCTGGGATATCCATCAGGAATGTAGGCATAATACCCGGATAAATAATGAATTTGGCTGGTTAAATTGCGCATTACCTGATCGTACAACTCGTTGTCGCGCTCTCCTATATGATGCCCCACATGGGACAACCAAGAAATAATTCGCCTTGCGACAACTTCAGGCTGATAAGAGATCTGCTTGTTGTAGCTTGAAGATTGCATCCAATCCCGAAGGAGCATTTGCACTTGCGCTCTTGCTTTATCACTTGGTGCCGCTGAAAAATGTCTGAGCCAGCCAAAGCCATGCAAATCTTCTTCCCAAATCTTATTTGGAGGGCGTATTTTAAACGGAGAAATGTTATCGGTGATCGCCACCGTACCCGCTAAGCCAAAATGGCCATGATACACTTCTGTACCAAAACTAGGGTCCGCCGTTCTGAGATCTTGCGGCATCAATGTCAAGTATTCAGCACTTTGTACGCTATATCGCCATTTATAAAGGGGTGATTTCAAAATCTGACTCACAGCAGACCGCTTGACCTGATCAAAGGCCATCAGAAAAAGGCGGGTACGATTGCTAAATGTTTCAGATATCATTGTCTTTTTGAGTTTAGAGTTATCGAGCTATAGCTGATACTATTTAGTGTGGTTCAGTTTTATCAAGATACCCTTAGTTTGTCATTCCAGCGAAAGCTGGAATCTCAGGAAAGTTGCAAAAAGATCCCGACTTTCGCTGGGGTGACAGTGGTTATTTTAAAATATAAATAAAATCATTTTAAATCTGATGCGCTATAAATTCAATACTAGAGCAAAACAAGAAAGTAAAACGATATATCGGTTTTTCACGAGTTGTTAGGGCGTGTCTTTAAAATAGGCCTTCTCTCCAGCTGAATGCTCTGTCGTCTCCAAAGCATCAGCCAATCGCGTTGTAGCACTGCCAGGTTTGAGGGGCTGTTGTTGACTATCATGAGGACTCCAACCGGTGAGGGTCAGAATTTCAAATGTCGCCGGAACTTTCCCAGTATCTTTGCCATTTTTGAGGGCGAAACGCTCTTGATAAATCTCAACAATACGGAACAGTGTGCTCCTTTTTAAGGGGGTGCGATTGCGTTGGATAAGGCTATTACTGCCCCCCATACCTTGCAAGTCTTTCATCAAGTGCAAAGCCGTATCATAATGTATTGTTAAGCTATCTGTATCGGCAACAGGTAACGTAAACCCGGCCCGTTGCAGCAAATGCCCCGCATCTCGCACATCAACAAAAGGGGCAATGTGGGGGCTCGTTCCCCCTTCCATTTCCTCTTGTGCAATATTAAAAGCCTCGCGTAATTCCCATAATGTACGCCCACCCAAGAGAGAGGCAAGAAATAATCCATCAGGTTTCAATGTATGTCGAAGCTGGAGCAAAATACCAGGTAAATCATTCAAATTTTGCAAGCTCAGTCCTGAGACAATCAAATCAAATACCTTAGGTGCTAAAGGCAAAATTTCTTCATCAGCTAAAATTTTATGTCCCTTGCAATGCTGCAAAAGCGCAGAACAACTATCTAGAAACATCACATTATCAACAGTCTCTAACTTTGAGACAGCATGGCCAACAACACCATGGTGTGAACCAAAATCAAGAGTGTGTGTGAATGTGCGCAATATAAAGGATAGCCGGTCAGACAAATCTTGTGCCACATGCCGCAACAGAAAATCATACTTGGTGATCTGTTTGGCAGCTCTTGTTCTTTTTGTGTTTAAAAAAGATTTGTCAAATATATTGGGTGTAGACATTTATAGATTTTGTATAGAGTTTGAGTTATTCAAAATAATGATCTGATTTTGATATGTCTTATAATACTCTAAATCAGAAAAGCTATAGCATAAAATGCATAAGCAGCATCACATGATAAAACGTTTTATCGAAATATCCGGAAAATTAGCAAGTGATGTCGCAAACGTATTTTTGCCGCCCCTTTGCCTGGCCTGTCATACTTCACTTACCACACATAATGCGGTTTGTCCGAAATGTTGGTCACAGATAAATTTTATTGCTCCACCTTTTTGCGATCGTTTAGGAATCCCTTTACCTTATCATACGGAAGGGCAGATGCTTTCAACGCAGGCCTTAACACATCCTCCTGTATACGATCATGCTCGCAGTGCCGCGTATTTTGAGGGCCCCATGCGTCATCTCATCCATGCATTTAAATACGCCGACCGTCATGAAGCCATAGATTTGTTTGCCAGATGGTTACAACACGCAGGGCAAGATGTTCTTGAGAGTGCAGATTTTTTGCTACCCGTACCATTACATTATCAAAGATTGTGGGCACGTCGATTTAACCAGTCCGCTTTTCTTGCCAAGGCGCTATCCGGATATACAGGGATCCCTCACAATCCTTTCTTGTTAAAGCGGCGCAAAAACACCCAATCCCAGGTTGGTCTCACCTTGAAACAACGCCAGTCAAATGTATCGGGTGCCTTTCATATTGATAAAACACAAATTAAGTTACTTAAGGGAAAAGAGATTGTTTTGGTTGATGACGTGTTAACATCTGGCTCAACAGTTGAAGCGTGTGCAGGCGTTTTAAAAAAAGCAGGGGCTAATAAAGTCAATGTTTTGACCATCGCCCGTGTTGTAACCCCTAAGATGCTGTTACAGTAAGGTTTTATCCCTTAAGGTATGGGTAAATTATAATCGATCGCAAAGTTGTGATCATACTTTGCCTATGAATTTACAAATTTTAATGCTTATTGGATTTAAAATCTAACAATACGAGAAAACCATCAATCAGAGATATACCATATGAGTGCTGAAATCTCATTTATAACCGCAGCATTTGCAGGCCTCATAAGCTTTCTATCACCATGTGTTTTACCTCTGGTACCGCCATACTTGAGCTTTATTGCAGGTGCCACATCAGAACAAATGAACGCAGATGATGCTATTGAATCTGATGTTTTCTGGCGCATTGTGTTATCAGCCGTTGTTTTTGTGCTTGGCTTTACAACTGTGTTTGTGGCACTTGGGGCAAGTGCAACTTTTGTTGGTCAGTTCATACAAAGCCATTTGGATATCTTAGCAAAAATTGGTGGTGTGATTATCATAGTGTTCGGCTTACATTTTTTGGGGCTGTTCCGTGTAGCTTTGTTCAATCGTGAAGCGCGTTACCATGCTGAAAAAAAACCACCAGGATATTTCGGATCCTATGTTATTGGTTTGGCCTTTGCGTTTGGCTGGACGCCATGTATCGGGCCTGTATTAGCTGTTATTTTGGCTTTAGCAGCAGCAGCAGATACGGTAACAATGGGCGTTGCGTTATTGTTTGTATACTCTCTGGGGCTTGGTATTCCGTTTATCTTAGCAGCACTAGCGATAAAACCGTTCATGCGGTTTTTCAAAAACTTCCGTAAACATATTGGTACTGTAGAAAAGGTGATGGGAGGATTCTTGGTGTTGACAGGTATCCTATTCATTACAGGCTCCATGACCCTGATTGCCACATGGTTGATTGAAATGTTTCCTTTTTTAGCGACACTTGGTTAAGCTTCAAAGTATAAACACAAGCACAGGCCAAACATGTCCATTCCTATTGCTGTTACAATTGCAGGGTCAGATTCATCCGGTGGGGCTGGAATTCAGGCTGATTTGAAAACATTTTCAGCCTTTCAAGTTTACGGTGCAAGTGTCATTACAGCACTTACAGCTCAAAACACCCAAGGCGTCACAGCTATTCACGTGCCACCAACAGACTTTGTCCGGGCACAAATGGATGCTGTTTTTCAAGATCTTGATGTCAGTGCTGTAAAAATTGGTATGCTGGCCCAAGCAGATATCATCACGGCTGTGGTTGATGCGCTTGACGAGCTTTATACAGGACCAATTGTATTAGATCCTGTAATGGTTGCAACAAGCGGTGATAGCTTGATAGATGAGGATGCAGAATATGCCCTCAAGACAAAACTTATTCCCAAAGCTAATGTCATTACGCCAAATCTCATGGAAAGTGTAAGGTTGATCGGTTGCCCGTACGCGAAAACTGAAGAGGATATGACAGAGCAATTGAGCGCACTCATGTCTCTAAAACCCAAATCAGTGCTCTTAAAGGGCGGTCACTTAGAAGGAAGTGATATGGCTTTGGATCTGTTTTTTGATGGCCAAGAGATCAAAAGATACGAAATGCTGCGGATCAAAACCGCAGACCTGCATGGGACAGGATGTACGCTATCAAGCGCCATTGCAGCCAATTTAGCCAAGGGGTTCTCTCTACAACAGGCGATTAAAACGGCCAAGGAATATATAACAGAAGCGATAAAACATGCGCATCTTCTCGATGTTGGGCAAGGCGCTGGGCCTGTGCATCATAGATCACTGATGTCCCGTTAACGATTGCATAGGTCATTTATTTATAGAGCAAATCAGTTCATTAAGACCACAGTCAACTTATTGAAATAAAGTGGGAAAGGGATTATGAGGCATATGAATACGATTTTTTCACAGGTGCTGAAATTTTTTCCGAGACATGAGTTTGACACTTTGGCCCGGCATCATCACTGTGGCCGGTCTTTTAGGACATCTTCCAGATGGTTCCAGTTTAGCGTTATGACCCTGGGCCAATAGACAGGCCGCAACAGCTTGCGTAATCTTGTTGAAAATGTTTCTACGCAGGCTCGCAGGTTTTATCATCTTGGCTGTGCGAAAATCTCCCGCTTGAACCTTTCGCGCATGGCGCTGTTGCGAGGTGATCCTGTGTCCGGAAAACAGGTCAATAAAAATCAGATGGCATTGTTGTGAAAGTTAACGGGACAGCAGTGATCTTATAATATTAACTGATTTGCATACTTTTGCAGAGCGTTCTATATTAAAAAACAGCCCCACATGTGGGGCTGTTTTATTATCAGGTTGATTCTGTTTTTCTATTATTAAGAAACAATTGTTCCAGGAAGGGAATTGATGGTCATGGTGTCGCGCGGCTGAAAATGAATAACTGATCGGATCGATTCTCCGGCTTTTAGAAGGTCAAACGCGGTATTAATCTGCTCGTGTGTCATGTGATGCGTGATATAGGGGTCTACACTAAATTCACCGCTAAGCCATTCGTCCACCATTCCTGGCAATTGGCTGCGACCGAGAACCCCACCAAATGCTGTGCCTCGCCATACCCGACCGGTGACAAGTTGAAATGGTCGTGTTGCAATTTCCTGTCCAGCACCTGCAACGCCAATTACTGTACATTCGCCCCAGCCTTTATGACATGCCTCAAGTGCAGAGCGCATGAGATCCACATTTCCAACGGCCTCAAACGTATAATCCAAACCGCCGTTTGTCATCTCAACTAAGACATCTTGAATTGGAGTTGCATGGTCGTTCGGATTAACACACTGCGTTGCACCCAAGGCCTTTGCCAATGAGAACTTAGAAGGATTGATGTCAATCCCAATAATTCGTGACGCTCCGTTCAATACTGCACCCTGGATGACAGCCATGCCAACTGCTCCCAGGCCAAAAACTGCCACAGATGCCCCGGCCTCAACTTTGGCAGTGTTGCGAACGGCACCGATACCTGTGGGGACAGCACACCCCATAACCGACGCCTTCGAGAGTGGTGCTTCCTTGGTTATTTTTGCTAACGATATTTCAGGCAGCACGGTGTATTCACTAAATGTACTAGTCCCCATGTAGTGTAGAATTTGTTTGCCCTTATACGAGAAGCGCGAAGTTCCGTCAGGCATAAGCCCGGCACCTTGAGTTTTGCGAATGGTTTGACAAAGATTGGTCTTGCCAGACTTGATATAAGGACAGTCTGGGTCTTCAGGCACATAGAGCGGTATCACATGATCACCAGGTACCACTGAGGTGACGCCCTTACCGACTTCCTCAACCACACCGCAACCTTCATGACCTAAAACACATGGAAACAACCCCTCAGGATCTTCGCCAGATAAGGTGAAAACATCTGTATGGCAAAGACTTGTGGTTACGATTCGAACAAGGACTTCACCCTCTTTTGGACCTTCCAGATCGATCTCTTCTATCTCTAGTGGTTTGTTAGGTTCCCAGGCAATAGCAGCACGTGTTTTCATTTTATCTCTCCCTAGCAGTTCTTGGCAAACGCACGATGTTTCGATTAGCACCACTATTGCGAAATGTCACCGACACTAAAACAAGTAGGGGCTGTACCAGATAACAAAGAATATTGTTATTTGGTACGCTATGAGAAAGAGCCGATTAAGTCAAACAAAGCTAACGACCAGTCCTACCAGGCTAGAGCATGTGTTTGGCAGCCAGTCACATATGGGAAGTAAGGTCATACGCAGCATTGGCCATTGTCCGAGTTAAAGCTGCCATTGCTCTGCGCAATTTGGTTTATAATATGCGAAGGTATGTCTATCTGAGTAGAGAAAAGCACGCATAAACATGAAAAAACTCAAGGGTTATAAAAGAATGACCAAAACATATCTGCGACTAAATGTGTATCTGAAGCTGAGCTGTAATAAAACGCGCAGAGATTTGAAATTTATGTATTTTTAGAAGTGGACTCTACAACATTCTTACATCTAAGCCGTCATTCCCGCGAAAGCAGCAATTTTTTTAATATCAATATGTTGCACTTTTCAGAGATCCCGGATCGCGTGCCGGAGACAAAATATTGACATCAAACTCTGCATTCGGGCCTGCGCTTGTCCCATGATGACAGAGTGTTTTTTGCTTATACATAACATGGGGTATAAATAGCGCAGCAATAAAATAACACTTGCACATTTCAATAATATTTGAAATATTGGATTTATATGGATACCAAACAAGCAATACTAGGATTAACTGCTCTTGCGCAAACCCACCGACTAGAGATTTTTCGCCTTCTTGTTCGGCAAGGGTCTTCAGGCCTAAGTGCTGGGGCCATTGCGAAAGAAATAGGTATTGGGGCAACAAGTGCATCATTCCATCTAAAAGAGCTGGATCGTGCAGGCCTAATTCAGTCAAAACGGAATGGACGATTTATTGAGTATGCTGTCTATATAGAAGGTATTCGTTCTCTTTTGATGTTTTTGACAGAAGACTGCTGCCAGGGAAGAGAAGAAATTTGTGGTAAGATATTAACACATTCAGTTGAGTTTTGTAATTAAGTTGGGGGCATTTAAATGACTAAAAAGTCTTATAATGTTTTATTTTTATGTACACATAATTCGGCCCGCTCTGTAATTTCAGAGTGCATTCTAAATAGTATAGAACAGGGACGTTTTAAGGCCTATAGCGCCGGAAGCTCACCCAAAGGTGCTGTTCATCCCTATGCGGTGGAGCTGTTGAGCAACTTAAATTATGATGTCAGTGATTTAAGGTCAAAATCCTGGAATGAATTTTCTGGTCCCGATGCGCCGCAAATGGATTTTGTTTTTACGGTTTGTGATAGCGCTGCACAGGAAGAATGTCCTTATTGGCCAGGTCAACCCATGACGGCGCATTGGGGGATACCAGATCCTTCAAGTGTTGAAGGTAATGAAGCTGAGAAGCATTTCGCTTTTGCTGAAACGCACCGCATGATGTATCAACGCATAAGCATTTTCATCAATTTGCCATTAATGTCTTTAGATAAACTTTCCTTACAAAAGACATTGGATGATATTGCTAAGCAAACCGTTGAAACAGCAGAGCCAGTATGAAGAACATCTCTATTGTGCAACGCCTTGGCGCGGAGTTGTTAGGAACAGCCCTATTACTAGCGGTCATTATCGGCTCCGGCATTGTTGGAGATACGCTTGACAATGGCAATGTTGCAATCACATTGTTGGCGCACTCTCTTGCCGTTGGCGCCATCCTCGTGGTTCTCATTGCCATGTTCGGTCCCGTTTCTGGCGCACATTTTAATCCAGTGGTTACATTTGTTTTTTGGCTTAAGAAAGATATCACAACCGAGCACGCCTGCTACTATATCCTATGTCAAATTTTGGGAGCACTTATAGGTGTTTTTCTGGTGCATTTAAGTTTTGAGCAGGACATGATACAATATGCTCAAACGGTACGTACAGGATATGGCAAATATATCGGCGAGGTAATTGCGACATTTGGATTGGTATTTGTAATTTTATTTACCCTGCGAACAAATCCGACCTATATTCCTGCTTCTGTTGGATTATATATTTTTGCTGCGATTTGGTTTACATCATCAGGGTCTTTTGCCAATCCTGCTGTGGCGATTGCACGGGGGATTTCTGATACCTTTACGGGAATTCGTTTCTCTGATGTGCCGATGTTTATTGTCGCAGAATGTATTGGGGCATTTTGTGCTTTAATGTTATATAAGTTCTTTTTCATAGAGGATGTGACCTCAGTGTTGCGCAATAAACAGAAAGAGATCTGTTAAATTCAGCGGTATTGTGACAACAAACCGGAATATTTTGTAACACGATATGTACAGTATTAAGGACGTGGATCATGACACACAATTCCGTACAGTCTGAGACTGCTCTTAAAACAGTGGACCCGTTGTGGACGAAAGTTTATGCAGAAGCTGAGTTGATAATTAAAGCAGAGCCAACCCTTGCGAGCTTTGTTTATGCCAACATATTGCAACATAAATCTCTGGAAGATGCGTTATGTCATCGTGTAGCGCGGCGGTTAGAAAATTCTGATGTCGATATTAGCATTCTTATTGGCATATTTACTGAGATTTTGGATGAGTTCCCTAAATTAAGTGAAATCGTCCGTTCGGATTTAGCTGCTGTTTATGATCGTGATCCTGCATGTTCGCGATTGGTTGATCCATTACTTTATTTCAAAGGGTTTCATGCGCTACAAACCTATCGTTTTGCGCATCAACTCTGGAGTAAAAAACGTAAAGATTTTGCACTTTACTTACAAAGCCAGTGTTCTCGTATTTTCGCTATTGATATTCACCCTGCGGCAGAGATTGGCAAAGGTATTATGATGGATCATGCCACCGGTATTGTTATCGGAGAAACGGCAAAAGTGGGTGATAATACATCCATTCTACATAATGTAACTTTGGGTGGAACCGGGAAAGAAACTGCCGACCGTCATCCTAAAATTGGATCGGGTGTTATGTTAGGTGCAGGTGCTAAGATTTTAGGAAATATTCACATTGGCGATTGTTCTCGCGTTGCGGCGGGAAGCGTGGTTGTAAAAGACGTCCCAAAATGCACAACAGTTGCAGGCGTGCCAGCGCGTGTAATCGGGCCTGCTGGGTGTCCTGAACCCTTTAGAAGTATGGATCAAATGGTTCAGTCCTATGCAGAAGATCCTGAAAATTAGGTTTTGTTTTTTAAGATTCTAAAGTGGATCCAATAGAGTGACATTTTTTGAAATTCAATATTCTATGAAAATTTACAAAATAAAAGTCCCTGGTCATCCCGGTCAAGAGCATATAAAGCGCACGAGCCGGGATCTCTGGTCCAAAATTTAAGTGCAAGCAATGCATTGATATTCAATGAGATTTCCGCTTTCGCGGGAATGACGGTGGAGAGCTTTTCAATAAATCTCTATAAGGTATCATTTAAACCGGATCCTTTGACTGTGTTGCAGATAGCACATTCGCGTGCTGATCGTTGATAAGATATATATTCTCATTCTTCCTCAGTTGCTCATGATTGGTTTGCCTGCTAGGCTTGCGAACCGCAAACAGAATTAATTTTGCGCGAAGTAAATTTGTGAAGGGGGAAATGTGCGTGAAAAAAGAAGAGATGGTTAAGGTAGAGGCGTATTTGAAAAAGCTATTCCAGCGTGAAGGGCTTGAGGTGCGGCAACTTCCCAATAAAAATGATACGGCTGAAGTTTATATAGAAGATGAGTTTATTGCGACCTTGTATCGTGATGAAGAAGACGGGGAGCTAGCCTATCAATTTCAAATGTCTATTCTTGATTTTGATTTACAATAATAACCTTACGCTTTTACCTTAATAATGCATAACACTCTTTAGTTGTCTCAAACCTGAGGGAATTGGCGTTATACTTGCTGATCCTTTTGCTTAAACATCTCGGTTTGTCTTAACAAGCACAACGTGCCAGACACACCAGCATTAAGCGAATGTGTTTCGGTATGTATGAGATTTTGATGCATTGTTATGTGATTGCGGTTGGTTTCACGCTTGCCGGTTTTATCGCAAATCTATGTCGATTAATAACAGGTCGGGCGTTAAGCTTCTCAGTACCAGCCAAAAAATATGGGTTATGGGTCTTCCCCATGGTGCTAACGCGGATCATGGCGGGGCCGTACATTTTGGTACGAAATTCCGTGAGAGGGGCAATGATTGAAAACCGCCCAATTTACTGGGTAGCGGCATCTTTTATGATCGCAACGTTTTGGAGTTTTGTTTCAGGGGTTCTCATGATTGAGACAGTGTTGAGAGTTGTGTCCTAAACTGATATAATCAATGTGATTTGTCACAATCTCTATAATAAAACTTCTGCCTTATGACTTTATTCCAACTTGATGCTGCTAAAGCCGACCTTCCTAAATCTCCCAATCAATATTGGATTGCTCCAACGGCTGTTTTAATTGGCCGTGTTAAGTTGGGTCCAATGGCCAGTGTTTGGTTTGGAGCTGTGTTGCGCGGCGATAACGAATTGCTCCATATTGGTGAAAACAGTAATATTCAAGACAATTGTGTGCTTCATACAGATATGGGATATCCATTGACGGTCGAACAATATTGCACAATTGGTCATATGGTCATGCTGCATGGATGTACGATTAAGCGCAACTCATTAATAGGCATTGGCTCAACGATATTAAATGGAGCTGTCATTGGTGAGAACTGTATTATTGGAGCGCATAGCTTGATTCCTGAAGGCAAGAGCATTCCTGATAATTCACTTGTTATGGGCACACCAGGACGAGTCGTGCGCAGCGTTTCTGAAGATGAAAAAACAGAGCTGACCAAAAGCGCGGAACGTTATGTTGCCAATTGGCAGCGCTATGCCCGTGGTTTGAAAAGCTTAAACGCTGATGCTCTATAATGACTTTTAAGTTTATTAAAAAAACTTTGCTGGATAAGACGCTTAATACAGAGAATAAAAAAAATCAAAAAATTGCATTTGTTGGCACAACAGTAAGTTCTGCTCTTAACTTTCGTGGCCCACTTATCAAACATTTAATAGGGCAGGGGCATCACGTTTTTGTCTTATGTATTGATTACACTGAAAAGACGCGACAAGAAGTTGAAGCACTTGGGGCCATCCCTCTAGATTATCATCTCAATCGTTCCCGTTTAAACCCAATTAAAGATGTTATTACGACAGCCCAACTTGCAAGAATTTTATCAAAGCACAGCATTGATCTTGTTTTTTGCTTTTTCTCTAAGCCCGTTATTTACGGTCTGCTTGCTGCTCGTTTGGCGCGTATTCCAACTCGGATTGCCATGCTGGAGGGGCTTGGTTGGGCTTTTACTGAACGCAAAGACAAATCCTCGCTGAAGCTTAAAATCGTAAAGTTCATACAGCTTTTTTTATACCGCTTGAGCTTTCCATTCGCTGATAAGGTCATTTTGCTAAATAAAGATGATTTGCATGATCTGACCAGTGTGTATCGCTTAAAGATAATGCATCCTCATATTTTGGGAGGGATTGGAGTAGAGGAAAAATATATATCTTATTGCCCGCCAAACAGAGCGCCGATTACTTTTATTTTCGTAGGCCGGTTGTTATTTGACAAAGGCATTCGAGAGTTTGTAAAAGCAGCACGTTTGCTCAAACAGAATTTACCAGAAGTGCGTTTTATGATTTTTGGTGACTGTGATGTCAGTAATCCAGAATCTCTTACCCCATCAGATGTAGAACAACTTTATTCAGTTGATGGTATTGAATGTATTGGCTATGTCGAGAATATCTGGCCCTATCTCCATGAGGCGAGTGTCTTGGTTTTGCCCTCATATCGCGAAGGATTTCCTAAAACAGTTCAGGAGGCTATGGCTTGCGGACGGCCTGCAATTGTGACGGATGTTCCTGGATGTCGGCAAGCTGTTGTGGATGGAGTTAATGGTTTTATTGTGCCCCCTTTTTCAGCAACAGCTTTAGCTGAAAAAATGCGTATTTTCATCAGAGATCCAGATATTCTTGAAATGATGGGATACAACGCCTACACACATGCAAAGCAGCATTATAATAGTGAAAAAATATGCGATGAATTGGGAGAGTTGATGCTGTTGAACAGAAGTAGGAATTAGATCAGCCACATTAATCTGACAAATTTGATAGAACCATGTTATCATATGAGGAGTTAGAAAGAATGACAAACCGCGAATAAAAACCTTGCAATCAAAACTGGGCGTATTGGAGTTAGCCAGACGGCTTGGAAGCGTATTGCTCCTTTTCGGGATATTGTGATTACACCCATGATAAATGACCTTTAAATCATGTCATCACCAACTTTTGACAATAGCTCGCAATACATGTCACGTAGTCTAGAGTATTCAATATAATATATTAAAATGGGGCTGTACTAAATTACAATATTTATTGTTATCTGATACAGCCCCATTATTTTTTTCATACGTCCTCAGCCTAATTTTGCAGTGAGAAGTCCTATTATAAATAGATACGTAAGTAATAAGAGCTGAATCCCTGAGTATTTGTACTGAATTGCATTGGCAGCACTTAGGTGGATCCGTAAAAAAAAAACGGATATATATTATTTTTCATGTATTATACCAACCTGCGCTAAGACCGACTCATCTTATGTCTTCCCAAATCTCTGCGAATATGATTCAAGCTGAGAAACACACAGGAGAGGTTTGTCATGGGAAAAGCAGTGTCACTCATTACGGATTATTTACTTACGCAACTTTATGATTTTGCGAAGAGCAGTTCAGATGCAGATCAATATCGCCGTTTATCGGCGATAGCAGGAATACGTGACGGTGCCTCGCGCTCTGAAGCAGCGAAGGTTGGAGGCGTTCAATTGCAGACACTTCGAGATTGGGTACTGCGGTTCAATAAACATGGCCCAGAGGGTTTGCTGGATCGCAAAGCGCCGGGGGCTTCACCGAAGCTGGGTGCAGACTATCAGGCTGCTTTGGTTCAACTGTTAGAGGATTGTCCGGATTTGGACAAACATGGCGTTGTAAGATGGCGTCTTCAAGATTTGGTTTCCTGGAGTAAAAG
>JBCCCO010000019.1:0-36259 GCA_039033475.1 Pseudomonadota bacterium | reverse complement strand
TGGCTTCCGGGTCACATTGCACTTTGTTCCGGCGTATTGCCCGCATCTGGCTCCGATTGAGCGACTGTGGGGGCTGATGCATCGGAATGTGACGCACAATAAATGTTATAAAAAATTCAACGGTTTTTGCAAGGCAATCCTGAAATTCCTAACCGAAGACGTGCCTAAAAACTGGCACATCTATTGTGATCAGGTAACTGATAATTTCCGCATCATAGATCCACAGAATTTTCGGGTTCTCAAGGAAACTTAGTATATTTCACTCACATCGTTTCTCACGTCCAGTCGTGTTTACCTAAAGCCTCACGTTCTGTTGATGTGCCTGCTTGGCTTTTCATCTGGACTGCCGCTGGCACTATCATCCTCAACGTTAACAATATGGATGAAAGATGTTGGCGTTGACTTAACTACGCTGGGTTTGTTTTCATTGGTTGGCTTACCCTATAGCTTGAAATTCTTTTGGGCCCCGGCACTAGATACCTTTTCAATCCCCTACCTTACCAAAATGCTGGGACGCCGACGCTCCTGGCTAATTACATCTCAAATCCTACTTATTATATCCATCGTATATCTTGGTAGCTTAAACCCCCTCGTGCACCCATGGTTGATCGCATGCGCTGCATTAGCTGTTGCAACCCTCTCAGCAACGCAAGACATTGTTATTGATGCGTATCGCATTGAAAGGTTAGATGCTAATGAACAAGCTGCTGGTACTGCGTATTATGTGTCTGCCTATCGAGTTGCGCTGTTACTTTCCAGTGCGGGAACAATTTTTTTCGTCTGGTTCTTGGAACAACAAGGGGTAGCGCAATCACAGGTCTGGTTTTATGGATATACAGCAGCTGCTTTATGTATGGGGGTTGGGCTTATTGCAACACTTATAAGTCAAGATCCAAAGCAAATTCCAAATAATTCCATAGATCTCACATCACAAAATAATACCAATTATAAATCTTCGTTTTCACGCTTTTGGCAAACCACAACACAAGCTTTTTTGAGTTTTTTCACAATACCCGCAGCAACTTATGCTCTCTTATTCATTATCTTTTTTAAATTTAGCGATGCAATTGCTGGTTTTATGACGGGACCGTTCGTTCTGGATATTGGCTTTGATAAGTCTGCCTACGCTAGTATTGTCAAAGGTGTTGGTCTTCTTGCAACATTGGTTGGTGGTTTTTTTGGTGGACTGATTGCATATCGTTATTCCATCTATTTTAACTTATGGTTTGCGGCATGTGTTCAGATGCTCTCTAATCTCGCCTTTATCTGGTTGGCATGGGTTGGGCCAGACCACACTGTTTTGGTAATAACAATAACAGTTGAAAATCTTGCAGGAGGATTTGGGACAATTATTTTTCTAGCGTATATTTCTCAGCTCTGCCACATGCCGTTACATACAGCTACGCAATTTGCATTACTTACTGCGCTATCTTCTATTGGACGGACATTGCTGTCTGCATCTTCAGGAAGCCTTGCAGAAAGTTTTGGCTGGATCAACTTCTTCATTATCAGTAGCATTATCGCACTTCCTGCACTGATTTTACTAATTATCATGAAAGAGCGATCCCACTTTGAGTATTTATATAATGAGCAGGAAAATGGACAATCATCCCCTGTAGATAGCAAAGACGATGGTTGTCCATAGTAATATTGCTAATGAGCTTAGCAACCGTGGTGTCTCAAACAACCGTAATAATTTTTGTTACGATAGCCCCAGTTAGCAGCACATCTTCTGCGCCATTTTCCACAACGACCATAGCCATACCGACGGTAACGGTAAGGACGATGGTAATAACTGCGATGACCATAGTAGTATGGGTAATGACGAAGGGCACGGCGCCAACGACGATGTCTTCTATAACGGCGATGCCCTCTATAATGTCTACCATAATGGCGACGTCTGTAGTGGCGGCGTCTGTAGTGGCGGCGTCTGTAGCGACGACCTCTATAATGCCGTTTATGGTGCTTTACCTTAACAAGGTTACCTTGTTCTGCATCAACAACGCTCTGCAAAGGCTTTACAAGTTTCCCAGACTGTGTGGTAACAGCTGAAGCATAAACTTTAGGTGTAAACGCAGCAACAGCAATGCCAATAAGTGCTACGCAAACCCATTGTGAGAATTTTTTCATATACACACCTAATCAATGTTTAGATTTACAACTATTTTGCGATATTAACTTTAAAAATGTAGATGTTAAAGCAAATAACGCAAGAAAATTACAGGCTTGGCCTGCGCTCCTCCAATATGACATAATTTTTATGAACCTAAAATGAACCGTTCTGCACATAATGAACCAGCGTAATTCATCATTAGAGCGATTCAACGTGAATTGAATTCAATTCAGGTGGTAAAATTGCTCGTTTTTAAAAAACTACATCTTGTCAGATGAGGCGTAGCCAAAATTGACATGCTGTAGCCAGTTCAAAAACTAATGAGATGCTGTGACGTTGATTATCATTACTTTAGCTATAGCCAAATGCTTGGGTGCAGTGGGCCGGGAAAATTTTAAATGATAGGGAATAGTTATAGTTGGTTTTTACAGCTCTTCGTACATTTGTACGGCTTTGTTCATTTCTCTGAGCAATGGAATATTTTTTTCGGCAACGACTTTAGAGGTTTGTACATCAGGTTCAGCTGTTATATTTGCTGAAAAGATCGTCCATATCTTTTTGACTTTTAACAATTGCTCTTTTAATTCAGGCGTAGGCGCAGCTGGAAGGCCTAGTTTTGCATTGCCGTCGATCAAGCCATTTAATATTGTACCAAAAAGCGTAACCGTACCAATCAATTTATCTCTATTTTGATCCGCATTATGTCCATAGGCAACGAGATAAAATTCTTTGCTCATTTTTTGTGTCAGCATGCGCTGACGTCCTGAAAGATTAATCGCTTTTGCAAGAGCTTGATTCACTCCACTGCTGGCGGCAGATGTTTCATAGAATTTAACCCCCCTATTCATCTCTTTAAGAAGAGGTAAATTGAGTTGTGCAATAGTATCAACTTCAAAACTGGACACACTTTTATTATTAATAATCTTAGTGATTGCAGCGTCAAAACCTTTCCAGAGTTTTTGTACTTTACTGAGTTGTTTGCGTATTTTGGGCTTTTTGGTTTTATCAAGGCCAAGGTCGGTATCCCCATCTTTCAAACCTATGATAGTTTTGTCAAATAAATCTCTGGTTTGCTTCAAGTTTTGAAGATTTTCATCTTGGTTTATTTCCAAAGCAACGAGCAAGGCCTCTTTGCTCATTTTTTGCGTTAGCATGCGCTGTTTTCCAGCAAGATTTATTGCTCTGTTGTAATTAAATTCAGCTGCGGCCACAATTTGACTGCTGCAAAGCAGAATGATAGCAAATAGCTTTAAAATGCTGTTCATGATATTCCATCTCTAAACATTGTTGCGATTTTTGCGTTATTCTCTTCCCATAAAACTTCAACATTTTTGGGCTTAAAACTCTATAAAAGCAGTGGTTTGAATAACCAGAAATAGATGAATAGATTTAAAAAAAAGTTGAGAGAAAAGCAAAATTGAAAAAGGATATTGGACGCAAGATTGGGAGATTAAACATATGCTAGCATTCAAGCGATGTCTCGCTTGAACGCTTTTTCGTCTAAACTTGAGAGCTGTTTCTAATAATCAACTACATATGTTGGCGTACGATCCTTGGAAACTGAGTGTTATCGTCCAAATCATATGACAAATCAGATTGTATTTGATTACCTACATTTAAATGCCCACCTTCAACAACAGCTCTAGCCTGTTGCTCTAGTGAAGCTTTCAATTGATTAAGAGAGTGTTGCTCAGGACTTACATCGGGTGCTGGAACACCGATAAACCAAGCTTCAATCAACTCTAATTCATCTTGCATTAATTGCAGACCATTTTGACGGCATTTTGCAACAACATAATTTCTGACGCGCCCGGCAAAAAGATCGGGTGAAATGCCTTGCTCAAACCACGGATCTGCTTCACTTACAACATCAAGCAGAAACTGTACATCGTCACGATTGAGCTCTAATCCATATTGAGATGCCCGTAAAACGATGCCACTAATCGTTTGACCACCGTTCAAACCCTTTTCAGAAAGCTCCTGAGCCATTATTTGAAAAAGTGTACGATAATCAGGCGGAGCCAAAGGTGGAATCTGGCTTGCTTCATGGATACGTGCAATAGATTTCTGCAATCCAGCTGTTGAGGCTGGAATATTACCCGCTGAAGGCAGGTGTTGAGACGGCGCCGTTTGTATTGGCGCAGAATTTCCTACTGTTTGAGAAATATTATGATTTTCTACAGGAAAGCCACGTGATCCATTCGTCGGCACGGAGGCTGTTTTTGGAAGTGGTCTTTCCACGCCATCTGTCAACGCGTGTTTGTTCGGATCAAGCACATAATAGGGTGGAGAATCCGAGAGCTTTATACTTTTCGGTAAGTTTTCCATCAGGAACGACCGAAAAGCCCCAAATCCAGCCCAATTTGTACCAATTGTTTTATCATGACCTAAAGTGCGTTGTGCTCGATCCGCAAGATAAGCTATTGGAACAGCCTTATCAGAGCTATTGATACACTTGAGAACCTCATCCATGATTTCTTGGCCGACCTGATCAACCTTACCAACTTCACGATTTTGCTCAATTGCGGCTGGTGTTGCCGATGCATCAGGTATAGCTCCCTCAGTTAAGAAAGAAACCAAATCCGCTTCACGAATTTCTCCATCACATATGGCCGTATAAGGTGTGGCGGTATAATCATTAGCGAAAATAATTGTACGCCGTGCATGTGATCTTAATCTATGCAACACAGGTGTAAAGTCAGCATCACCAGAGAGAATAATAAACTCATCAAAATATGTGTTGTGATCAAGAAAATCTCGAATATCCATGACCATGCGGATATCTGATGAATTCTTAAGTTGTGCCGTTAGAGGTGGGCAATCAATAATCTCAAAACCTGACCGCAAAAAATGATGCCGGACAAAGGGAAATGAGTTCATATCTGTTGAATTATCACGCCCATTTCGTCTAGGTACAGGATTGCCGTAGCACCTGCTCATTACCAAACGGCGTTCCATATTATTAATGAAGCCATTTGTCGGCGTAATCAGCTTGCCTAACTCAATCTGTTTATACCAACTCTGTGTATCATTTGCAAAAGCCCTGGCTGCATCTTCGCTCTTTCGCTTCAATGACATATAAATGTTGTCATAGTCAACGAAGACAGCACTCAGGCATGATCCTGAATCTTTACTTCTCATAGTTTTTACCCCGCGCTTGCCGCTCTACCAACGGCTAACAGGAGTTTATGATTTTGGTTGGTCTGAGTGCAAGTCTTAGAATGAAATTGTATTCAGGAAAGCATCATTGATGCACAGGTTTTCATCTTTCAAACGCTATTTTCAGCATTAATCTCAGCGACATTCGATATTGGGAGAGCATGTTCGGCATAATTTAAGGTGAAGAAGTCGAAAATAAGATCGAATCGCTGACTAAAAGTCATATTTTTTGATTCGTTAAAAAAGCGTTACTAAATTAATGAGCTATATAGAAGCGGGTTCCCAATCTTTCTCTGCAAGTTCAAAATGTGCGAATTCAAAGCCTGGGGAAACCGTACATCCAACAAAGGTCCAAGCTCCGAGAGATTGAGCGCTTTGCCAGGTCTGTGCGGGCACAACACATTGAGGATATTCGTTATTATTGAAATCATTGCCCAAATTAAACTGTTCTTTTTGTTTTATATTCGTATCATAAAGACTGAGTTGAAGGGGGCTACCGGCATACCAATGCCATACCTCTGTTGCATCAATGCGATGCCAGTGAGAGCGCTCATTGGCTTTTAACAAGAAGTATATAGCCGTTGATGCGGCCCGCCCGTTTTGATACGCATCATCTCTAAATGTCTCACGAAAATATCCCCCTTCAGGATGGGGAATGAGTTGAAATCTTTGAATGATGTCATTTGCGGTTACATTGTGATCGCAAGTCATAATATAAATATTTCAATATGTTATCAGAAAAAAATATATTTTGAAATCAAGCATTGTCTTTGCGGTGTCTGATTTCTCTAAAAATTTCCCATTCTGGCTGACCAACCATCCCCAATCTTTTTTGAATGTTATGATTGCCTGTTCTAAGAAAAGGATTTGTTGCCAATTCTTGCTCCAATGTTGTCGGTAACGTTGGCTTTTCTTTGGCGCGCAAATTTTTGACGTGTTTGACACGCTCTTGCAAGACATCATTTCCAGGTTCTAATGCGAGTGCAAATTCCGCATTTGACATTGTATATTCATGACCACAGTAAATTACGGTCTCTTTTGGTAGGGCAATTATTTTTTGTAAAGACGACCACATGGTTTGAGCGTCTCCCTCAAACAGTCTGCCACATCCCATAGCAAACAGCGTATCGCCAACAAAGAGAACAGTCTCTTGTTCAAACCAGTAACTTATATGACCAGCTGTGTGACCTGGTGTTTCTAATATTGCAGCTGTAGCATTTCCAAATTGAAAATTATCACCCTCCTTTAAAGGCTGATCTATGCCAGGTATTTTATCAGCTTCACCTGCTGGTCCTACAATTGTACAATTGGTTTGGGCTTTGAGAGCTTCATTTCCGCCAGTATGATCGAAATGGTGATGTGTGTTTAAAATATGTGTTAGAGTCCAGTTTTTTGCTGCAAGAGCTGATATTATGACTGATGCTTCTGGGGCATCTATGGTAGCTGTAAGATTATTTTCTGGGTCATGAAGCAATACGCCATAGTTATCATTAAGGCATGGAAACTGATGAATTTCCAAATGTCGCATAATCTGTTCTCCTTCAAACCCAACTAAAAATATGTTTGATGATACGATGTGATAGAAAGTATTTATGATACCGCAAATTGCAACATAATAAAGGATTTGTTGATCAGTGTATGTGGTTATAACGCTATTATCGTATTTATGCAGCACGTCCAATTTAAAATGGAGGTTATCTTAGTGCGCAAATTAGTGGAGATGCGGAATAGATGCTATTTACAGGTCCTGAGCCTAACCATACGAATAACGCAATATAAGGATCTCATCATCATGGCGCTTTTCAGCCTTGCGATCACGGACACCTCCAAGTTTTTGTGCTACTTTGAAAGAGGCCGTATTGTCGTGATCAATAGCACTCGCAAGAGTTGTAAACCCTAATGCATCAAAAGCATAGTGTTTGGCCTCTGCCGCTGCTTCCGTTGCATAACCACAACTCTCTGCCTGAGGGATGATCATATATCCAAGCTCTGGTTCATGATCTCCAGGCTCAAAGCTAATCAGGACAAAACCAATCACTGCGTTATCTTGCTTGCGTTCAACCGACCATAATCCATGACCTCGCAATAGCCAGCACGCTATCATGTTAACAAAATCATACCATGCGTTTTCTCGATTTGGCTCCATCAATATAAAGTGACCTTTTGGCGATAACGCTATTTTTGCATAAACAGAAAAATCTGAAATCTGTGGCGCTCTGAGTATTAAGCGTTTGGTGTGCAATGTTGGAATAAGATTAGTAAGACTTTGCGCTAAAGCCATTGCTTTAGGAAATTTAGAAGGTTTTTCATGATGTAGAGGCATGCTCAACGTCTCCAATGTGATTTCCTGAGCAAAAAAGGCGGGATAAATCCCGCCCTTTCTCTTCAAAGCTAACTTTAAGTCTTAATTATTCGGCTGGAGGAATATCACACTTGGCATCAAGGTCATCAACGGATTTAAATAGGGCTTCGCCTTTCTTATCCTCAGGGTCAAGTTGCGCGACGATTTCCATAGCTTTGCCAAATTCGTCTCCGAGAGCAATAGCTTTCTCTTCAATCTGCTTGCCAAACTCATCAGCTTTTTTTTCATCTTTTTTGTCTAGAGCTTCATCAGCTTTAATTCCAAGACTGATCATATCACAGTAAAGTTTTTGTTTTGTTTCGTCAGGCTTCACAGCTTCAATAATTTTAATCGCCTCAGCAATATCTGCTTCTGTAACTTCAATTGGCTTTTCTTCATCCGCAGCTGTTGCGGGCTGTTCTGTACCAGAAGAAGAGCCTTTTTTTGGCTCTTGAGCAAAAGTGGTTGTCGCGAATGTAAATAAAGATAAAACAATAATGGCAAATGCTTTCATTAAAATTCTCCCTGAGTTATTATTTTATAAAAAATCTGGATATTAATTCATAACTTGAATATTGATGTCCAATTGGAAACCAAGAAAACCTCGCTTAAAAGCGATTTCTAAACTATAATGCGCCTGTGCTGGATTACAAGCAAGGTTGTGATACAATTTCACATTTCCAATTTTCACTCTCCTTATTTGCCTTTGGCACCTTTTTTCTTGTACGTACGGGTTCCGCCTTTGCCAGCTGTAGAACGCCCTTTGCGTTTAACCGCTATATTCGGGTCTAAAAATGACCCTACTGCCTGTTCGATAGCAGATTGAGTGGCAAATGGATCATTGGAAATAGCAAGGTCTGTTTCACGCAAACGTTTGACTTCATCACGCAACCGGGCCGCCTCTTCAAACTCAAGGTCAGCAGCAGCATCTCGCATCTTTTTCTCGAGCCCTTCGATTACTACACTCAAATTGTGATGAAGACGTGGCTTTTGCTCTTCTTCTGCAAAACCTGCATTAGCGCTTACATCATTACCTTCATAAACGTTACCAAGAATATCATCGATGTTTTTCTTAATGGTTTGCGGCGTAATTCCATGTTTCTCATTATGAGCCAATTGCTTCTCACGGCGGCGGTTGGTCTCGGCTATCGCCCGCTCCATGGAACCTGTCATATTATCGGCATAAAGAATGACCCGCCCTTCAACATTTCTCGCAGCACGACCTATGGTTTGTACCAGTGAGGTTTCCGAGCGCAAAAAGCCTTCTTTATCCGCATCGAGAATTGCAACCAACGCACATTCTGGAATATCCAACCCCTCACGCAATAAATTAATACCAATCAAAATATCGAAAGCGCCCAATCGCAAATCGCGGATAATTTCAATACGCTCTAACGTGTCTATATCAGAATGCATATAGCGCACGCGTAAGTTCTGCTCATGCATATATTCGGTCAAGTCTTCTGCCATACGTTTGGTAAGCGTCGTCACCAGAACTCTGTAGTTTTTGGAAACGGCTTGGCGGCACTCATCAATCAAGTCATCGACTTGGCTTGAGGCGGGCCGGATATCAATCACTGGGTCAAGTAAACCTGTGGGCCGAATGACCTGCTCTGCAAATACACCGCCTGTTTGCTCCAGCTCCCAAGGCCCAGGTGTAGCGGAAACGAAAATTGTTTTGGGTCGCATCGCATCCCACTCTTCGAAACGCAATGGCCGATTATCAATGCACGATGGCAAACGAAAGCCATATTCAGCCAAAGTTGCCTTACGCCTGAAATCACCGCGAAACATTGCATGTAACTGACCTACAGTCACATGGCTCTCATCAATAAATACTAGGGCATTATCTGGCAGGTATTCAAACAAAGTGGGGGGCGGATCCCCTGGTTGACGCCCTGTGAGATAGCGCGAATAATTCTCAATTCCAGAACACACCCCTGTTGCTTCCATCATCTCTAAATCAAATTGAATGCGCTGCTCAAGGCGCTGCACCTCAACCAACTTACCGGCCTTTTCAAGCTCTGCCAATCGGTGCTTAAGTTCAACCTGGATCTTCTTCATCGCCTGCTGCAACGTTGGCCGAGGAGTCACATAGTGCGAGTTAGCATAAATTTTAATGATGTTTCTGTCATCAACCTTTCGCCCAGTTAGCGGATCGAATTCCGTAATGGCTTCAATCTCATCCCCAAACATTGAAATGCGCCAGGCACGATCTTCCAAGTGGGCCGGCCATAGCTCAACCGTATCACCTCGCACTCGGAAGGTCCCACGCTGAAAGGCCTGATCATTACGTTTGTATTGCAATGCGACCAAATCGGATAGCAGCTGCTTTTGCTCAATCAATTGACCTTTTTCTAATACAAAGGTCATTTCTGTATAGGTTTCAACCGAGCCAATACCATAAATACAAGACACCGATGCAACGATAATGACATCATCGCGCTCAAGCAGAGCACGTGTTGCCGAATGGCGCATCCGATCGATTTGCTCATTGATTGAGCTATCTTTTTCAATATAGGTATCAGTGCGTGGAACATAGGCTTCTGGCTGATAATAATCATAATACGAGACGAAATATTCAACCGCATTGTCCGGGAAGAACTGTCGAAACTCACTATAAAGCTGCGCAGCAAGAGTTTTATTATGGGCCAATATCAAAGCTGGACGCTGGGTTTCCTTAATCACATGAGCCATAGTAAAAGTTTTACCTGAACCCGTAACACCTAACAGCACTTGGTTCTGCTCATCATTATTTACGCCATTGACCAACTCTTTTATTGCCTGCGGTTGGTCCCCTTTTGGCTCATACTCGGACGATAGCTTAAAATGGATGCCACCTTCTATTTTTTCTGGGCGTTCTGGTCTATGCGGCACAAATTCTTCGTCATTTGCAATGCCTTTTGCCAGAGGATGCCCCGATAACAACGGTTGAGCGGCATCCTCAAAGCCGAGCAATTGAGCTCCTGATTTATGCTTATCAGAGAGAGATTGTTTTTTTGTCTGTAACTTTGCAGGCATAATGAAGCTTTAGGAAATGAAACCCGTCAATAAATTGAACATATATTAACCATTTGCACGTTTTCAAATCATTTGTTTTTTTGCCACATTCAACGTTGGTTTTAGACTTAAGGTTGAATTGTTTTTTCATATCATTTGCCAGATTATATAACCAAAGGCAGAAAGACCTATGTAGGTGATATCATGACAAAATTTATAAAAAGAAACAGTTGGGTTGTTCCAGTAACAGCGCTATGCTTGATGATTTTTGTAGGCATCATAGCCTGAGACAAAATAAACAGCCGATCAAAGCAAGAAACTTTGGAGCTTTTAGCTTAAAGCCCACGCACCAGATTTCCAACCATCAGGACAACGTAAGCCGTAATTGCAAGCCAAAAGGGCTGGTGCCCGATAGAAGGTAAATAATAAAACAATGTGCCTGGTTGCATAAAATCAATTAAAGCTAAGGTTGCTAAAACAAGTGAAATCAAAAATGTTAGAATACTTGGTGCGTTCAATCTTGGCATAGGTTTAATTCACAATAGGTTATTTCATTTCATTAAGTTTACTTCAGATCTCTGAATTTTATGACTCATGCTGATTCTGCTTTTTCTTCTTGATAATGGCAACAGGATCTTCAATCAAACGAACAGCTTCTATCATATATTTTTTAAGCCCTTCTGTTTTGTTTTGAAATGGCCAGCACGCAATAAGGTCCGTATCGCTTTGCGGCATTTGTGATGCGTTCACATCGTGACATGAGGCAGCTGAGCCTATTGCCTTTAGCTTAGTGACCTTAAACGCATACTTTCGACCATCTTTTTGCGTTACTGTGATTTTGTCTCCCAGCGCCAAGTGTTGCAGCAAATTTTTCGGGGGTTGAACATTAGCAGCAAGTTTCACCTGAGCGGTATGTGTATTCGGATGACCAATCGCTTCACCATTGATACCTCCTAACACAGCAAAAGACTTGTTTTTTTGTGGCAAAGCATGGTCTTTATCTTGCCACTCCTTGAGATTTTGATTGTGTGCCTGCTTAGGCTTGTCTGCTAAGGCTTTATCCCAGGCCTGGTCAAGAACATATTGGGCTATGGCTGTTTGCATATGCATTACAATTGCGAATGCTGATATGAGAACACAAATTATAGAACCAACACACAAAAGATGCTCCACACTCTTCTTAGTGAAGTATTTTTTCTCACAAATATGGCTCATATCGCTTATATCCTTCATTTATAATTTTCTTCACATTCCACTATAATAACAAATTTGGCAATTTCTGGTACTCTCATTCCAAATATAGGATGATATTTACTAAAAATCACAATTCTCTCTTACATTTTAAGCTTTTCCTCACATGAAACTTGCGTTTCATACCGCAGCACACTAAAGAACACAAATTAACACTTTATTTACTTCTCACCGCGCTGGACATGTTTATGCTTGAGCAATTTTTTGCTTTTTTTGGAGAGTTTGCGAACTGGTTCTTTATAGCTATAGCCTTAAGCACTAGTTCTATAATCATAGCGCTTTTATATGCATCCAAATATATAGTCATTTACTTCCAGGACTATAATTCAGATCGCATCAAAACCATAAATTTTGCAATTACAAATTATAGTCCCGCCAATAGTTCAAACAAAACAACACGTTTAGGCAAACAATTTCTTGAACTGTTAGGGCCTAAATTACAAAATGGTATATTTCCCAATTATACAATTCAACTTTTGCAAAGACGTTTTCCCATTGAACAACCTATTTGGAAACATTTGGTAAACCAAGCGCCCGAGACTTATCAACAACTTTTAAGAGGACTAAATATTGATATTCTGCTTTGGGTTAAGCCAGACCCAAATTTTAAGCGTGTCAAACTGTTTGCCTTTGCAAAAAAAGAAAAAAGCGAAACCGTAGAGCCTTATGATTTCGGCCCTTCTACTCTAGAACCATTACCGATAGCAGATTTAAAAAACTATCAACATGCCATAAGCCTCTTTGCATTAGCGCAAGCTCCAGTTCCCCCAGTGCACAACCGGAAAAAATTTGCAACCTATGCTGTCAAAGTTGAGGACTTATCGCGCTATCTTGATCGCACCATGGACTCTTCAGAAAAAAATATGCCAGCCAGTTTTCGCTTTACGCTTTTAAATTTACAAGCCTGGGCCTGGTTCATATCTGGCACGGCTTTGGCGGATACAGCACGCTTGAGCCGTTCGATCCGAAGTTTTCAGCAGCTTTTAGAAAACTGGCCCGCCAATTTGCTAACGTTCGAAAAAAAACAAGTACTAGTTAATCTGGCAATGGCAAAACTGAATTATGCCAAGCGAATGTCTGTGGCGGAGAGTTTTGAACAAGTTTTAGATACTGTTACCCTTGCACAAAAGACCTTCTCTCGTTTTCAATACCCCTATTTCTGGGCAAAAATGCAGGAAATCCGCGCGCACACTGAAATTGAACTGACCCGGCGCCAGGCAGATGACACACGTCTTGAAAGCGTACTCCACACATTTCGTACAATTTTGCGTGTTTGGAGTGCTCCTGGCTATGAACGCAGATATGCTGAGACACAAAAACACATTGCCGACATTCTATTGCAACTAGGACAGTCTCACTCAGGAACCGAACGACTTGAACAAAGCATTTTTGCCTACAGAAAAGTTCTGAAAATTTGGGAAACGCATCGCCCCTCACCTTATGTGTATATTCAGACGCATTCGCACTTTGCCTCTGCCTTGCTTGAGTTAGCTAATCGAACACACAATATCACTTATCTCGCAGATGCAATTGATATCCTCAAAATTGTTTTACAAGCTTTAGACCTTCGCCTCATAAAAGGTAGCACCTATGCAGAGTGCCTGCACTTGTTAGGATGTGCGTATTTGCAGTACGCTCGCTCTGCTTGCCCGGCACCCAACAGCGCATATAAGGCAGAAAATCCTAAAAACACATCTCAAGAATATTTTAAGCGCTCATTAAAAGTTTGGCGGAAAGATAATCAGAAAAAACCTCATATCTCACTTATAAAAACTCTGGAATATTTGGGTGACGCCTTATGCGACTTTGATAATACTGAAGCACTGGTACACACTTCGCACGTTCATATCGACAAGAATATGAAAAATAACAAACAAGCCCTTGAATGCTATCAACAGACGATTGAGGCTTGGGATAAATTGCAAACCTTGCCAAAGACACACGCCCTAAACTCTGACTTATCAATACGTTTGCAACACAAGCTGGCAAATGTTTTGCGAGTTATCGGTGAGCTGGAAAAAAATGAGAGTTTCCTGACCAAAGCTTGCACTCTATATCAAAGCATTCTGAAAACATGGGATGAATACAACACAACACATCATAGAATAATACTGGAACAATGCCATATCCATCATGCCTTAGCATACACCCTTATCGCCCGCAGCAAGCTTCAACGTGATGATGGTCATGACCAAATCACACTTGCAATTGATCATTACCGTCATGCACTAAGGCTTATAAGACGCGAGGATATGCCATATATCTGGGCCGACATAAACGACCACCTGGGAGATGCACTGCGCTTATCCGGCGCTATAGGCGGCGGAACACCAGAATTAGAATGTGCTGTAAAAACCTTTTACAAATCATATGATTTTTGGACTGAAAAAAACCTGACTGAAAAGAAAATGTGCGTGCTCTTAAAAATTGGCTATGTTCTGGCAGATATTGGCCGCCGTCAGAATAACCATACTTGCTATTCACAAGCCTATGATGCTTTTTCAGAAAGTTATGATGGTCTGATTGCTATTGGACGTTATGCACAAGCAGAGACTATTCACAAACAAATCATACAACTGGAAACCATCCTCTCTTACAAAACCAAACCGGAAAGTCATATCGTATACCATCCGGGTGTGGCAAACTCATCATTATAAAAAACCACTATATAAAGGGCTATTGTCAGCTTGCACAGAGGTTGCTAATACTCGAATTATGTATAGAAAACCTAATAACCACAAATATTAATCCTTAATTCCTAACCAACCATAAAGTATTTAGTGAACCTTCCTATGGCAAAAACAGATTCTGATATCGCGCATGAAAACCCTGAGGAACAAGGTCCCCCTCCTACCATTCTGATTACGGGCTGCTCTTCTGGCATTGGATTAACGTGCGCTCTTGGCATGAAAGAGAGAGGATGGCGTGTATTTGCGACAGGACGCACAAAACAAGATCTGGAAATGCTTAATGATCATCAGCTAGATGCTTTGGTACTTGATTATGCGAAACCGAATACCATTGACACGTGTGTGACATACACACTGTGGCATACATCAGGTAAACTAGACGCCTTGTTTAATAACGGTGCTTACGGGCAATTGGGAGCGGTAGAAGACCTACCAACAGATATATTACGCGCACAATTTGAAGCAAATTTTTTTGGCTGGCATGATTTGACCCGCCGCCTGATTCCCACAATGCGTAAAAATGGTGCGGGACGCATCGTACAATGCTCTTCGGTCCTTGGCTTCATCTCACCACCTTATCGCGGTGCCTACAGCGCTTCGAAATATGCTATTGAAGCTTTATCAGATGCCATGAGATATGAACTTATTGGGTCAGGTCTCCATGTCAGCCTTATCGAGCCAGGCCCAATTGACACACGCTTTTCCGAACATGCTATTCAGACATTATACGATCATATTGATATGGAACATTCTTATCACTATGAGGCATATCGCAAACGTCTTGAAAAATATAAAAATAAAAGCCATTCACTGTTTAAATTACAACCGAAAGCTGTTTTAAAAAAACTCATTCATGCGGTTGAAAGCAAACATCCCAAATCGCGATATCATGTTACAATACCAACCTATATTGCCTCGCTAAGCAAACGTTTCCTGCCTCGTTTTATGACAGATCATCTGATTAGAAATAGTTAGCGTATATATCAAGTCGTTTTGACAAACAAAGGTGAAATAATTCTATGAGTTCACAAATTCTCGTTGGTATAGCTGTTCTGGCTGTTTTTGTTGTGCTTGTTTTAGGGCTATGGAATATGCTACGTGCTGGTAGCGCAAATACCAGTCAGAAACTTATGCGCTGGCGCGTGGGGCTACAATTCCTCGCAATTTGCATTATTATGATTGTGCTTTATTTTAGCACCAAAACTTAAGATCCGCCTTTCCTAGCAATAAAAAACGAAAATCGATCATGGTTATTTTAAATAAGATTTACACCAAGACAGGAGATAAAGGGACAACAGCTCTTGGAACAGGCAAGCGTGTGCCAAAATTTGAGCTGCGCATTGATACCTATGGCACTGTTGATGAAACCAACTCCTGCATTGGTCTGGCTCGTCATTTTTTACAATCTTATGAGGATTATAAAAACGTTGATGACATGTTGTCGCGCATACAAAACGATATGTTTGATCTTGGCGCAGATTTATGTGTACCGGATACCGGAGAGAAACTAGACTATGAGCCGCTTCGCATCACCTCAGAACAAGTTACCCGCCTAGAGGGTGAAATTGATGAACTGAACAATGAACTCTCCCCATTGAGATCATTTGTGTTACCAGGCGGCAGTGGTGCTGCATCAGCATTGCATATGGCCCGAACAATTTGCCGCCGTGCAGAACGGCTCATGGTTGAGCTTAGCGAACAAGACAACGAAACTGTGAGCGAGCCTGCCTTACAGTACATTAATCGCCTGTCAGACTTTTTGTTCGTTGCCAGCCGCTATGTTAACAACAAAGGGGAAAATGATGTCTTATGGAAACCTGGGGCAAATCGATAAGAATGAAATTACTCTAGATCAAGGTTTACTGCATAGTGTTTATTCCCTTACATGATATAAATCGCGTTGAAAACATTCGCTTTCAATATGTGACTATCCTCTTAATTCTGACGAATGTGTTTATTTTTGTTTATTATCAATCTGGCTTGGTAAATACCGTAAATACTGAAGCCGCATTAAGTTTTGCATTGGTCCCCTTTGAATTTCTAGGAAGTGCCGCTCAGCAAACCAATATCGGGACACAGCTGGCTCCTTCTAATCTCATGTTTCCAGAATACTTGACGGCCATAACATATATGTTTTTACACGGCAGTTGGCTTCACTTAATTGGCAACATGATGTTTCTCTGGGTTTTTGGGGATAATGTTGAAGATGCCATGGGCCATTTTCCTTTTCTGATTTTTTATATTCTGTGCGGTGTTGCAGGAGGTGGATTACATACCTGGATGACGCCAGATTCACAAATTCCACTCATTGGGGCAAGCGGCGCAGTCTCTGGCATTATTGCAGCTTATCTGATTTTACACCCTCAGGTGCGCGTCTGGATTCTTATTTTATGGCGCATTCCCCTAGCTGTGAGCGCACTTTGGGCTCTTGGCTTTTGGATTGTGTTGCAATTTGCCAATGCTTATCTTATTCATCAAGATACCGGCAACGTGGCGTGGCATGCTCATGTGGGTGGTATTGTTGCTGGGGCTGTTCTGATCTTATTCATGCGCCGCCGAGGCGTTCGGCTGTTTAGCAACAAGATTGAGTAGAAAAATTATTCTTTTGAAAACAGTGCATTACTATATTCAATAAAATTATTTTATATTCTTAAGACTCTTTTATGACTCCAGCCTTAAATTATACGAAAGGCTTAAAGTATCAGGCGAAAGCCGACTTTTTGGTCTTTGGGGTATTTGCTTTTTCAAGAAGTTGATACTGCGCTTATTATTCCGTTTTTAGTATTCGGAGGAGCTGTGCAGTGAGCGTCGTAAATTTTAGATTTTGTATTGAGTATCTGAAAGTTACGAGGTTCTTATGTCAACAATTGTATTATCATCTACAACTGCGGGAAGCAGCGCAAGCCTCGCCGTTAATTTAAATCGCGCACAAAGCCAATCTTTATTTCAACAGCAAATTGAAGAAACGTCAGAGTCATCTGAAACTCAAACACTTGCCGTTGCTGAAGCTCAAAATACGCAAAGTTCTGAAAGTATTTTTGAGATTTCAACACAGCAAGACCCTGGTTTTGATCAATTTCAACAAGCCGCTGAAAATTTTCTTCGCACTCTAAATCTGATTAATCAACTCCGTGGCGGCGAGAGCAATGACAATGACCAATTTTCTGAATTGGCTAGAACAGTCATTAACAGTGGGTCTGGTGATGACATCATCAATGCGTCTGGCCGGCTCAACATTGAATCTGGCTCGGGCGATGATGTGATTAATGCTGCCGGAAATGCAATCATTAATGCGGGCTCTGGTGATGACTTCATTAATGCATCTGGTCGGTTAGATATCGATGCTGGTTCGGGCGATGATATTATTAATGCCGCAGGCAGATCAAATATTGTATCCGGATCAGGTGATGATATCATCAACAGCTCAGGTTTCTCACGCATAAACTCAGGCTCGGGTGACGACATTATCAACACCGCGGGTGTCTCAAATATTGTGTCTGGCTCTGGTGATGATGTGATCAATACAAGCGGTATTTCTAATATTGCGTCCGGCTCTGGCAATGATATTATTACGGCAACAGGTATTTCAAATATTAATGCAGGATCTGGAGATGATATTATTACGGTTAATGGTCCAGGCAGCAGCATTGATTTTGGTTTAGGTGATGGCAATGATACTATTTTTGCATCTGGCGATATTGATATTAACTTTGAAGAAGGTTTAAGCCTGGATGACTTCAACATCACCTTCGAAGATGGACAAGCCGTCCTCACCTTTGGTGAAAATGAAGAAAGCCTGAGATTAGATCTCGCTAACAATGCAACGGCTAATCTGAATTTTTCTGACGGCAGCTCATTTGATTTACGCCTATCTCTTGATATCCAGGTGTAAAATTTGGGACTGTACCAGATAACGTAAAATATTGTTATTTGGTACAGCCCCAAAAATATTTTTCATCAATATACTTTGCTTCTCGGAATACCCGCAAATTATGTTGCAAAATATCATGAACAGAGAACAAATCACAAATATCTCCTACAGCTTTCCAGACCTCCTATATACCTAGAATCACATTGCAGATGATTTGGGAACCTGAATCTAATCAGCATTGACACGCTCTAGAACAAATCTTAAAAATGCTATTAAAAAAGCAATCTCTGACATCAGAGAAAATATCAACATGCAAATCAAAAATATGAAAAAATTCAAAAAGTGATTGACTGTAAAATTCATGAACCTCTAAACTTTTAACACATCACGGCTAATTTTAATGACTTCGCGCAAGAATTCATTGACCGAAGCTTTGCGGTCTGTGCAATCCAAAACTTGTGACCGGGGCATTAGAGTTCCGACATATCCTGTCTTGCTCCAATAGCACCCAGCGCTTTTTAAGTCTGGCAAGGTTTCAGGATTTGGCCGCGGCCAAGGATAACAATAAAAATAAGGATCTGGACAATTTTTATCACCTGCGGCCATACCGACACCTATGCCTCTGGCTTTTTCAAAATCGCCATCTTCCAATTGGATATATGTTGCAGTATCAATATGATGCGGCCAAGTACGAACCTGACTTGGGCCCGGTTTGAAGGCCGTTAACTCAGGGTCTTGAGCGATCTCTTGCAGTAGTTCATCTGAAACGGCGAACCACTTCTCATATTCAAGCAAGCCCTGTTCTATGGATTCAGTGGTATAGGTTGATATCGCCAATAAATTTTCTCCAAGCGCATACGATAGTTTGATGTCTGATGCAATTTTGTAGCCCGCAGATAAAAGCTGACCATCTAACCATTTGCCCACTTCATCATGGGATTTACCATGCAAGGATAAACGTTCCTCAATTATTTTATCGCGCCAAATACTTAATTCAAGTTTGGCTGGTGAGAGACCAATACCCAAATCCTTGCCATTTTGTTGCGGAAATGCATGAGACGTAAACATCTGATGCTCATGAGACCAGCCTAAATTTGAGTGTCCGTCATCTGGCCAGGGTTCTATATTCGCCCGGGCGGCTAAAGTCACCCATTGCATGGCTTTATGAATATTCAACCGTGCCTCAAGCAATTGGTCTTGTGGTGCTAATCCAAGGTCATTCCAGTATGTCATGTCTTTTTTCCTTCAGCGTCATTTTCACCGTAGAATATTTCGACAAAGGTTTATGAACCTTTGCGCAATAGATAAAAACACAAAAACGAGCAGAATATGAATAACAAACCTGAATTCTGTTAATACCGTACCGCTCCAGAAATTTAGGCAGGCTTTAACATTTAAAACCGGCAATGCAGCGCATTTCCCAAAGTATTCGATAATGAAATAGCTTCCCAAAACCAGCAGCCCGGTCAAGATTAGAGTTGTTAGAAATGTGGAGATGTGTGTTATCATATGAGTACTTTTCATTATCTTAGTACTTTTACAGTACTGGTATCCATTTTAAAAATCAAAAGATCGTCAACACGCTCTACTTCACCTTCTGCTTCGATATACAAGGCCATCAGGCTTTTTAGTGTGTCTTTTGAGACTGCCTGGCCATCTTGATTTGCCAATAGAAAAAATGTTTCTCCATCGACAGGGGATGCACTGACAAACACCGCTGGTACACCGCCGATAATACAAAGGTTTGCACATGCTTTATGAGCCAGCCCCCTGCCTGGACGCATTGCGCCCGCATAGCATTTACCATCACAAATTTCACCTGCAATTTTCCATCGCCCTAGTGGTTTAGGAGGAGCTGGCGTGTAATCTGAAATCTCTTGAGATGCTTGCACCATATTACCAAGCTGCATCATAGTGATGGTTCCGCGTTTGATGTAGACCCCTTTGGCATCAACCATTTGCCCGTTATGCTTATCAGCTTGATTGGCAATGCCTCGCTTGCCTTGCCCGGAAAAAAATAGTGCTTGTGCCGGTGTGCCATCTTCCCCAGGGGGGATGCGCAGCACCGGGTAAGAATACATCTCCAACTTGCCGGTAATTGCCCCTTTTGGTTGGCCCCATATGAAACCACCTGGGCCAGGATCATCAATGCCCGCCCGGGTTGACAGTGCTAACCCAGCCATCAGCCCTAAGAACATCATGCTAATGGCGAACAAAAACAGAGCTAATGAGCGCGGGATTGATGAACTCCAGCCAATGAAAAAGGCATCGTCGTGCGGAGTAGATTTGCTCATGATGCTACCTCTTTTGCACTTTCTTCGAAAGCAAGCGGTCGCACATATGTGCCAGGCGTATTGGCGTGTTTATTTACGTAAATCGTATCTTGCTCTAAGCGCAAATGATAGGTTGCAATCTTTTCGGTATAAGGGGGCGGGGCAATCCCATCCGCAGGGCGGTATTGAAAACCATGCCAAGGACATGTGATACATCCATCCAACATTCGCCCTTCACCCAATGGACCGTTTTGGTGTGCGCACGCATTAGTCACCGCAGAGAGCTTACCGTCATAGCGGAATACAGCAACACGGTCCCCTTGCGGTAGAGTGACGGTTAGGGCTTTGTAGTTTTCGATCTCACCGAGCTTTCCAACGACAATCCAATCGCTGTCTGTCGCATGTAAATCAGCTTGTTTGTCTTTGTTGTGCTCTTTACGCCCGGCAATCAGATGCAACACACACACCGTAAATGCACTTGCTGCTGTTAAAGCCGCAAAAGTTGGGTCTTTATTAGATTGCAGGTACCCTAATGTGATATGTAACACAACCGAGGCATAGGCAAAATATATCAGCATATGGATGCTTTTCCATACCGGCGGCGTTAAGAAATTTAGCCAAAAATCATGACTGGTCGTAGCCAAGACAAGCAACACCAAAAGGGCAAAAATACCAAATATTTCAAAGGGGAACCCAATCCATTGGGTATAATCAACATTGCTACCGAGCACCGCGACATATGGATCGGTTGGGCTAAAAGCATAATACCAACCAAGGACATAGCTGACATGAACTGTTGCCACCAAACATGTCATCACACCAAAATGACGGCGGTTATACAGCAGTGGTAAAAAGCGGCTATCTATCCGTGCTAATGGTCCAATACACAATATGAATGTCAGCATAAAAAAAGCGCATGTGCCAAATGCCTGCATCCGCAAAACTGAATTGTCATGGGGGCGGGTAAGATCTTGCGTATCAGCACCAAGCCTTAGGAAGGCATAGATATATAGAGTGACCACTATGAGCAAAATAAAATCATACAGATACTTATTGGTATTCCAAATCACCGGCTCATATTTAACGCTCATCTGTCATGCCCTTCTTTCTTATGTCCCATAAATTCTGCAAACCTTGGATCATGAGAGAGTTATATATAGCGCCCTTCAACGTCATCCCAGCCAAGCGCATATAGTGCGCGCGAGCTGGGATCTCTGGAATATGCAACATATTATTGATAAATAGCGAGATTCCAGCTTTCGCTGGAATGACGGACGATAGTCTTCAACATATTTCTCACGCTCTTGTTTTTTGCAATCATATAACTTCTGCCCCGTCTTATTGTGGTGGTGCTTGAATGAGAACAGCTGGTCGATCAACCGGTGTTTTTTGACGCATAGACAAAGATGCTATGAAAATAATTGGAAGTAGAATAGCAAGCCCTAACCATATGCGTGCATGTGCTGTGCGCTGAGGCCTTTTCATGGTGCGGCATCCTTTTTACGAAACTCTAGTTGGGCCCAACGGATTAAAACAAACGGCCAAAGCAAACAAATACCTGGAATAAGGAGAGGACGAAAAGCATAAGCCCCACGAGCAGATGGATCAATGCGATCAAGGCCAATGAGCAGAAACAATGCAGCTATGGCTCCACCAATATAGAGATAGTATTCAACACCGGTCACAATTGCTGTAGCAACTTCCATATGCTCTTTCGAAGATTAAAGTTTTGAGCCTATATCATTCAATCAAGAACATTTTTACGGTTATCATGTCAAGATTGATAGCCTCAGAAATCTCATCAATAAGAATAACTTACATTTTCTTTCAACATGTTGCGTGCATGCTGCACACATATTTCAAAACCTTGTAGACAGACAAAAGCTTCACCTGTTTGTACCTGTTGCCGAACCACATGCCCTTTGCTGTTATGAATGGCGATTTCAATCATAAGGTTTTCGGCAAGGCCAAAATCTTCGACTTCTGTCACCCCCTGTTGATCTGGATCATAGGCGTTAGATGTCGATGTCGTTGATTGGTAGTACGTATGCACCCGTTCTTTGTAATCTGCCGTAATGTTTGTATATCCAAGCACCGGTTTATCTTGTGCCCGCATATACCCCGCCTCAAATGCTGTTCCCGCATCCACACTCACCCCACGAAAAGGTGTTAGATTGGCGATCAAAAGAGCGCAGTTATCCATCAAATTTTCATTGGATTGGCTAATCTTTGCGGCAATATCAAATGGCGTATCCTCACCCTCTTGCTTGATCTCAACATCTAAGGGAAACACACCTTCAAAACCGTACTTCTGGCAAATTTTCTTTTTGCGTTCTGCTATTTCCTTGGGATTAGGAAAGAAAACATCCGGCCCTGCAAGATAAATTTTGGGAGGGTGAGACTGAAACATCGGCATATAGCTATTCCCAAAATTAATGAAACGATTAATTTTGGCGTTCAAACGCCACTAAGGCTTACGCCGCTAAGCGGCGGGCCACACTTGCGGCCTTTAGCCAATTTCTCTACCATGTCATTTTTTATGAAATTGGCTATATAATACTTTTGTATTCTTTATTTAACTCAAGAATAGTATTTCACTTATACGAAGAGCTTGCAATATATGTTTATTTGCAATTGTTATGCGCTGAGAAAATTTCGAAAGCCAGACCCTTATGCCGAATTCTTCCATAAATGGCAGTTGTTTATGTCAAAACGTCACATATACCATAAACGGTCATCTGGGGATTTTTCAATATTGCCATTGCTCACGGTGCCGCAAATTTACCGGAAGTGCTTTTGCGGCCAATCTTCTTGTAGCACCAGAGCATTTTCAATGGACAAAGGGTGCAGACCTTGTTAGTCACTTTCCTCTTGCAGGTGCAAAACACTTTGCCACCGCGTTTTGCAAACGCTGCGGCTCCTCTTTGCCGTGGAAAGCGCAAAGCGGCAAAAGCATCATCATACCTGCTGGTACATTGGATGATGTGCCAGATTTAAAGCCCTTTCAAAATCTGTGTTTTGCCGACAAGGCGAGTTGGTTTGAAAACCCTGCGGATTTGAAAACCTATGATGGTATGCCGCCGCGAAGGAAGAAAGAGCAATAAAGCCCCCCTCTCTAATTATCCAGGAAGCTCCGCAGCTTTCTGGACCGGCTTGGGTGCTTGAGTTTACGTAAGGCTTTTGCTTCGATTTGGCGGATACGCTCACGGGTTACTGAGAACTGCTGACCAACTTCTTCTAGAGTGTGATCGGTGTTCATACCAATTCCGAAGCGCATCCGTAGCACACGCTCTTCCCTCGGGGTGAGAGAGGCCAAAACCCGCGTTGTCGTTTCGCGTAAGTTGGATTGAATGGCGGCATCAATTGGTAAAATCGCGTTTTTATCTTCAATAAAATCTCCCAAATGGCTATCTTCTTCATCACCAATAGGTGTCTCTAAGGAGATCGGTTCTTTCGCGATTTTCAGCACTTTACGCACTTTTTCGAGTGGCATCGCCAACTTTTCTGCCAGCTCTTCCGGGGTTGGTTCACGACCAATTTCATGCAACATTTGGCGAGATGTCCGGACGATTTTATTGATGGTCTCAATCATATGCACCGGAATCCGAATTGTCCGGGCTTGGTCTGCAATCGAGCGCGTGATGGCTTGACGGATCCACCAGGTGGCATAGGTGGAGAATTTATATCCCCTGCGGTATTCAAACTTATCAACCGCTTTCATCAAACCAATATTACCCTCCTGAATAAGATCCAGAAATTGCAAACCACGGTTGGTATATTTTTTAGCAATCGAAATCACGAGACGCAGGTTAGCTTCCACCATTTCTTTTTTGGCTTGGCGCGCTTCGCGTTCACCCTTTTGCACAATACGGACAATGCGGCGGAATTCAGAAATTTCAAGTCCGGTTTCTGTTGCCAGGTCATGTATTGTACTGCGAATGTCAGTGATTTTTGCTAACTCAGAAGCCACAAAATCTTTCCATCCTTTGGCTTTTAGCTTGCCAACACGTTCGATCCAGTCTGTTGCAAGCTCATGCCCCTGATACTGTTTCAAAAATTCTATGCGTGCAACGCCATAAGAATCCGCTAAACGCATCAACCGCCCTTCTAAGCCAATAAGGCGTTTGTTGATTGAATACAATTGCTCTACAAGCGCTTCGATACGATTGGTGTTGAGCGATAAACTCTTAACATCTGCAATCACTTCATCTTTAAGCGCCTTATAACGCTTTGCTTGGGGCTTGGTAAGATTGCCGCTTTGCAAACGCTTTTCAACCAATTGATCTTGCAACTTACGAAGCTTTTGGTAATTGGCCGCAACACAGTCAAACGTTTCTAGAACCTTAGGCTTTAGCTCCGCTTCCATTGCAGCAAGAGAGATATTATTGTCCATGTCGTCATCGTCATCCTCCTCAGGATTGACGTCTCCTTGCATGGCATCTGGGTTATCCTCATCTTGATTTTCTGTATCTTGCGTAACTGTATTGTTATTCGCAGCTTGTTTTAAAATGGGCTGTTCAGCGGTTTGCTCGCTATTTCCAGCCGCTGCATTTTCCTTGGCAAGTCCAACTTCTGAATTATCAACTTCAGGACCAGAATACGTTGCCTCTAAGTCAATGATATCTCGTAATAAAATACGGCCTTCATTCAACTCATCGCGCCAAATAATAATCGCCTGAAATGTCAAGGGGCTTTCACATAGCCCTGCAATCATTGCCTCCCGACCAGCTTCAATGCGTTTTGCAATCGCAATCTCGCCTTCACGAGACAGCAATTCAACGGATCCCATTTCACGCAAATACATTCGAACAGGATCATCTGTCCGCTCGGTTGGCTCGCTTGATTTGCCACTTTTGGTCGGAAGCTGAGATACAACGACGGGGGTCTGAGCGCTTCCCTCCTCGGCTTCTTCCACATCTTCTGAATCAACAACATTAATGCCCATATCAGAGAACATGGACATCACATCTTCTATTTGTTCAGAAGAGACCTCTGCTGACGGCAAAACCTCATTTAGCTCATCGTAAGTGACATATCCACGCTGCTTGGCAGCTTTTATCAACCGTTTGACATCCTGATCGGAAAGATCTAAAACTGGACTATCTTGAGATGAACGTTCAGCTTTGGTCTTGCTTTTGGATTTTGCTGTTGTTGTTGCCATATCTTTCCTCAAATAATCCTCATAAATTTGTCAAATTTAACGGTTTTGAAGATTAGAGCATTTTGCATATCATATGCGCCACGTATATACTCTAAGTTTTGCTAACACATAGTCTTTAGGAATGCTCAGACTTTTAGAGCAAAACTGAGACCACTTTTTCTTATGTGCTTTAACTTCTTGAAAACGATAAATTAACTTGCTCGCGAGTTCGATACCAATCAGATACCCCAAATGCCGATGAATAGACGATCATACCCGACAAAAGGCAGTCTGATCTGAATTGTACCATCACATCACTTAAATCAAAATTAACCAAAATGGAATTTAACCTGAAAATAACAGAATAAATTCAATATTTACCCTATTTTTCTAGATTAAAACTCTCAATTGTACCAATTTCCTGCTTCTCAAACTGCTGTATTTCAAGCTGGATATGATGCAATCTATTAAATATCTCATCACTACTATCCTCATCAAATGCTAGTATAGCAGCGTTAAGCTCTTGGTTTAGCTCTATATTTTTCCTTTGTAACGTGAGAATATGCTCTAGAGAAACTCTAACAATATCCTGTGAGGCATTTGGCTGTACAAAAAAATCACATTTGTGGGTAATCGTTTTTTCCAATTGACATATGATTTTCTCATATCCCTTTTTAATGAGATGCTCACGAAACACTGTATTGTCAAGTGAATTTTGCATAGAATATGCATATAAAATAGCATTTCTTAGCTCTGAGAGATCTCTGTTTTCAAAATCCAAAGCGACAAACTGTTCAGAAAAATCATCCAAAACCCAAGGATGGTTTATCATAGTTAAAAATAACAAAGCCTCTCTGGGAGGAATATTACTTTGGTGTTTTTGGACCAATGATGAATTCAACAAGCTATCAGATGAGGAAGGTGTATAAGCACCATACTGAGACTTTCTGTTGTTTTGAAAAGGCTGGCGTGCTTTATCTGGCCAGGCTTTATTGTGCTTACCACCACCAAAACGCTTTTGCGTATATGAGGCGTCGGGCTGTGGCCGCCACGCATGATACAATTTGTTTTTTATTGCCTTACGATAGTGCAATTGCACAGTTTGATCCTGAATTTGATCAATATAAGCGTACAAACTTTTCTCTAGTGCAGCTTTACGTTCTGGTGTTTCCCAATTGCCTTGAGACCATTGCATATCCCAAAGCACATCAACAAACGGACAACACTTCTGAAGTACATTTTGCAAAGCCTCTTGACCTTGCTGCTTAAGCAAATCATCCGGGTCCAAGCCATCTGGTAAAAAAGCAAAGTTTAAGCTTTTTCCTGCGGTGAGATGAGAAAGAGCCATTTCCAAAGCCCGATATGCAGCTTTGCGCCCAGCTGCATCACCATCAAAACATAATGTGGGCTCATCAGCAAAACGCCAAAGCTGTTGCAACTGCTGTGATGTTAATGCAGTTCCAAGTGGGGCTACAGCATTGGCAACTCCGGCACGCATCAAGGCGATAACATCCATATAGCCTTCAACAACATATATTTGCCCGGTGTCGAAAGATGCCTGCCGCGCGTTATGCGCATTAAAGAGAATATGACCTTTATGAAACAGCTCCGTTTCAGGAGAATTGAGATATTTTGCCGGTTGATCAGGATCAAGTGCGCGACCGCCGAACGCAATAATTCTCCCCTTTAAATCACAGATGGGGAATATGATGCGGTTTCTAAAACGATCATAGGGTGTCGCAATATCCTCTCCAGAAATCAGCATCCCGGTGTCGATCATTTGCTGCTGCGTAAAACCAGCTTTTTCCAGATGGGATTTCAAGGCAAAGCGATGACGCGGGGCATATCCGAGACGAAATTGTTTGATGACTTGTTCCGAGACATCACGATTATGCAAATACTTTTTTGCATCATGTCCTAGAGATTGACTGAGGTTATTCTCAAAAAACACAGCTGCCGCTTCCATAACATCGTATAACGAGCGGCGATTGTCCGTAGAGTGCCTTGCTTGTACAGCATTGGCCGGTATTGGCACACCAGCTTCCTGGGCCAGTTGCTCAACAGCTTCAAAGAAGGATAACCCTTGTGTTTTCATCAGAAATGAAAAAATATTGCCATGCTCGCCTGTCGCAAAACAATGGAAAAAACCCTTTTGATCATTGATGGTAAAGGAAGGTGTTTTTTCTGCCTTAAACGGACTTAACCCTGTAAATTCACGCCCTTGCCGTTTTAATTTCACGTAGCGGGATACAACTTGGCTGACAGGAAGACGCTGCGTAATTTCATCGAGAAAACTTTGTGGAAATCGCATCTGACTAAGAATCAATTTTTTTAAGAAAACAGTTTATTTATATTCGATAATTGAAACTCGAATATAAATAAATTGAAATTTCAACAAGATATCTTTTAGATTTTAGATGATGTTTCGGCTATACATCAGAATTTTGCCAATCAACACTGTCAATTTTGTTCACTGCAATCACTGCTTGAGTGCGGCTATCTACATTCAACTTTTGTAAAATTGCCGAAACATGAGCTTTAACAGTCGCTTCTGAAACACTGAGCTCATAAGCAATCTGCTTATTTAGCAACCCTTCACCCAGCATCATCAGCACCCGAACTTGTTGCGGTGTTAGCGTCGCAACACGTGCAACCAATTCTGAAATATCATCATCAGGATCCTCTTCTAAGGAGATATCCGGTGGCGTATATACATCCCCGTTCAAAACCATTTTAACACCGTTACGAATTTCTTCGACGGCTACAGATTTAGGAATATACCCAGAAGCACCAAACTCAAAGCTGCGCCTAATAACCTTCGGTTCTTCAGTAGCTGAGACAATTATCACTGGAATTTCTTGATACTGCGCTCTTAAAAACAACAAACCAGAAAACCCCTTCACACCCGGCATTGATAGGTCTAATAACACCAAATCGACAGGATGTGTCCTCTTATCAAGGTGACTTGTTAGTTCGTTTAAAGAACCTGCTTCGGTAATGTGCAAATTCTCCAAGCTACCTTCTAGAGCTTGCCGTAATGCATCGCGAAACAAAGGATGGTCATCGACAATAAAGATGTTATATTCAGTCATCTCGATTATATCCCTTTATATTTTTCTTGCTAATATTGCTGTATACATACAAACTGCAACGAGATGGTTTCTGGAAAAATCTCACTTTAATCATAAACGCCATATTGCTATACCACATTACAATGTCACTCAAGAATACACTAAAAGCAACCTAATTTTCCATATTATTCCGTGTTTTAAGCGTCTTTATTTAGGAATTGAGCCTATTATGAGCAAATATCAAAACACTAAAGCATTGTATTTATCTTTAACACGCATTTTTACTCTCAGATTATTAGTCTTCACAATTATTCTCTGCCTGGCGCCTTTTTTTTTATTCTTCTTAGAAGAATATTGGTTTTTTGGATTTTCCCTTTATTTTTATTTGCTAGCGCAGGGATTAATTATTTTTCTCATAGGCTTCGTATTTTGGTTTTCTGTATATCATGATCGAATCGATAAACTATACAGAACCAACGAAGATATATAAGGCTTTATATGGAAGATCAAAGCTTTTTTACGAACGAGCGTTCAAAATTAAAAACATATTATGCTATTTTCACAAGTGCATGTCTTGGGCTTTATGTTCTGCTTCTTATTTTCGAACAACTCGGCACAGATCGCATAACACTCAGTTACTATGCTCTGTTTTTTCCAATCGCAATCACAGTTTTAATTGGCATTGCTGGAGCAACACGTAACAATTATGATTACTTCGTCGTCAGCCGAAAAGTTCCCGCGGCATATAGCGGCCTAACTATGGCATTTACCAGCTTAGGCAGTGCAGGCTTTTTAGGATATATTGGCGTTCTCTTTTTTCTAGGGTTTGATGGCTTGGCCATTGGTCTTGGTTGGGCTTTAGGCTTTACACTTCTTGCCTTTTTATTTGCCCCCTACATACGTAAAATGGGGGCTTTCACATTACCTGGCTTTTTTGCAATACGCTACAATAGCAGGATGTTACGGCTTACAACCTCAAGCATTGTTATTATTATAAGTTGCATGCTTTTAATTGTAGAACTGCAAATCGGGGCTTTTGTGGCTTCACTTATCTTGGATGTTTCACAATCATTTCTCATGACATGCGGCATAATACTCATCAGTCTTTATCTAATTGCTGGCGGTATGCGCTCTCTGACATGGTCCCAATGCGCACAATACATCGTCACTCTAATAGCACTTTTTATTCCACTCACTTTAGTCGCACTTCAACTCACGAATTTACCTCTCCCACAGCTGACCTATGGGCGCATTCTAGACAATTTACAAGATTTAGAGATTGCGAATAATCTGAACAATATAATTCCGACGTCTCTTTCTTCAGCATTTCCCACAAATATTCCAACGCAAATTATTAAGCCGTTTGAACAACAATTTGGAGCCATAACCAATATTGATTTTTGTTTTCTTATTATCACAATTATGCTTGGTGTTGCTGCTCTTCCTAGCCTCTATATTCGCATTAGCACCACGCCCAACGTATCTCAAGCACGGCGTTCAGTCGCATGGGGGCTTGCTTTTGTTGGACTTTTTTTAATCTCCGCCCCAGCCTATGCTGTATTTACAAAATTTATACTTTTGCAAAATTTACCGCAGTTGAGCTTTAACGAAATACCCAACTGGCTTTCGCAATTCGAGAAAGCCGGCATGCTATCATTTAATACAATTAACAGCTCTGATGTGGACCTAAATGCTATTAATTTTTCCAGGGATTCCATCTTCTTCATCCTGCCCCAATTGGTAGAGTTTCCCTATGGCATCATACTGCTCTGCATGGTCGGCATTATCATGCTTGCGATTGCGAATGTAAGTGCCCATATCATCACAGTATCTCACAGCCTTAGTCACGACTTGCTCTATTGCTTGGCCAATATTCCCGCAACCAAAAAAGGGCAAACAGCAACAGCACGATTTTGCATAATTATCACAGCGACACTTGGGTTAACATTCGCCCTCAGTGGCCGCCTTGACAGCTTGGAAGTTTTGCTTTGGATGTTGTCTCTATCAGCCTCCTCCTTTTTTGCCCCTCTCGCCTTAACAATTTGGTGGTCCAGGTGCTCTCAATCTGGTGTGCTCTGGGGTATTTTATCTGGTTTTTGCATATCATCCCTTTACATATGGTTGAGCAATGACAGTGGTTTACTATTTGGCATCTCTGGTCATACCGCTGCCATAATCGGTGTGCCAATCTCTTTAGCGGTAACTGTGATCGTCAGCCTTCAAGGGCAGACAACAAAAAAAACAGAAATACAAAACTTAATTGAGGATATTCGCATTCCTGGAGGTGAAGCATTATACAATCAAATAACTTATGCGAGCGGGAAAAGACGAAAAATTTTATAAAATAAAGGGCAAAGTGGGTAAGAAATCAATCTGTTGAAAAAAAATAAAGGCTTTATTAACCAATCGAATTTACTTTTTTAAGTTGTTTGTAATGTAGAGTATACTAAGTTTTGCCCAAATCATGCCTTAATAAGATGGTTTTTTAAAGAAGGGTTAATTTGGCATTGCTTAAGGGGATTTTGGTCTGAAAGTCAGGCTAAATTGGGTGGGTGTAAACTTCCACTTGAATTAAGTAAAACAATATAAGTTCGAGTAGAGTTATGAAAAACAGTGGCGTTGCGTTTACAGAAGCCTTGTGCTTCTTGAAGTTTGATTATGCTTTAAAAAGAGTTAAGTTTTTCTCCCCTGTGAGAGTGCTTATTTGCGGTTTGGCATTATGCGCTCTATCTTCCGGTGCGTTTGCAAACTCCAAGTATGCATCTTTGGTTGTAGATGCCCATACAGGCAAGATCTTGCATTCCAAACATGCGGATAGTCTGAGACATCCAGCATCATTAACAAAGGTAATGACACTTTACGTTCTCTTCAAAGAATTGAAGAAGGGGCAGATTTCTTTTGATACGGATCTTATTGTAACAAAAACAGCGGCCGCACAGCCTCCATCAAAGCTTGGCTTAAAACCAAAACAACGTATTAGAGTTGTTGAGGCCATCCGCGCTCTTGTGACAAAATCAGCGAATGATGTTGCAGCAACAGTTGCTGAGAACTTGGCTGGGACACATACCGCTTTCGCTCAAGAAATGACCCGTACAGCACGTGAGATGGGTATGAAAAACACCGTGTTTCATAATGCATCAGGCTTACATCACCCAAAGCAAGTAACAACCGCAAGTGACATGATTGTTCTTGCAAAACGTATGCAAAAAGATTTTCCAGAATACTATCACTTTTTCAAAACCAAACACTTTTCTTACAAAGGTCGGAAATATCGCAACCACAATAAACTTCTGTTTAATTACCAAGGAACTGATGGCATTAAAACAGGATACATCAGGGCATCTGGTTTTAATCTTGTGAGCTCAGTGCGCCGCAAAGACAAGCATTTGCTTGCGGTTGTGATGGGTGGACGATCATCCAAGCGTCGCAATCAGCACATGCGCAGCCTTCTCAATAAAGCGCTGCCTCAAGCTGTTGCGATGAGAAACAAACCCAATACGGTTTCAAATAAAAATGTCAAACTCGTCTCCCTTAAAGAGCCCCAAAATACTGCTACAACTCAACCTCAAAATGTTGAATATAAAGTTGCGTCACTCGGACCAACGCAAATTCCAAATATCCAGTATTTTGGAACCCATGTCTCGAAAGATACGAAATCTGTAGCCCCTGACACGGCGCAACAAACTCAAAATCAGGCTGTAAGCGCCATAAAAAGTTCAGGCCCTTTCCATATTCAAATTGGTGCGTTTTCTGGTCAAAAGGAAGCACAACAAAAGTTAGATTCCGTAAGCTCTCACTCAAGTGATTTGCTTACTGGCCATCCACAGATGACCATGAAATTTGAAAGGAATTCTAAACAATATGTGCGCGCACGTTTTGCAGCTTTCACAAAAGGAAAAGCGCGTTCAATTTGTGCAAAATTGAAGAAGCGATCTGTCGAATGTATCGTGATAAGAGCGGATTAAGCTCTTATTCTCTCAACAGAAGGTCTTTTGCTTCATTAATCTTCGTTGCCAAATAAGTCGATCCACCTTGATCTGGATGAAACTTTTTCATTAAAGTGCGGTGTGCTTGTCGCACATCTTCGTTGCTAGCCATTGCATCCAAACCCAGAATTTTATATGCTTGCTCACGCGTTAGAGGGCCATCATTATCTTGTGTATGAAACGTCCTCCGCTCATACTCGGCACCTATATGATCACGCCAATCAGGGTGCACTCGGTCCAGGTAAGCCTCCAGCAATTTAACCGACGATTGATCTATTTTACGATAATCCCCATAAAGCAACAACAACTGCTCCATGGTTAGAGAAGACAACAAGTCTCGCTCAAACCTCCCTGCAAGTATACGCCCATCCATATCGTTGGTATCGTGATCAAGCTTCATTTCGAGGTATTTTGTTTTAACTGTGGATGCCCTGCCCGTTGTTTTATTGGAAGGGCCTCCAACCGATGAAAACCCTGGAAGCCCCATTTTGCCAAAAAGCAAGGATATGCCCCAAATGCCTAAGGGCAAACCAAGCCAAAACTGCCCCCTAAGTGTGAGGAAAGCAGCACCAATAAGAGCCGCAACACCACCAAGTTTGATAAATATATTTACCAATATCGCAGGCTTTGCATTTAGCAGAGTACGCATAAGCAATATAATGAGAAAAAGGCCGAGAAGGCCTAGAATAAAATATGAAATCATTTTTATATCTTAATTGAATCATTAGGTTTTATGTCAATTGCTCTAACAGATATTTGGCTTGTCCGCCATGTCTTTTGCTATGATCAATGAGGGCTTTTTGTCCGCCTGCGGCATAAACTGCGACTGCTGACAACAACTCTCGCAGTTGATGTGCTGCTCCAGCATCAAAACGGAAAAATGCGCCGCCACTCAAACGTGATATTTCACGAAAAGCTACTTCAGCAGTTTTATCATTCCCTTCTTGAAAAACAAAAAGCGGGACACCGAGCAATCCCAACTCCCCTGCATGAGCGGCCAAATCATCGATTTTTTCTTCCATACAATCCCCGACATAAACCAGAGCATTGACCTTTTTCTTATCGGTTTCGTAACGAGCATGCGTCAAAACGCGGCCAATTTGTGTTTGTCCACCAATGCACTCTACTTTAGCCATCAAATTGGCCAAGGCTTTCGCATCGCTGACCCACTTGCTAGCCTGGCATTCAGAAAACCCGCGGAAATAGACCAACTGAACGTCGAGCCCCCCAATCGCTGCAACTTCATGAAACATCTGAGCTTGCAATGACAGCGCCATATCCCAAGTTGGTCTACGGCTCATGGTGGCATCCATTGCAAAGATAAGCCGCCCCCGCTGCTGTGCATTTTGTTGCGGTGCCAAGGTTTTTACTTGCTGAAGGAACGCATCTATTTCCGAGGTGCTAGAAACTTGCGTTTTACCTGTAATATCTTGTGCCTGCTTCTGTGATGGCGATATTTTGTCATCCTTGGCCATATATCCTCAACTCACTTTGGAGCCTTTCATAACCCGGTTATATTTGATACTATAGATATAATGCGTTATTTGAAATATAAAGGTCATAGTCGCATTTGCAAAAATGCTACAATACGATTTTTCATTCAATATCCCAACAAGACTCTATGCCAACTCACCCCCAAATTATACGCTCCCTCGCAACTTTAAGAAAAACCATAACAGCTTTGCGTCAGAACAATAGAACCGTTGGCTTTGTGCCAACAATGGGTTCCTTGCATGAGGGGCATCTTTCTCTTGTAAAACTGGCTAAAAAGAAATGTGACTGTGCTCTTGTTTCTATATTCGTTAATCCAACCCAATTTGCTGAAGGCGAAGATTTTACAACATACCCAAGAGATGAAAAAGAGGACCTTACAAAACTAACCAAAGTTAATACTGACTTTGTTTACATGCCAAATGTGAAACAAATGTATCCAGAAGATTTTGCCTCAACGGTCAGTGTATCTGGATTAACGGATGTGTTATGCGGTGCATCCAGGCCAGAACATTTTAACGGCGTTGCTACCATTGTAACCAAGCTGCTGCTACAAGTCTTGCCTGACCTCGCAATTTTTGGCGAAAAAGATTATCAGCAATTTCTGGTCATTAAACGCCTTACGCAAGATTTAAATATTCCAGTGAAAATTTCAGGAGGGACCTTGCTGCGCGAGCCAGATGGTTTGGCACTGTCTTCTCGAAATGCGTATCTGTCGCAAACCGAACGCGAGGCGGCACCAAAGCTTTATGAAACGCTTATTGAGCTGAGAAAAAAACTATATGGACACAAGCCAATACCTAGCAGTCTTGTAGCAGCAAAACGCAAACTCAAATTATGCGGTTTCAATCTTGATTATCTTGAAATTCGTGATGCAAAATCATTGGAACTTTATAAAACAAAAATAGATCGCCCTGCCCGCATATTCGCAGCAGCTTATTTAGGCACAACACGTTTGATTGATAACATCCCGATAAAAAGCTCTTCGTAATAATCAACTCAAGACAAATGATAGATCATCAAGAACCGTGATACGATTGTCCACAATTATATTTAACCAACTGCGCGCCCGATCAAACGCATAGGTCAAATCTGCGATGCGGTCTCTATTCTTTTTAATAAGTTTTGTTGTGGCTCTTTCAATCTCAATTAGAATAAGTTCTTTCTGAGATGTAGTAATACCAAAGTCAGCAATGTATGAAGATAGTATAGGAGATTTGGGAATGACCTTCTCAGCAGAGAATTGATGGAGAAGAACTGGGTATTGTTCGATAAACTTCTGTAATTTTTCTTCCTTTGGATCAGAAGCCAATAACTTATGGAAGCGATCCAAAATAAACTGCAAACCACTTCTCTGATACATAGAAATAGTACTGATACTGGCAACGTCTTAAATCCTTTTTCCTAAATACGCATGTAAGTTCTCTTTTACATAATATAAATTTACATTAGTTTTTTTACATTTACAGCTGAAGAAATCTTTAACTTCCTGATACCAATTCCATCCGTACTGTTCTAATTTTTCTTTTTGAAAAATGCCGTATAGATCTTATACTTAGATGGACAAAACTTACAACCCAATTTTAACCTTACAGCTTTCGAAGAGAACGGCCACTTTTTATAGCTGTTTCGCGTTTCTTGGTTAACTTTGTTACTCTGATATAATCAAAAAAACATCCCCTATTTTGAATTTTTTATGACCGTCTATTAGACGAAAAGAGTAGATACCTGGCTTGTCAATAACAGCACAAGCATGTGATAACGGGAAAAATATAGACCAAACGTTCTCTGATAGAGTAAACACAGGCACCAGAAGACCCTCAGTGTCACACGAAATACTCATTATATTTTTAGGAAGTTATATAAAATGCTC
>JBCCCO010000018.1:0-36585 GCA_039033475.1 Pseudomonadota bacterium | reverse complement strand
TAGAATAAGACGTAAAACACTAATTATAATAATTATAAAAAGTATGTTTTATGTAATGCTCGTAAAACTTGTTTGCGGTCAGTAATCTTGTAAAAATACAACTTTGCAGTATATTTTTTCAAAAAAATACATTGCACTATGAATCCTTGTCTGCTTTTAAAATTATAATATAAAGCAAGTGGATAAGGCTGAAAAGGCATGGATAAAATACAAAGCAAGCACATGAAACGTAGAGATTTTATACAACTGGCATCCGTTCTATCTTTTGCAACACTGCTTAAAACCACAGGTTTTACGCCTTTTGTAACTGCAAGTCATGCGCAGTCATCAGGCAAACCCTTTTCAAGACAGTGGCTTGAAGAGCTTGCACAGACATTGTCGAAAAAGCCTTATAAATCTCCTAAAACAAAATTGCCTGATAATTACGCCTCTCTCAGCTATGATCAGTATCGTGATATCCGCTTCGTCAGGGAAAAAGCAATTTGGCGAGATCAAAAACTTCCTTTTCAATTACAACTCTTTCACACTGGTTTTTTATATCAATATCCTATTCAAATTAGTCTTGTACATGAAGGACAAGCCTTTGAGCTTAAATATTCTAAAGACCTCTTCTCTTTTGGCCCTCTTGTAGAAGAGCCGGACTCAGAAAAAAAATCTGGGTTTTCTGGTTTTCGCATTCATACTCCAATCAATCAGAAAAATTACTATGATGAATTTTCTGTGTTTCAGGGGGCAAGTTACTTTAGAGCTATTGCTGCCGGGCAAGTTTATGGTTTATCTGCCCGTGGTTTGTCCATAGATACCGGCCAGCCAAAAGGAGAAGAATTTCCAGTATTTACCAAATACTGGATTGAGCAGCCTGAAAAAGATGATTTAGATATTACAGTTCACGCTCTGCTTGATAGCAAGAGTGTTGTTGGTGCATACAGTTTTACACTTGCACCAGGCCAAACCACACAGATTTCTGTCAAATCCACCTTATATCCAAGACGAGAACTCAACCATGTCGGGATTGCACCTCTGACAAGTATGTTTCTTCTTAGCCCAGGAAAACAGAATAATTTTGATGATTTTCGCTCGCGTGTTCACGATACAGAAGGCTTAAGCATTTTAAATGGAAAGAATGAATGGATTTGGCGACCGCTTACAAACCCAAGAAAACTACAATTTTCTGCGTTCATAGATAAAGACCCGACGGGTTTTGGTTTCTCGCAGCGACATCGGAGTTTTTATGATTATCAAGATCTGGAAGCACGCTATGAAAAACGACCAAGTCTATGGATTGAGCCAGTAGGAAAATGGGGACGTGGCTACATTGAACTTGTTGAAATTCCAACTGATAAAGAAATACATGATAATATTGTAGCTTTTTGGCAACCAAGAGATGACTTGTTGCCAGGAAATGCATATCAATACGACTATAATTTGCATTGGGGATGGCAACCAGAGCCTAAAAACAAGCTGGCTATCGTTGCCACAACGCGCACTGGTCGGGCTGGATCTGGGGTAACACAAAATAATACAAACCGAATTTTTATTGTCGATTTTAGATTCTCAGGTATTGCATCTAATGTTTATAATAACGATTTAGTAGCTGATGTAAGTGCAAGTTCAGGACGCATTGAAGAGGTTATATTACAGCCCAATCCTGAAGTTGGTGGACAACGCCTTACTTTCCAATATGATCCAAAAGGCTCAGATCAAGCAGATTTGCGCGCGGTACTAACTTGGAAAAAAAGAACTGTTTCGGAAATATGGCTATATCGATGGGAAACATAATGTCGGCACATTATTTATGCGAAGATACTTGTAAGCCAAGCGAATCACAAGCCATAAAAAGGAGGACAAAGCTTTATGATTGTCCAAGATTTATGGTCGTTTGATCCTCAAAAAAAGCGGGAATTATCCTTCGATTGGCTTAGCATATTTCTGCGTTTATTTGTCTTTGGTGGCACCTTTTTCTTAACGCTTTTCCTTATTGATGCATTTTACCATATGTTAAGCCTTGGCGGCATGACACTGCTACAGTACGCATTGCTGTTCTTTTTTTGCTTAAATATATTCTGGTTGTCTTTATGTTTTATGACAGGTTTGACTGGCTTTTTGGTTTACTGTCTCAAAATCCCTGATACCATTATCAAATGCGTGGACATAGATGATATTGCCTCTATCAAGGGGCGCACAGCGATTCTAATACCAACTTATAATGAAAATCCAGAGCAAATTTTTGGAACAGCACTTGCTGTTGATGCCTCCCTTAAAAAACTCGGCTTCCAAAATAATTTTGATATTTTCATTTTAAGCGATACCACAAACCCTGATATTTGGGTTCAAGAAGAAGCTGCTTTTTCTGGGGCACAAGAACACTTTAAATACGGTCGCACGCTGCATTACCGTCGGCGCAGAAAAAACATTGCAAAAAAAGCCGGTAATATTGGTGAATGGTGTGACAATTGGCATGCACGATATGACTACATGGTCATATTTGATGCCGACAGTCTAATGACCGGAGAAGCTATTGCTACTCTTGCAAATGCAATGGATCGTTATGATGACATGGCACTTATACAAAGTGTACCTCAATGCATTAACAGGAATACTTTATTCGCGCGCCTGCAACAATTTTCTGGGCAAGCTTATGGGCGTTTGATGGCTTCTGGCCTGTCTTTTTGGCATCGTGGTGATGGAAACTTTTGGGGCCACAATGCTGTATTACGTGTTAAAGCCTTTTATGAAAATGCAGGTTTGCCCACACTAAGCGGCTCTCCGCCTTTTGGAGGATTGATATTAAGCCATGATTTTGTCGAAGCTGCTTTTTTAAGACGGGCAGGCTGGCGTGTGAGTATGATTCCAAATCTCAAAGGGTCTTATGAAGAAAGCCCTCGCTCCTTACTTGATTATGCTCAAAGAGATCGCCGCTGGTGCCAGGGTAATTTACAGCATTCAAGACTTCTGCTTGCACGAGGGCTATACTGGTTAAGCCGCATCCACTTGATAATGGGGATCATGGCATATCTTTCTACGTTATTCTGGGCAATCTTTCTGACTATTGGAATCATGATTTCCCTGCAAGCCCACTTCGGTGAAAAAGACTATTTTGGCGATGAAGTCGCCCTCTTTCCAACGTGGCCAAGACAAGACAGTGAATATGCGGTTGGCCTACTTATTCTAACAGCTGCACTTTTGTTGCTTCCCAAGCTTTTTGGCTATATCACGATCATGTTAAATAAGGCGCAGCGCCAAGATTTTGGAGGAGGCCTAGCATTAACACTAAGCGTTCTCTTGGAAACTTTGATTTCTGCTCTATTAGCACCTGTTATGATGATGCTGCAATCAAAAGCAATTTATGATATTATTTCTGGCAAGGATAGCGGTTGGAAACCACAGACCCGGAATGATGGCAGCATGCCTGTGGTAGATATTTTGAGAGCTCATGCCAGTCATATGATCGTCGGCCTGCTTTTGGCCATATTGTGCTATATAATATCTATTAATCTTTTGCTTTGGATGTCGCCGTTGTTGTTAGGGTTGCTTCTATCTGGCCCCCTTTCATTGTTGACGTCCTATCGTGCACTTGGGGGGCTTGCGCGTAGATGCAAGCTGTTCCTCATTCCGGAAGAGCAGCTAGAGCCGGAAATCGTAAAACTTGCACGTCATTATAGCGAAGTTATAAAAAAACATATAACAGGCGAGGAAGCACTCATGCATTTAGCTCAAAACCCTGAATTACGCAATCTTCACACCCAATTATTACCTGACCATATACGCCAAAGCGCATCAGACATAGATGTTGATCTGGTCCTAGCGCGTGCAAAACTGGAAGCCTCAACCAGTCTTGAAGAGCTGATTATGCATCTCACACCGAGTGAAAAAACCGCGCTTTTATCTGATTCCAATTCAGTCACACAACTTATGACATTATTTGAAGCCGCAAACACTGCTGAGCAAACACTGGAAGTGCCTAAAACTTCTGTGCATACTGGAACGTAAAAGAGTTCTGTTCAAACAAGCGTTACCTCAAGTTGGCTTTATAACCATTCCCAAAATTAATCGTACCATTAGTCTTGGCGTTCAAAAAGCACTGAGTATTCCACCCGCTAAGTAGCGGGACATACTTGTTGGCCTTTACAGCATGTTAATTTCGGCTACGCCTCATCTGACAAGCTGTAGTCTTTTAAAAATGAGCAATTTTTCAACCATGTTATGGATTATAAAACTGGCTACATAAATCAAAAAACGTACTACGTTTTATTTCCTGAACTTTTGATAACGATATATCCGCGGCTTTTAGGAACTTCGGTGTCTTGTGTATTCATTGCCGCAAATAGATCTTCAGCACGAACCCAAACAGGTGGAAACTTATAGCGCGCGACATCCATAATCAGAAAGGTATCTGTTTTTGTGTCATACGCGCCAAGCGGAGAAAAGTGGGCTCCCTTAGGTTGGCCAATATTTAAACGCTGATAATTGACGACTATAAAGTTTCCTGGCGTTCGTAAATTTTCAACTGCGGTTTTACGAAACTGCTCTAGCGTTACGTCTTCTGCATGAAAAGCTTCTGCATCACCTCCATGAATACGCATTGCTTTGGTTGCCATTTGCAAAGTCATCCCCTCTTTAAGGGTCAGATCTCTGGTACGAATTTTTGTGACTTCATCATTGAAGTAGTTTGTTTGAGTAAAGTACGGATAGGGGTCATAAATCGGATCAATCGGCCTTTTCACACCTAAGGCATTCAGAATTGTAGCACCAGTTGCAACCGAACATAAACTCTGCGTGACTTGAGTTGCGAAATGAGCACTTAAAATCCAATAATCTGCCTTGTGCTCGCTGTTTTTCAGCCGCTTTAAACCTTCTGGCAACTTCATTGATAAAAACTCACTTTTTTTTGGCAAAGCATCTGCATGCACTGTTGAAGCAACCACGCTGAAACATAAGACATATAATAAAACTCTAAAATATCCTGGCACCAATTTAATCTCCTTATTTTCTAACAACTCTTGGACGAGGCAAGCAAATATCAGATATAAATACATTTTTATATATTGCTAAGCCTTATCTGTTGGCTATCACGACAAGGTGATCTCAACGGATCAGTAAGAACATTATGCTAGCCTCATTTTTTGAATTTGAGTACAAAAAATGAACATAACGTATAATGAGCCAAGTTGGACCCATAAATACACTGTTACCCACAACACCTGTTGCTGCAAACCCTCAGCAAACAGCTCAGAATGTGCAAACTTTTTTACAAAACAATCCTAATCTGCCTGCACAAATCACCAGAATTCTCTCAGCTCAATCAATACAAGTCCAAACAGCCCTAGGATCAATTCATCTCTCAGTTGAAGGTGCAAACCAGCTTACTGTAGGCTCAAAATGGACTTTACAAAATATTAACAACGGCCAAAAACTTAATCTGTTGCCAGAAACATCTCAGCAACAAAGTACAAACAAAGCCCTAAGTTCTCAGGCATCTCAAACACAACCCCGTTTGTCAGCGCATATTCTGCCTCACACCTCTAATATACCGGCAAGGCTTAGCAATACGGCCACAGCTAACAAAACTTCTGAAACCCTGACGACGAAGTTGCAGGCCTACCGTCAGGACGCTGCAAGTAAACAAAATAGTCTATCCAATGTATTTAAAACACTCTCACACCTCTCAAACATAAATTCAAACACGCTACCGAACGGGTCACAACACAAAAACTTGCAAAATGTTGCCCAACATATCTTGGGGTTTCGCATTACGCCAAATGTAACTCCATCGCAATTTCAGCATGCTTTAAGAGGCAGCGGACTTTTTCACGAAGCCCAACAAGCAACACAAAACTCAACTTTTAAAGGGCTATCATCAGAAAGTCTGTTTCAAGCAGCACAAAATTCACCGAACTCCATTAGGAATTACAACATATTTAATTTAAAAAACCTATTTTTTCAATTAAATGCCTTGAGCGTCAAGACCGGAGACACAAAGAGCTCCCCTGCTCTCACCCTTGCCGAAAATGCCCCGCCACTGCCCGAAGCTGATGGCCCGTTACACCCTCAAAAAGCTCAAGGTGTTGTAAATTCTGAAGACACTCAAAATACACTGTTCTCTAAATTGGCAGAACACACAACACAAGCCGTATCACGGCTTAAATTGCTTCAAGCAGCCTCTTTACCTGGTTTGGAAACGGATGCATCACAAACAGAAAATACAAAGATCCAACTTAATTTTGAACTCCCCGTTACATTAAACCATGAAGATACCGCAATTCTAGCTCTTCGTATTGCTCGTGAACACAATAGTGACCGCTCAGACGCTGATGGAAACGCTTATGGATGGTCAATCGATTTTGCACTTGATACCGAAGAAACGGGGCCTATTGATGCGCACATTCATTTAAAACAAACGCAAACAAAAATTACGATATGGGCTGGTGCACAACATTTTGCTGAGCTTTTAAATTCACAAAGTGAAACTTTGCGAGCTCATGTTGCCGAACAAGGTCTTGAGATCAATCACTTGCAAATTTTGCATGGCAGGCGCCCAGACCTTAAGAAATATGCCCAAATTGCTCAAGGGCGCTATCTGGATCACAACTTATGACAAACCTTGGAAAAAGCGCAAAACAAGAGTTTCGTGAGAATAGCAAAGATCAGTCCGTTGCTGTTGCCCTGCATTATGACAACAAGAATGCACCTAGAGTTACTGCCAAGGGAAAAGGCAAAGTTGCAGAACGTATTATTGAAACGGCGCAAGAGTCTGACGTTCCTCTGCAAGAAGATCCCATTCTTGCGCAAGCCTTGAGTACCATTCCACTGGATGAAGAAATTCCAGAAGAACTCTATAAAGCTGTTGCTGAGGTATTAGGCTTTGTTTTACGCGCACGCGCCCAAAACACAGGATAATGAAAGTGCTATCATCTAGCATGTACAAACTAGAACTTAATCTGATGGGTCTTTTGGTTTATTGGGATTTTTTCGATAACGTAATCTGCTTTGGATCCAGGAATATTTGCACAGATGTTTTGCCATAGCAGTACTCTCCAGAGTGCGGCCTTGTTTCATTATATTTTCTGATCCATTTTCAACATCTATCTGTAGCTCTTCTAAAGGGTGTAGAGCTAATTTCATAAGTAATGACATAGCAAAGGTCACAAGCATTCCCCGCCGCTTAGTGTTGTAAAACTTAGTGTTGTTTCAACAACAAAATTGATCGCACCATTAATTTGAGGATTAATTATAATTTTTCGGCTTTATTTGGAACTAAATTTCACGTCATCAACATTCACGAAGTACTTACACCCCATGCTTGGATTTTATAACCAATAACACTCTCTAGAGCTTGCACGTCTGAGCGCAATAACTGTCTCAAAAGATCTTCCTCCCTGGTCATATCAGGTTTCTCGGTATGATCTAGAATAGGTTTAATAGTATTTTTTAGAGATGCTGGCACGCGATGCCTGACACCTTTCCAAAATGTTGATTGGCGAAAACTCTCAACCCATTGCGATTTGGGCATATGATAGGCATTATGTTTTTCTTCCATATCAAAGGTAAACGATGGATCTTGCCCTAAAAATGTTAGGATGTTTGACATAACTTTATGCGGATCAGCCTTGAAGTCTTCGAACAAAAAGACACCAACATTTTCAACTCCAAAAAGCTCTAGATAGACTTTGAGCTTGGTCGCATATTGGCTGACTTCAACATACTCACGAAAAAACTGAACATGCTCTTTAGGATGTCGCAAAATATCTAGTAATTCAGCTTTTTTATAGTTCAAGCGGACATCCATAAGATAATGCGAGAGCGCGCGTTTCACAGGATCTCGCAACATAACAATAATGCGTGCCTTTGGATTAAAATTGTAGATTCTCTCCGCCGCAACAGGGTAAAACAAATAGGATGGACTGAAGTCACCTCGCAATGGCATATCGGCTCCGTCCCTGTAGAGCGACAAATAGGCACTGAGCTCTTGAACCCGGGGAACATCATAATAAGTCTCATTCACTTCGGGGGAAGAAAAGAAATGAGGCTCTTTAACATCAGGCACAAACACATTTGGATGCTGCTGAAGATAACTGTACAGAGATGATGTTGCACACTTCGGGGCACCTACAACAAAAAAATTTGGCTCACTCATAACAAACAGCTCTCAACAATCAAATAACCAGAAAAACTGAGGATCATTCTGCTAAAATGATTTGATATACAAGATGGATGCCAGATATGACCCAGGACACCATAAGGCTATAATTTACAGCCAAATAATTAAGAAGTAACATTAATATTGAAGGTAAAAGCTCACAGAGGTTGAGCTTCCGAAACCAACTCTTGCCGTTTGTAAGAAGTATTCGCTGGGGGTGTCTCTAGAGCAGGAAATTGCGACAGTAATTTATCAACGATACCGCGATAACGGTAATGATCAACTTCAAAATGATGCCTTGGGCTATCGGTATACACCTCACCATGGCCAACATCAAAATGGGTTGTCGCTTTGATGTCATCAAATTTTTCAGCCGCATCCTCTTTATTATCAGTTGCAAGAATATAACGTGTCATCAACTTAGATTGATAATCCGCCAATTGCCAAAACCCGCCATCAGCCGGTTGGAATAAACCCACAAAAAAGAGCGAATTATCGGTTTTATGAAACAAATTTAAAAACAACTTGCGTGGGTTTTTAATCCCTTCAGCCAGTTTGGAATTGAAGAATGGCATCGACAATTTGTACCCTGTACCATAAACAAGCAGATCAATCTCTTTACGTGTACCATCCTTGAAACAAACTGTGTTGCCGGCTAATTTCTCAATATCTGGACAAATGTTAATCTGGCCATGACGCAATAAATCCAGATAGCGGCTTGACGCTGTAGGATGGTGGGCAAACATCTTGCCTTTAGGCTTGGGCAAGCCATATTTTTCATAAGGCCCGACGATCAGTCGCATCACGCCGGCGGCAAGACTTCTACTGATCCAACGTGGTAACCGCAGGCGTTTGAGTTTTTCAAAAACCATATCCGTCGGACGACCAAAAATAACTTTGGGAATAACATAATATCCCCGTCGCAAACTGTGATAGCTGGCTTTTCCATGAAATGCGGCATCACACGCGATATCAAGACCGCTATTACCGCCACCCATTATCAACACTCTTTTGCCGATAAGCTGTTCTGGACCGGTATAGTTGTAAGAATGCATAACCTCGCCATCGAACTGTCCCGTAATCTCAGGCATAGCAGGATCCCAATGATGACCATTTGCCACAATCATTCCGCGATACGGCCTTGGCTCAGCCTCTTCACCAACCCAAACATCCCATCCAGCATCATTTTTTTCCGCCTTACTCACTTTTTTATTGAAAACAATATTATCATACAGACGGAATTTTTCTGCGTAAGATTTAAGATACGCAAAGGCCTGCTCCAGATTCAAGAAATCCGGATAGCCGCTTGGGATAGGGTGATCTGTAAAGCGCATTAATTTTTTGGAAATATTCAGGTGCACAGTACTGTAGGCGCATCCAGGATTACCAGGATTCCATAGCCCCCCGACATCACCGGTTGCCTCAAAACAATCAAATGGGATACCAGCTTGTTTCAGATTTTTGGCCGCTGCAAGACCGGATGGCCCTGCACCGATGATACAAAAACGCTCTCTTACTAAGCCTTGAGAAGAAGACACTCTAATCCCCCATATGATGCTGCACGTAGTATATAGCTCTGGTTATTACCAGAATTTATTTCCTACGTGAAGTCAATCATATGGATTGCTCACAATCAAGTAAAAATGAATTCGGCAAGTAAAAAGGAATTGAGCAAGTAAAAAGGAATTCGCTATTCTTGCTTCAACCAAGCTCTTGCCATACGTTGCGCTTCAGCAACCTCGTCTTTCGCCATTTCACGCGCCAGCTCCATACGGTATTTTTTGGCATCTTCATTGCCTTGAAGAGCGGCCAAATTAAACCATTTATGGGCTGTGATCAGGTCCGCTTCAACCTCACGACCGGTTGAATACATCATCCCCAATTCAAATAAGGCTTCAACCGCTCCTAATTTTGCGGCACTTTCAACTTTTTCAACAGATGATAAATCAATACGCATACTCTTTACTTCCCCTCAAAAAACGCTCCAGACAGAGGGATGTGTAAAACACATCAAATGCTCGGCAACGCTTTACAACGCAAATTTGAATGTTAGCTTTTTCAAAACAATGCTCACTGATTTTGAAACAACTTCATTTTCAGCTATGCTAAATACTCAAGAAGAACATAGCCACGTTAGTAGAGTGATCCTGCCACATAACAAGCAAATATAAAGTAAACAAAAATATAGATAAAATGAGCTAAAATATTAATTTTATTTTTACAATGTATTAAATTAAAACAGAAACAGCATTTTTGGGAAAAAACACTCTCATCAGTTGTTTCTAAAAGAAAAATTTCTAAACAAAAACTTAAGCATAAAAAACATTTATTTCTTGGAGCTTCCAAAGAATTTTCGTTTGAACTGGAATAATTAGGATCAAACTTAAAACTGCCAATCTTGCACGCTCACCCCCCCCTATTAACGCAATATTATCCACAACAGAAAAAATGAATGACCCACAAATACAGTTTTACGGAGAAAAACCAACAGATAAAAAGTATACCACTCGTGTGATAAATTTTTTCTCACAATTTTTAATACAGATGAAACTAAATAGACGTTTTATACGTTATCAAAGTGCTAACAAAATAAGTTAGTGCTTTTACGATAAATAACTTGGAGAGTAATAAATGAATCTAGGAAAAATAGTTGCTTTTTCTGCCTTAAGTATTCTGCTTATGGTAGGCACAGCAAACGCTCACCCTAAAAATAATATTGTTGAAGTTGCTTCTAAAGCCGGAAAATTTAAAACACTTTTGGCAGCTGCAAAAAAAGCCGGTCTTGTAAGTGCCCTAATTCATAAGGGACCAATCACTGTTTTTGCCCCTACCGATAAAGCCTTTGCAAAGCTTTCGAGCAAAAAGATTAAATACCTTCTCAAACCTAAAAACCGAGCAAAACTAAAACGCATTTTGCTTTATCATGTTATTCCCGGAAAAGTTTTAGCTGCCGATGTCCCGCGCTTGCCAACAAAAGTGAAAACGCTCAGCGGTGATAAAATCGTGGTTGACCGTGATATATTTGATGTCGAAATCAACAATGCGCATGTTAAAAAAGCAGATATTATTGCGAGCAACGGTGTCATTCACGTCATCAATAAGGTGCTATTGCCACCAAAGATGAAACGGCACTATAAAAAATATAAAAAGCGTTATAAGCACCGTAAAGAGTCACATCATAAGAAATCGCATTACAAGCACAAATACAAGCACAGTAAACATCACAAAAAACATGACCACGGGCACTCGCACCACAAAAAACACTAATTTATATTTGTAGAAAAAAATATTTCACGTTTAGGTGGAAACATCTAAACGTGTTTCTTATTCATCTGGTCTCAGTCCCATTGGGATATAAATCACCTTCCAAAGAGAAACACGATACCCCGTTGGCCGCCACAGATGCGTCCATGGCACGCTCACAGTTTCTATTTTCGGGATGTTTTTAATGTTCATGCGCTTTAATTCATCAGCAATATATTTTGGCACACCTTGCTTCTTATCAGCGGCATAACGCACCCGCCAAACAGCAGCAACATCTTGCGCTCTGTCTTTATAAAGCTCCCGACGTGGAGGAACAAAATACGGATGGCTTAAACTCACAATACGTGCACTTGGAAAGAACCTGCGCATATTGCCGGCAGTAAAACGGAATCCTGAGATGAGTGTCCCGGTTTCAAAACCTTTATCTCGTAAAGCTTTTGCAACACCCTCATAAGGAACCAGCTGACGACAAGGACCACAAAACGGCTGACCTACCCAAAAATTTCCGGAACGCGCAGCTAGAATAACAATACCGCCAATCAAAATAGCACCAAGCAAACGCTTGATGTGTTTCAATTGATAATCTGTCTGCATCGCAATGGCCATCAAGCCAATAATACTCACAAGAAAGAAGGGATGTAGATAACGCTCTTTAAGACGCCAAATGCCAAATACAAACAGAGCAATAATCAAAAATAAAACAGCAAGCGCTGTCATGTGATAGACAAGACGCAATAAATCGGGTTGCCCATCTGTTTTTGTGTAAGGAGCAAAAACAACTTTCTTAAGCTGTTTCAAGTATCCTGGAAACGCTAAAGGCAAAACCAGTATCAATGGAGCCATAAATGCAACCGGCCCCCTGATAATAAAAGGAAATCCGAGTTGCAGGCGCTCAAAATACCCTCCATCTGTCAATCCTACAGCGCCATGAGCCGTTGTGCCAAGCTCGCTAAAGCGCTCATAGAGCCAAAGCAAGAAAGGCAACATCATAAGTGTTGCAACACCTAAACTAACCAGTATAAGAGGATGAAAAAGTTTTTGCCGCAATGGCTTTTGCAAACATGAGGCCAATACCAAAAGGCCGACAAAAATACCAAATGTGTGTTTTGAGAGAAAACCAGCACCTAGGAAAATGCCAAATAGCATATAGTTTTGCCAGCCCCCCTCTTGCACAATGCGGGTAAAAGCCCAAAAGCTGGCCGCAATAAAGCACATTAATGCAGCAGTATGAGTAACCCCCTCATGAATATTCCAGCCAAGCTGATAAAACAGGGTTAGAGAACAAGCCGTTAATCCCGCCCATAACTGCGAGTCTAATATGCGTCTGGCACTTAAATAAATAAAAGCAATAGTCGCGGTTAGAAAAACATATTTGAGAAAGAGAAATCCACCAATATAGGGCCCTGTCACCTGCTGTACGAACCAAAGTGCCATATCGTACAACGGGCCTTGACGGACAATATAGCCAGGTGCCAAAACTTGCGCTAACACATTACCGACAACATCGTCTTGCGCAATATTATAAGTAGACAGCAGCCGCAACACGCTGTGCAATACGCAATAGCCAACAACAAGACACAAAATGCCTTTCAGGCTCCAGATCGGATGATTGCTAAGATCTGCTTTGTTCGGTGTTTGCTGTTTCATTTCAAGCAGCTTGCATATAATTCATGTTATGGCAACAGAATTGTCGACCCGGTGGTTTTTCGTGCTTCTAGGTCTATATGTGATTGCGCAATATCTTGCAAAGCATATGTTTGATGAACGTTAATTTTAAAGTTCCCTGCGCTAACATTATCAAAAACATCTTGTGCTGTTACTCTTAGCTCTTCAGACTTTGCAATATAGTGCATCAAGCTTGGCCGCGTAGCAAACAATGAGCCTTTTTGCGCAAGCAGCCCCATATCGAATGCTTCAACAGGCCCAGAAGCATTACCAAAACTCACAAACAGCCCACGCGGTTTAAGGCAATCCAGCGAAGCTGGAAACGTATCTTTACCTATCGAGTCATAAACCACATCAACACCAGCACCTTGTGTAATCTCCTTGACCTTTTCAACAAAATCATCTTCCCGATAATTGATAGCATGATGGCATCCATGCTCTTGAGCAAGTTGTGCTTTTTCCCTAGAGCTCACCGTTCCAATAACTGTGGCTCCCAGCGCATTGGCCCATTGACACGCAATAAGACCAACCCCTCCTGCCGCAGCATGGAACAACAATGTCGTATCCTTGCCGACATTATATGTTTGGCGCAATAAATACTGTGCTGTCATGCCCTGCAACATCATGGCGGCCGCTGTATTATAGGCTATAGCATCGGGCAACTTCACAAGGCGGTCAGCAACAATCAAACGCTCCTCAGCATAAGCTCCAATAACACTGGCATACGCCACACGTTGCCCCACCTCTAAATCATCAACACCTTCACCAATTTCTATCACCTCACCCGCCGCTTCGGTACCAATAACACACGGCAAACTTTGCATCGGATAGAGCCCAGTGCGGTGGTAAACATCAATATAATTCAAGCCAATCGCATGTTGTTTGACGCGAACCTCGCCTGGACCCGGCGCACCAATTTCTACGTCCTCAAAGCGCATTACATCCGGACCACCATATTCATGTATGCGTACCGCTTTTGGCATGATTTTTGTCCTTTTGGTTGAATATATAGAAGTATTGCGATTTATCTATCGCTGCAAAATGGCATAATCAGAATAACCGCGGTATAGAGACTGAAACGTCAAAGAAACATCATTCTGTTCCGTTACCTTTTCAAGCTCTGGTTTTAATTCAGCTTGCGGATAAACTGAAAACTGGCGCAACCACATAAACAACATCTTGCGAAACCATGCTGGCAAATCTTGCTGCTGACCAAAATCGATAACGTGAACGGAGCCCTGCTCTGCCACCAAAGTCATCACATGCTTTAGAACATCACGCCACGGCGGTATCATTGTCAGCGCATAAGAGATAAAAACCCGGTCATATTGCGCCAAACCAAATGCATCAGCCCCATCAAAATTAGTGGCATCACCATAAGCAACTTGAATCCTATCTTGCAACTTTGCACGTGCGATTGACTTTTTAGCTTCTTCTAACATAACGAGAGAAACATCAAACCCATAAAACTGGCAGGTGGGATAACGTTTTGCCGCTTTAATGAGATTGCGGGCCGTCCCACAACCAACCTCAAGCACAACGCCATTTTGCGGAGGATTCAGACCTGCAATTAACTTATCACGCCCAAGCAGATAGTGTTTGCGGGTGAGATCATAAATATACCGCTGATAACGGTAGATATGATCCATATGTAGACTGGCTTGATTTGAAGTCATTCTTTAATTTTTAGTATTTTCGCTATTCTTGATACCAAAATCAAAGAATGCACTTAGAAGTCTCATAACGTTGCTATGCACCGTTCTATTTTAGAATATAAAGGTGAAAAGCACCGTATATGGACGACCGGTCTCTTTGACTAAATTGGCGGCTTTGTTCTTCATCGTAATGCCATGCACCTAGAATATCATCTGGAATACGGCCCGGCAGCAACCGTTCGTCAGCTGCGGTTCTAAAAATAACGCGTGCACCAGAACGAGCTGTGCGTGTAATCTCACTCCATAAACTCGTAAGATTTGCATCAGTCATCCAATCCTGAGCATCAAGCAAAATATAACGATCTGCGCTATTGTCTGGCTGTTGTTCTAAAAACGTGGTGAACGGTGTGTTTGTGACATGCACACGCTCTACACGCTCGCGAATGTTATTGTAATGCTCTTTTTGCAAATAGGGCGGAACCGGCCCCATGCCTGAGTCTGCATATCCTCTGCCAAAAGCCTGCCATGCAAAATAATTTTCTTCAAAACGAAAATCACAAGCAAGTTTGCCAAGCCGTTCGCTCACAACAGCGGCCATACCATTTTGCTCACCCGCAGTTGCAAGCGCTTCATACTGTGAAGGTGGAATACCAAGACCATAAAGCGAGACCGGACGATTAAGAAACCAGCGAATCAAACGTTTATCAAATAGAGGCGCAATATGCTGTTCGTAGATCGCTTTTTGCTCTTCTAAAGATGTTGCTTTGAGAAGTTCTTGCGGATTACGTCCATAAAGCTTTGCAACCATGTGGCCGGCACCAATAAACTTGCCAAGTAAACCAAAACGATAGAAATTTCTGCGAAATAGGGAAATTCTGCGACGGCCAGAAAGATCACGGCGCTCCCAATATTTCAGGCTCTCTTTATCCAACTTCGGCTTAAGGTATTTGTCATACGCTTTAACATTGTCTTTGGAATCAGCCTGACCAATAAAGCGGTAATAGGTTTCATAATCAGGCAAATGCTGAATAGCGGCTAATTTTAAACGATTTAAAGCCACATGCGCTGGATTAAGGTCAACAGCTGTAATGCGACTTGGATCTGCGATCAGGTAGCTCATGACATTACAGCCACCTGATGCAATTGTAATGATGTGATTATCGGGCTGAATTTGCAGAGCTTCCATGTCAACGACAGGATCTTCCCAGATCTGAGGATAGACTAACCCTCTGAAAGCAAAAGTAAATAACCGTTCCAGTATACCTTTTTTTGATAAAGCGTGATGTCTATGAACCGCATTAGCAAGATTCTTTTTAGGCTGTTTTGTTGTGTTTTGTTCAGCACTTATCATCAAACCATACCACCTTTCTGATACCCGGGCAAAATTACCCCAATCACGTCAACATAATGACACAGCATTTACAAGACTTTTGCCCCAATCTTAACGCTCTATCTTCAGTTTGTGTCAAAAACATGAATACTATTTACAACATTAATGCCTTTGCCAACAACACCTGATTGAAATAATTATAACTTTTAACAGGATCGTACATATCACTTCCCAACAAAAATTTGAGAGTTTGATGATATGCTATTCTTCACCGATTTCCAATTTACTACGAAGCAGCTCATTAACGGTTTGTGGATCAGCTTTGCCTTGCGTTGCTTTCATCACTTGACCAACAAACCATCCTAATGTTTTTGGCTTTGTTTTGACCTGCTCAACCTGCTTAGGGTTCGCTGCCATAATCTCATCAATAGCCTTTTCAATGGCCGCTGTATCACGAACCACCTTCCAACCGCGCTCTTCAACGATTTTCACAGGTTCTCCGCCGTCCTCAATCAAAACCTCTAAAACATCTTTGGCAATTTTACCGGAGATTGTTTTGTTTGAGATCAAATCTATCAAACCACCTAATTGCTCAGAAGATACCCCTAATTCGGCCAAAGATATATTTTTTGCATTGGCATGAGCAGACAGATCACCCATGACCCAATTCACAGCTAGCTTGGCATCGCGCCCTTGAGCAACTTCTTCAAAATAATCCGCCGTTTCTTTGTTGGCGATCAAAATACCAGCATCATATGGAGACAAACCGTAATGCTCAACAAAACGGCTCTTTTTATTATCCGGCAACTCAGGCAATTCCGCCTGCAACTGATCCACATACTGTTGTGTGAATTCTAATGGTAACAAATCCGGATCCGGAAAATACCTATAATCATGAGCTTCTTCTTTAGAGCGCATCGGCCGGGTTTTGCCCGTCGTGGTATCAAACAACAGCGTCTGCTGATCGATCGTGCCACCATCTTCAAGCACATCAACTTGCCGCTGTGCTTCATACTCAATAGCTTGTCCAATAAAGCGTAACGAATTCATGTTCTTGATTTCACAACGGGTACCGAGTGGCTCACCTGGGCGGCGCACAGACACATTCACGTCAGCACGCATGGAACCCTGCTCCATATTACCATCACATGTTCCCAAATATCGCAAAATTGTGCGTAATTTTGAAATATATGCTTTTGCATGTTCCGCAGAACGCATATCCGGCTTTGAAACAATTTCCATCAAAGCCACCCCTGAGCGATTGAGGTCAACAAAAGAGCAGTCAGGATGCTGATCATGTAGACTTTTTCCCGCATCTTGTTCCAAATGCAAACGCTCGATACCGATGGAGACCGATGAGCCGTCTTTGAAATCAAGAACAACCTCACCCTCGCCAACAATGGGATACTTGTACTGCGAGATTTGATAGCCCTGCGGCAGATCCGGATAAAAATAGTTTTTGCGGTCAAACACCGAATGCAAATTAATTTTTGCTTTTAACCCAAGACCGGTGCGAATGGCTTGAGCAACACATTCTTTATTGATCACAGGCAGCATACCAGGCATCGCGGCGTCAACAATGCTGACATGATCATTTGGCTCCCCACCAAATTCCGTTGATGCGCCTGAAAACAATTTGGATTGAGACGTGACCTGTGCATGGACTTCAAGCCCTATAACAATTTCCCAGTCTCCTGTTGCACCTTGAATATACGAGTGTGTTGCGTTCATAATTTACCTTATCATCGCAGATCAAATAACATTTTATACTGAAAAATCCCAATAAAAACAAAACTTAGGACATAAAAAGGATATAATTTATTCCTAAATTCATAGTCATAGACTTCTTGTACAGTCCACGTCAGGAAATACTTCATTTCACTAATTGGGCGGAAGGTCATTTAAAGCGTGACTTTACGCCCATTCTTTTTTAACCGATGTGGCTCTGCAAACTCACGCCCCTGTTTTATTCTTATTTTGCAATTTATCTTCTTCATATTGGATAAACCAGCCGATCATTTGTCGCCATAGTGCTTCAACCAAGCCAGTGGGAAGATTCTTGTCTTTTGCCCGGGTCATAACCTTATCAACCACTTGCTGAATGCGCCACGGTACAGTTGCATCAGAGGGATTGTCTTTGAATTGCCAGGCCCGATCTACATAATGAAAGCGCTCAGCAATTAAATCTACCAACTGTTCATCAATATGGTCTATTTCGCGTCGCACGTCTTCCATAGATGCACAGTCTTTCGCTGCAATTCTGTTATCATGAGACAGCATACATTTTCCTCAAAATACTACTTTGTTGCCCACCACTTGGACGCTTTTGGTAAGTCTCCAGCAGCCTCTTCCATCAGGTGCGCGACTTGCAAAAGACTAGCTTCATCAAATGGTTTTCCGATCAATTGCAATCCAAGAGGTGTGCCCTCACTAGACATTCCAGTGGGAACAGAGATACCTGGCAAGCCTGCCATATTGACGGTAACTGTAAAAATATCATTCAGATACATTTGTACCGGGTCTCCGGAAACCTCACCAATTCCAAAAGCAGGGCCAGGTGTTGTTGGCGTGAGCACCATATCGATATCCTCAAAAACGCGGTCAAAATCCTGTTTAATGAGGGTGCGTACTTTCTGAGCCTTATTGTAATACGCATCGTAGTATCCCGCAGAAAGTACATATGTTCCAATAAGGATACGCCGCTTCACCTCTGCCCCAAACCCTTCTGCACGGGTGTTGTTATACATCTCAATAATATTATCGCCAGGCACGCGCTTGCCATAACGCACACCATCGTAACGGGCCAAATTTGAAGATGCTTCAGCAGGAGCAATAATGTAGTACGCAGGCAAAGCATATTTGGTATGAGGTAAACTAATTTCCTTGATATGAGCACCTGCGGATTTGAGCCAATCAATGCCCTCCTCCCATAGTGCCTCAATCTCTTGTGGCATGCCATCAACGCGATATTCTTTTGGAATGCCAATAGTAATGCCCTTTTTGATAGGGGCACCAAGAATTTTTTCATAGTCTGGCACGTCAATATCAACACTTGTGGTATCTAAAGGATCATGACTGGCCATCACTTGCAACATAATGGCGGCATCGCGCACGGTTTTCGTAATCGGACCAGCCTGATCAAGAGAAGAGGCGAAGGCCACAATCCCCAACCGAGAACATCTGCCATACGTCGGCTTTAGCCCAACAGTACCTGTAAATGCTGCCGGCTGGCGGATCGACCCGCCTGTATCTGTTGCCGTTGCAGCCATACACAAATCAGCTGCCACCGCACTGGACGAGCCACCAGAGGAGCCCCCTGGAACAAGAGGTGTTTCATCTTCTGAACCATCATCTAATTTACGGCGCCAAGGATTAACGCACGGACCGAAAGCACTGGACTCATTTGAGGAGCCCATTGCAAATTCATCATTATTTAACTTGCCAAGCAGAACAGCACCGGCATCCCACAGGTTTTTAGTGACTGTTGATTCATATGTTGGCACAAAATTTTCAAGAATATGAGAAGATGCCGTCGTACGCACATCCTTTGTACAAAATAAATCCTTGATACCAAGAGGAATCCCTTCAAGCGGTCCGCCCTCCCCTTTAGCAATTTTTTCATCGCTTGCTTTAGCCATCTCAAGGGTTTTATCCGCACTCAAATGAACAAAAGCGTTAAGCGCCTCATTGGCATCATCAATATTCTTCAGATGTGCTTTCGTTAATTCCTGGGATGTGAACTCTTTATTTTTTATACCATCTCGCGCTTTGGCTAATGTTAAAGTGGTCAATTCAGTCATATTTTTTACTCCACCACTTTAGGAACCATAAAGAAATCATCTTCACTCACAGGAGCATTCTTAACAATATCACGAGGATAACCACCAGCAGTGACCATATCTTCACGCTGCTTCATATTGGTTTTTACAGCCGATGTCATAGGAGAAACAGCTTCTGTATCAACTTCGCTGAGTTGCTCAATCCAGGTCAATATTGATGAAAGTTCTTTTTCCAGATTTTTCGCATCTTCGTCACTCACTTTAATACGAGCAAGACGCGCAATATGATGCACGGTGGCCTGATCGACCTTCATAGAGAGAAATCCTGTTTTTGTAGCTTATAATATTGTTGGAAACTTTATACACAAAAAAATCTTTTTTTAAATACAAAAAGTAAAGCCCAGAACAAGATCCGGGCTTTTGAGTTCTATACGTACAAAGATATAAGATAGAGTAACTGTTTAATGCGCTGTAATTCCCTCGTTTGAGGGATCATCTTCATCGCTTAACGCACTTGGTGTTGACTCACTCTCAGGATCCCAAACAATAGGTGTAGGCTGGCTAGTGAGCGCAACTTTCAGCACATCATCCATTAAGCTAACAGGTATGATTTCTAGAGCATTCTTGACGTTATCTGGTATCTCAGCCAGGTCTTTTGCGTTTTCTTCTGGAATAAGCACAGTTTTAACACCACCGCGCAATGCCGCCAAAAGCTTTTCCTTCAATCCACCAATCGGCAACACCCGGCCACGCAGCGTAATCTCACCTGTCATGGCAACATCTTTGCGCACAGAAATCCCTGTCATGATAGACACAATAGCTGTCACCATAGCAACACCAGCGGAAGGACCGTCTTTCGGTGTCGCCCCTTCCGGAACATGGACGTGAATATCATTTTTTTCAAACAATGGAGGTTTAATGCCAAAATCTACAGAGCGAGAGCGCACATAAGCACTAGCTGCTTGAATAGACTCTTTCATCACATCTTTAAGATTGCCCGTCACTGTCATTTTGCCCTTACCTGGCATCATAACACCTTCAATTGTGAGCAGCTCGCCGCCGACTTCTGTCCACGCAAGACCTGTCACAACACCAAGCAGGTCTTCACCTTCTGTCTGACCGAAACGATATTTTGGAACACCAAGATAGTCTTCCAAATTTTCAGGCGTCACTGTGATAGACTCTTTTTCAGATGTCAGAATATCTTTCAAAGATTTCCTGGCAAGCTTTGCCATCTCGCGTTCAAGGTTACGGACACCAGCTTCACGTGTGTATGTGCGAATAATAGCCTGTACCGCACTGCGCTCCACAATCCATTCGGCATCTTCCAAACCATGAGCTTCTCGTTGGGCTGGAATCAGATGACGTTGCGAAATCTCAATTTTTTCATCCTCTGTGTAACCCGCAATCCGGATAATCTCCATTCTATCCATAAGGGCATGAGGAATATTTAAGGTATTGGCTGTTGTAATAAACATCACGTTTGATAGATCATAATCAACTTCCAGGTAGTGATCGTTGAACGATCCATTTTGCTCTGGATCAAGCACCTCAAGTAACGCTGAAGCCGGATCTCCTCTGAAATCTGACCCAAGTTTATCAATCTCATCCAACAAGAACAAAGGATTGCTCTTTTTGGCTTTTTTCATAGATTGAATCACTTTACCAGGCATCGAACCAATATATGTTCTCCGGTGACCGCGAATTTCAGCTTCATCGCGCACACCACCAAGAGACATGCGAACAAATTCACGTCCCGTTGAGCGAGCAATTGATTTACCCAGCGATGTTTTACCAACACCTGGAGGACCAACCAGGCACAAAATAGGACCTTTAAGTTTGTTCGTCCGCTTTTGGACCGCTAAGTATTCAATGATACGCTCTTTGACTTTTTCGAGGCCATAATGCTCCTCTTCCAAAATAGCTTCGGCTTCTTGTAAATCCTTTTTGATCTTGCCTTTAACACCCCACGGGATAGACAATAACCAATCAAGGTAATTCCGTACAACCGTTGCCTCGGCAGACATTGGGCTCATTTGTTTTAGCTTTTTCAGCTCAGCGAGTGCTTTTTCTTTAGCTTCCTTGGAGAGTTTGGTGTTCTCTATTTTCTCTTCAATTTCGCTAATATCATCGCGCTCATCAGCATCGCCCAGCTCTTTTTGAATGGCTTTCATCTGCTCATTCAAGTAATACTCACGCTGAGTTTTTTCCATCTGACGTTTTACACGCGAGCGAATTTTTTTCTCCACCTGAAGAACGGAAATCTCACTTTCCATCAGTGTGTAAACACGCTCCAAACGCTCTGAAATATTTATGATTTCCAGGATTTCTTGCTTATCAGAAATTTTGATTGCAAGATTGGAAGCAATGGTGTCCGCAAGTTTGGAATAATCATCAATCTGATTGACAGTTCCATAGACATCCGGTGAAATCTTCTTGTTTAATTTCACATAACTTTCGAATTGTGCAATCGCAGAACGAGCTAAGGCTTCAATCTCTTCTTCACGCCCAATCTCTTCTTCAATGCTTTGCGTGTGGGCTTCGAAATATTTTGAATTATCGGTGTAATCAATTATCTGCGAACGTGAGGTCCCTTCAACCAAAACTTTCACTGTCCCATCAGGCAATTTCAAAAGCTGTAGAACTGTCGCTAACGTACCAATCTTATAAATCCCATCAATATTAGGATCATCATCGCTTGCGCTTTTTTGTGCCGCAAGAAAAATTTGTTTATCCGTACGCATCACTTCTTCGAGCGCATTTATCGATTTTTCACGGCCAACAAAAAGCGGTACGATCATATAAGGAAAGACAACGATGTCCCGAAGCGGAAGCACAGGATATAATTCAAGGTCATCACGTTTTGCGGAAGCTTCTGTTATGTCATCAGGCATTGAGTGTCCTATTCTTATTAAAGAAATGTTTTACGCATGTTAATATTTCAACTCAGTTGATTAAAAACTGAAATATGAAAAGGCGCAATAACTATATTTGTATGATTTATCACGAAATTTGTAAATAAGAGCTTAGCATGGATATTCAAGTAAGGCGTGATGGACTTCCCCCTTAATCAGCATCACGGAACTTAAGAAATAAGTAGCGAATTAGAACGAGCGCAAGTTAAGCACTCGTTTCAATCTCATCGACCCGATCCGTATAGATCCGTAATGGTTTTGCACTTCCTTCAACAACTTCTAGACTGGTAACAATCTCTTCCACACCCTTCAGGCTTGGAAGATCAAACATAGTCTCAAGGAGAATGGATTCCATAATAGAACGCAATCCACGCGCCCCGGTTTTTCTCTCAATCGCCTTGCGCGAAATGCCTTTAAGAGCATCTTCAGAAAATGTAAGCTTCACATCCTCCATTTCAAACAAACGCTGATATTGTTTTACCAGTGCATTTTTGGGCTCAGTTAAAATTTTCACCAAGGCTGCTTCATCCAAATCCTCAAGCGTTGCTAACACTGGGACACGACCAATAAACTCTGGTATCAGACCAAACTTCAGAAGATCCTCGGGTTCAACTTTCTGTAATATTTCACCAGTTTTACGATCATCATCAGATTCCACCTGAGCGCCAAAACCAATTGAAGTACTGCGCCCACGCTGGGTAATGATTTTTTCCAGACCTGCAAATGCCCCTCCACAAATAAACAGAATATTTGTAGTATCAACCTGCAAAAATTCCTGCTGTGGATGTTTACGCCCCCCTTGCGGTGGAACACTGGCAACAGTCCCTTCCATAATTTTCAAAAGAGCTTGCTGCACTCCTTCACCAGAGACATCTCTTGTTATCGATGGATTATCAGACTTGCGGCTGATCTTATCAACCTCATCAATGTAAACAATCCCACGCTGTGCCCGCTCAACATTATAATCGGCGGATTGCAATAGCTTAAGGATAATATTTTCAACATCCTCACCAACATAACCTGCTTCTGTTAATGTTGTTGCGTCTGCCATTGTAAAAGGCACATCAAGGATACGTGCCAAGGTCTGTGCTAATAATGTTTTGCCACAACCGGTAGGACCAATGAGCAAGATGTTTGATTTTGCTAACTCGACATCATTATTTTTTGTTGCGTGATTGAGACGCTTATAATGGTTATGCACAGCCACAGATAACACGCGCTTTGCATGGGCTTGTCCGATAACATAATCGTCAAGAACAGTGCAAATTTCATGCGGCGTTGGAACGCCATCACGAGATTTCACAAGTGAGCTTTTGTTCTCCTCGCGGATAATATCCATGCAAAGCTCAACACATTCATCGCAGATAAAAACAGTTGGTCCTGCAATGAGTTTTCTTACTTCGTGCTGGCTCTTCCCACAAAAGGAACAATAAAGGGTGTTTTTAGAATCGTTTCCGCTCACTTTGCACATCCGATCTTTCAATATTTAACTTAACACGTAATCTAGGCTTAAAACTATAGACGGGCCTACTGTAGAGTGGATATTTATGGCCTAGTATCATTACAAGAACATCCAACATATAATTCTACAACACTGCATCCTTACCAATATAATGAATTTCTCTCAGCTTTATAGCTCAGAATTTCATGATACCTGTTCAGATCTCAAAATTCTATTAAGCATACCACCAGGCATTAATCAGAGTTACACGCCTCAATGGTTATTTTTTGATAATAATTCAAAAACTTGAATTTTTAATTTATTCTTTGACTATCACCTCTAAGACTAGCAAATACTTTGCCAGTTTACGATTGAGACATTACACCCACAAAAAATCATAAGATTTAGCTATCATTTTGATCATCAGATGACGTTTCTTTACGTTTTTCCACAATCTCATCGATAATACCAAAATCTTTTGCTTGCTCAGGCGTCATAAAGTTATCACGATCCAGGTTTTTCTCAACATTTTCATATGCTTGACCTGTATGCTTAACGTATATTTGATTTAACCTTTCTTTCGTGCGCAACATTTCTTCTGCATGAAGCTGGACATCGCTGACTTGACCACGAAAGCCACCTAAAGGTTGGTGCACCATAACGCTTGCATTCGGCAGAGCGTAGCGCATACCTTCAGCACCGGCTGTTAAAAGCAACGATCCCATTGAAGCAGCCAACCCATTACATAAAGTTGCCACGGGAGGACGAATAAACTGCATTGTGTCATAAATGGCCAATCCAGCGTTAACTTCCCCTCCAGGAGAATTAATATACATTGAAATCTCTTTTTTAGGGTTCTCTGCTTCCAAAAAAAGCAATTGCGCCACAATGAGCGACGCCATCATCGATTCAATAGGCCCTGTTACGAATATAATATGCTCTTTCAGAAGCCGAGAATAAATATCAAAAGCCCGCTCGCCGCGATTGGTTTGCTCAATAACTGTAGGGACTAAATGCATAGTGCGTTCAATAGGGTCATTCATCTCTCAACTCCTGGTTTAATTTGTCTGCAATCAGAACACATTAAAAAATGCTCCTAAACGCCTCATTGTTAGATTGTGTATACACTCAAAAAATCATCAAAATTAGGACACTACAGTTTATGGAAAAAATATTTTTTATCAACGCCCTATCTCAATATTAAATATCATGAAACATAGAAGGACCGCGAGCGTCCTTTTTATGAGAATACTCTTACGACACAGTTAAAAACTTATGAATTTTGCACAGCCGATTTTTATTATACACAAGCACGAGAAAAAATATAACTAACGTTATAATCAATCCTCTTTGGTCGCGTCAGCATCTTCATCTGACATGTCATGCAAGACTTCTACTGAAACGTCTTTATCAGTGACTTTTGCCGTTTCAACAATAAGATTGATGATTTTTTCTTCAAAAATAGGGGCTTGCAACTGAGCACGTGATTCCGGATTCTTTTGATAAAGCTCTAAGATTTTTCGCTCCATTCCAGGAAACTGGCGTGCGCGCTCAAACATGGCATTTCGAACTTCATCTTCATTTACTTTAATATCATTTTTTTCGCCAATCTCGTTCAGCAATAGACCAAGTTTGACACGGCGCTCAGACAATTGATAACACTCTTCACGCTTCTTATCTTCTGTCGTATCTTCATCTTCAAAAGTTTTGCCTGCGTTTTCCATCTCTTCGGTCAGCTGCTTCCAAATATCATCAAATTCTTGCATAACCAACGTAGGCGGCAGTTCGAACGAATACTCCTCATTTAAAACATCCAGCACACTTTTCTTCAATTTTATTTTGCTGGCTTCGTCGTGCTGTTGCTGAATTTCTTTGACAACCACCTCTCTTAGTTTTTCCAGGTTTTCAAGGCCGAGAGATTTGGCAAATTCATCATCAACATCTTGTTTTTCTGGAGCTTGAACATTTTTGACTGTAATTTCAAAGACAGCATCTCTCCCAGCAAGATGTTTCGCAGAATAGTTTTCCGGGAACGTAATGTTTAAGTTGTGCTCTTGATCTTTTTCTAAACCGATCAATCCCTCTTCAAAGCCAGGAATAAACGCATTGCGCCCAATTACAATATTGGCATCTTCAGCACTGCCACCTTCAAATGGCTCACCATCAATCTTGCCAACAAAATCTACGCTTGCTTGATCATCGATTTCAAGCGGGCCTTCTTTGTCAACGTACTTCATATTGTTATTTGCAATACGCTCCAAACTTTCTTGAATTTCGTCTTCCGTAATTTCAGCAACCTGTTTTTCAAACTCAAGCTTAGAAAAATCGGCAAGCTCTATACTGGGCATAATTTCAAACGACATTTTAATGGCCAGATTTGAATTCCCGGAAATAATTTTTTGAATTTCTTCTTTGTTTTCCGTAAGCGTTATTTCAGGCTCAAATGCGGGGCGTTCATCGCGCTCTTTCAAGGCCTTTTGAACCGTCTCATGCAGTGTTTTTTGGACCACTTCAACCATAACCTGCTCGCCGTAAACACGTCGCAGATGTGCAATAGGCACCTTCCCAGGCCGAAACCCTTTAATACGAACTGTTTCCTTGAGTTGCTCGAGCTTCGAGACGAGCTTTTGATCAAGCTCTTGCGCTTCAACAACAATTTCGAGTTCGCGTTTTAATCCTTCAGAAAGTGTTTCTGTAACTTGCATGGTTTAGCCTAAATTCTATCAATATTATAATTTTTACAAACATCTACGAGGTTAGAAATACTACAAAATTATCTTTGCAGCCTTGTTTATAGTGTTCCTTAGTTAAGATTATTTACGATCTTGATCAGGAGAGCTCTAATAGCTGATTCTAGACTAATTACTAAAGTTGAACCAATTGTTCAAGCCGTTAAAAAAAGTAGAAAGCTATTTTAATGATAACCTTATTATCGGCTTATAACACCAAAGATCACCCAGCGATAGTATCTTAATTTTATGCAATGAAAAAATCAAAACAAGCTAGGACTTCTTGAATATCACCGCAAGATGAATGCCAAATGAATATGTTTTTCGGATTGTGTTCAGATCTCATCTGTTAAGCATTTTTTATCTTTACTATTAACAGCAAAATGGGGTTTTAAATAATGCGCAGAAATAGTCTAATTTTGTATACTTTTGCAAGCTTTTTTAGCCTTTTTTCTTTGACTACAGCTTATGCTGGTGGCGAGCCTGCTTTATCCAAAGCAGTCGTAACACCAGAAATGGCTGCTCCGTCACTGATAAAGGTTGGCAAGGACAGTTGGCTTGAGTTTGATGAAGATGATGATGGATACGTTGAAGAATATTCATCTCATAGAAAAAAATCACATCCCCCTCTTGATCATTATAATGACAATCATCCCCCTTATCAGCGCAAATACGAAAATGAAAACGGTCCTAAATATCGTGACCATTATTCCCATAAACAATATCACACGCCGCATCGCTATGATGGTGGTTACTATGACAGGCCAAAATATATTTCACGACATAATGCACAGCGCATTTTGAATAAGCGTGGGTACTACAAAATCCATTTTGTTCATGGTCACCTCCCAGTTTACAAAGCAAAAGCTTGTAAACAAGGTCGCCACTACCACGTATGGGTGAACAAATGGGGCCATATTACCAAAAATCAGTATGTTGGATATTGCAGCCGCTATAACCGCATTCGTGATTTTTGGCTTGGACGTCGGCATTAAAATACTATAGCCAATTTCATAAAAAATGACATGGTAGAGAAATTGGCTATAACACAAACGTTAAGATAAAACGTTTGCTAAAGCCTCTGACAAACCCGGAATTTGCTTTTTTCCTTCAAGAACTTGAGTTGTTGAACCTGAAAAATCATCACCAATTGGCTCATATTGCCCACCCAAATGCTCTGCAAGAAAGGCTTCAGATATCGCCTGGAATGCCATCCGGTTTTCAGGACGAGCAAAACCATGACCCTCATCTGGATACAGCACATAGGTCACAGGAATAGCTTTGTTTTGCATGGCCTCAACAATTTGATCCGATTCTGCTTTTTTAACCCGTGGGTCATTAGCGCCTTGTCCAATCAATAAGGGTTTTGTAATGTGCTCAACCTTATTAAGAGGAGAACGCTGTTTTAACAATGCAATGCCCTCTTCTGTTCGAGGATCCCCCACACGAGACGCAAGCTGCTCAAAAAAGGCTTTCCAGTAAGGTGGTATCGTTTCCAATAAAGTTTCCAAATTTGATGGGCCAACAATATCAATACCGCAAGCAAAGACATCTGGCGTAAATGCAAGCCCAACAAGGGTGGCATACCCGCCATAAGAGCCACCCATAATTGCAATTTTGTCTTTCTCGGTAATGCCATTATCAAGCGCCCAATTCACGGCATCCAGCAAATCATCATGCATCTTTGCGGCCCACTCACAATTACTTGCGTTAATGAAAGCCTTGCCAAATCCAGTTGATCCCCGGAAATTCACTGAAAGGACAGCATACCCTCTGTCAGCAAGCCACTGATGTTGGGGGTTATAGCCGTAATGATCTCTAGCCCATGGCCCCCCATGCACAAGCAAAACCAACGGTACTGTTTTCGCATCATGCACATCTTCTCCATGCAAAGAGGCTTCTTTTGGCAATGTTAGATATGAGACCAGATCCAAACCATCTCTTGATTTAATCACATGGCCCTGCATCGGTCGCAACGGCGCATCATCCAAGTCTGGACGCGTTGAAAACAATTTCTCCAATCTTTTTTCTGACCGTTGATAACAGAAATAATCACCAGGTATATCAGCTGATGAACTTGTGATAATCCAGATATCGTCTTCTTTTGTTCGGCTGTTTACGTGAACCTCACCTGGAAGACTTGATTGTAAAAACTCAAAATCATCAGCAATCGTAGCATCCAATAAAGTCCAGTCTTCTGTGATAAAATTCGCGCTATATGCCTCTATGTTATAACGCGTTGGATGCATCAAAAGGTTTTGGATGTCTGCTTTGCTCGATTCCGCAATCACTTTTTGCTCACCACTTTCAAAGTTTAGCGTTGTTAACGCGGCTTTATCGCGCCCTCGACTGTCCAGAAAATAACAAAGCGAGCTTTGATTTTGAAAACCAATTAAAGACGTGGTGAGCGAATCTTCAAGACTAATACGGAACATTTCTTCCAGCTCTCCGTTATCATGCCGAAGAACGGTTGTCCCTCCCTCATCTGGAGTGGTTTTGGTCACAAATTTGAGGTTAAGCTCTCGGTCATAGATAAATCCGGATAGTTCCTGATCATTTTTAAAGCCAAGTTTACTCTCACCTGTTGTGATATCAATACTATAGACATCATGCCAACTCGGATTATCATTGTTTAAACCAACGTGAAGGATATTCGGGAAAGACCAGCTTCTTGCTATGATGCGCGCTGTAATTTTTTCATAAGGGGTTAAATCAAGAGCTTTTTTGGTTGCAATATCAACGCTATGAAGATGCCAATCCTCATCCCCGTCTTTATCCTGAATATAAATAATATATGTGCTGTTAGCTGCCCAATCATAAAAGCGAATACCACGTTTTGTATCAGCAGTAATTGCTTGCGCCTGTTTTGGATTTTCAAGTGGGGCAACCCATACATTCAGCACATTATTGACAGGTGCCAACCAAGACAACCACTTGCCATCAGGGCTGACCTTGGCACTCGCCATCTCCGGGTTTCCAAATAACGTTCTACGCGGGATCAATGGTAAGGATTGCATATCGTTCATGTGGTCATGGTCCTTGTTGCATACGATGGTTTGCGATTTGCTATTATAAACAACAAGGGGATAGCACATAAGATATTTTCAGCACCCCTTGTAAATTTTATCATAAATCTTACAGTAGTATGAGTTCAAAATGAATGTTAGATTGAGTTCCAGCACTTAAGAGAGATTAATACCGTGACATATAAAGATGGCATAATCGAAGCCATTGGCAATACACCACTTATTCGTCTGCGTAAAGCATCGGAAGAAACAGAGTGCACAATACTCGGCAAAGCAGAATTCATGAATCCTGGGCAGTCGGTGAAAGATCGGGCAGCTCTTTATATTATCCGTAATGCTATTGCAAACGGGAACTTGCGTCCTGGAGGCACTATAGTTGAAGGAACTGCTGGTAACACAGGCATTGGACTTGCACTTATTTGTGATGCTCTTGGCTATGAAACTATTATTGTTATCCCGGATACGCAATCTGACGAAAAAAAGGATATGTTACGGCTATGCGGGGCACAGCTTGTGGAAGTACCTGCCGTGCCCTACAAAAACCCCAACCATTTTGTCAAATATTCCAAACGATTGGCCGAACATTTAGCGGAAACGTTGCCACACGGAGCCGTTTGGGCCAATCAATTTGATAACACCGCCAACAGGCAATCACACTATGAAATGACGGGACCCGAAGTTTGGCACCAAACCGATGGTAAAATTGATGGTTTCATTTGTGCTGTGGGCTCTGGCGGTACTTTAAGTGGCGTTGCCATGCATTTGCGTGAGCGAAAGAAGGACGTTAAAATCGGTATCGCTGATCCTGAGGGTGCAGCTCTGTACAATTACTACAGACATGGAGAACTGAAATCCAAAGGCAGCTCTATCGCTGAGGGCATTGGACAAGGCCGCATCACAGGCAATTTAGAAGGCTTGGAGATTGATATGCCATATCAGATTTCAGATGAAGAAGCCGTTCCAATTGTCTTTGACTTGCTAAAAAACGAAGGGTTATGCCTCGGGGTATCTAGTGGCATTAATGTCGCCGGAGCAATCCGGATGGCAAAAGATTTAGGACCGGGCCATACCATTGTAACGATTTTATGTGATTATGGAACACGCTATCAAAGCAAGTTATTCAATGCCGATTTTCTAAGAGAAAAAAATTTCCCTGTACCAAAATGGCTTGATCAGCAACAAGACAGTTTACCAAAAGTGTTTATAGATGCATAATCAAAATCTCAGTCGTGTTTACAAATAAGAAAGTGAATAAATAATGCGCATTAGATTTGTATGGTTTTTATTGGGAGCGCTCACAGCTTCCGTGGTGTGGTTTTTTATATTACAGTCCGCAAATATAAACATGATTAATGCTATTTTGCTGGCAAGATAAAATATATTCACTACTTCACAGCAACCGGGGCTTTCCAGGGATCAATCAGAGAAATACCAATCTTTTTGAAGTCCTTGATATTCCGTGTCGCAATTTTTGCGCCCAAGTTTTTTGCAACTGCAGCAATCATAATATCAACCGCATCGATGCTTAAATTTGCTGCTTTACGTTGGGCGCATAATTTTCCGAAGTGAAGCGCAGTTTCTTGATCGTATGGGTAGATGCGCCCTGAAAATGTGTTAGCTGTTGCTGTTAAGAACCGGTTCGTCAAATCATCACGCCTGGCTTTTTCAGCAATACAATCAATGCCCCGCAACACTTCTCCTAATGTTATTGATGTAATACATAAATTTTCAGGTTTCTGTTGCGAAACCCACAGCGCCACATTTTTATGCGGCGCCCTTCGCATCAGCTCAGAAATTACATTCGTATCGAGAACAATCATAAGAGAAGAAAAGGTGAGAGAAGAAGGCAGTCATGCAATAGTATGGTAATTTAATCAAAGTCCGGAACGCCGCGCGCTGTTTTGCGGGATGGCAATTCTAGATCTACCCCATTGTCATTGCCAAAATACGTTTGAAATGTCTCGACAATATTAACAGACGGGTTTGACGTCTCAGCAGCTTTCTGCAAAATACCCCGCGCATGCGCTTCCAGAGATTGCCCATTGTGAGCAGCCTGCACTCTTAATTTGGATTTAATATCATCTGGCAAATTACGAATTGTCAAACTGGCCATGATTGCTTCCCTTATCCAAAAGACATCATTGATTGCAATGATATCAATTTATGTACAATATGTCCAGTTTTCAAGGAATTTTAGCTGACACTATGATAAATATTTTCTTAAGAAGACCGTTCTTAGAAAAATTTTATCTATGTTTACAACACCTTGTAAGGGTCTCGTCCAGATTTAACAGCTGTATCTGAACTGACATAAAAAAGGTTCCTTAATTCTTGATGTGCTGGAAATAGCACTACAGCAATTTCTCAAAAAGATGATAAGTCACTCGAGCTTTCAATACTATGCAAACAGTACTCTCAGATGCCCTTGTAACAACTGCACCAAAAGTGCTGATCTTATTTATGAATAACTGTTATCCATCCAGAGTATGCACAGAGCTGAAAAGATGGAGCTGTTTTCTAGTTAAATCAAAGATAAAAATATTGAAATCAAATCGAATTATGTCATAATTTTGATTCTAAAGTATATGACTTTTTATAAAGAACGGTTTTGATAAAATGTTTGAATTATATCATTATCGAATGATTTTAGTGCTTTGAAAATGAACAATCACTTTGCTGCAACAATCTTTTGTTAAATGTTTTTTTAGTATTATGAATCAGAGTGTTCATTGTTTTTTTATTGTAGTGTTTTTAAAGTTGTGCCTCTGATTGTTGATTGAGGCTGTATCAATAACAGCACACTTTGAAATGGTAAGCATACAATATCTTATTTTGTCATTTAATGTATTTATAGTGACCGCCGCGTATTTGGCCATAATATGAAATAATTATCGCAATATATACGGTTTGCTCAAGGTATAAATAATGGCAAAAAGAGGCCCTATTCGCAAAAATTCCATAGCAAAGAAACGGAATTTAAAGAGGGAAAACGCAAGTCATAACATTGCGGATCAAAGCGGTACTGCCCATCAAAAAGCTAAGTCTTCCGGACTTGGAACTGTTTTGCGCAACATTGTTGAGCAGATTGATGATGCTGATCGTTCAAATTCTGACACACTTCAAGATATGTATGGCCGCCTTGAGGTTTTGTATGAACAGACAAAACTCATAAAAAAAAGCGATCAGGGAACAAATGCAAAAGCCCTTGAACGCATTGAAACGCAAATTTCTGACTTATCAGACCATATTGAAATTATCTCGCAAGGGCACCCCATAGAAAAAAAGCGTCATCTTTTGGAACAGCGTATTGAGGAATTGGCAGAACAAATTTATCACGATGAAGACGCTGAAAATGAAGACGCAGAAACAGAGCATTCGGAAACGCAAAGCTATGAATCTCCAGATCATATATCTCAGGATATTATAAAACATTATGAAGCCCATCAAAAAGAACAACTTGATCCGGAAGCAGACATTACATTTGCGGTGACGGAAGAAATTGATGCCAATATAGATCTGGATAGTGTCGCACCTAAAAAGTATAGCAAAAAGCACAAAAAAGCTCTAAGCTCACAGAATAAAGCTGGCGTCAAGAGTGCACCCATACAAAAGAGTGTATCGACAGATACCAAGGACGAAACAGCAACCAAGCTGGTTTCAGATGTTAAACGAAAGAACCAATCACAAAATAAAACATCCCTTGTTATCACACCTCAGGCCATGCCATCCGAAATTGGCCCAGAACGACTTGCGACACTCGCCCAACACTTTACCCCCGTTGTTGAAAAAAAACCGCCGATACAGCCCTCCCCAAAGAAGCGAAAAACTCTCGCACAGCCGACCCAAGCTCGTGAATTTGTAAAGAACCATAGCGATCGGGCACAACACAAGAGTTACACGAATTCTCTAGAAGAGCGATTTGCGCTCATCGCAGCAAAGCTTGAGAATACACTTGATCAGCGCGCTTATGATTTGGAAGAGCGCATTGAAATTTCCAATAAGTTCGACTATGTCTCAGAAAAGCTGGAAGAATTATTGGTTCTTAAGAGTGATATAAGACCTTATGCAGCGATTGAGGGGAAACTAGACAGGCTGACAGCATATATAAAAAATGTTGAATATAATGCCAATCGCATTGACCGTATTGAATTACAGCTTGAGAAATTTATTGAAGTCATTGAACAAACAAATCATCCATATGGTTTAACCAAAGAAGATTTGACAAAAACGACCGAAAAGCTATTACAGCAAAGTGCTCATGATATTACAGACAATGTTGTCAAGAAAATAAGCAAAGCTCTTACGCAAAATCCTAATCCACAAAAAGCATCACATCAGGATATAGATGACTTAAGTTCATCCGTTCAGGACTTGAAATCTAGACAAGAACAAGTTCATGAACAACAGTCCGATGAAATAAAAGAGCTGCACAATAATTTACATAAAATTTCTTTGCAACTTGATGAACTGATCTCAACAACTAATTCTCCAGATCACAGTGATAATCTGGGGGTAATAAAAAAAAAACTGAATTTGGATGAGACACCTCATGAAGATGATTACGAGGCACATGAAGCTACGCCGGAACAAGAGGCATCTCAGCAAAACTTTTTTTCAGAAGAATTGTCTTCACACATAAAAGCTATTGATGATGAGCAACCAGATCTCAATGAAGAGCTAGATGCGGACATCTCAGATCACTCTCATTCTTCTTCCATTTCAAATAGCACTATTAGAGATGCTGACCCCATTGAAACATCGCTAGAAAATGCATCTGAATCTTCTCCAGAAGAGAAAAATATTTTCGAGCCGGATGACATAACTTATGCTGTAGAAAATGATATTGAATTTGATTACATATCAAAACAAGAGGATTTAACCTCCGCAGCGCAGCACGCCTCCATCAAAGCCAGCAAACAACAAAAGGATAGCATCAGAGAGCTCTTAAATCTCAATAATGAAGGCGATAAAATAGAGAGCCAAACACAAGCTAAAATTGTAAAAAAACATGCAACACAGAAAATAGAATATATTCCCAAAGCTTTGTTTTTAATTTTTTCTATTACTGGGATAGCTTTAGGAATATTTATTCTCATTAATGAGCTAGCACAGCAAAAGGTTATAACCGCCAGTAATACTCATATACCCCTGGATGCAAAAAATCAAAAAATTACAGGTTCTCTCTCTGAGCAATCCCGCACATCAAAAATAGTGGCAACGAATACACCGCAAAATGAGAGGACTTTAGAAACAGATTATTCAGAAATTGCACCAAGCAGAGAAGAAGAAAATCACGACAGCTTGCGAAGATTGGAACAAAATGTACCGCAAACAACACAGTCACGACAGATGTTACCCCCTTCCTCTGCTCTAAATTCTCCGCAGCAAGAAACCAGTTCAATTTCGGCTCCTCCATACGACATTGCCAATGGTCCTCAGCAAGATATTGAGCCTGAGATCCAGCGCTCTAACAGTCAAAAGCAGAGGAACGATAAAGGCATTCCAATACCAAAAGTTGTAACTCATAACGCGGACTTGCCTCCCGCAAAAATTGGTCCATTTTCGTTGCGTTCTGCGGCCGCAAACGGAGATGCCAAAGCACAATACAAGGTTGGTATGCGATTTATTGATGGCAAAAGCATCGAACGTGATTATGAAAGCGCTCTGCGTTGGTTGAAATTATCAGCTCTTCAAGGATACCCTCAAGCACAATTTCATCTTGCCGCGCTCTACGAACATGGCAAAGGCGTTGCAAAAAATTGGAACCAGGCCAAGACCTGGTATCAACGTGCGGCTAACAATGGCAATATCAAAGCCATGCATAATTTGGGGGCAATTCATACATCACAATTTGGCAAAAAGCCAGATTATGAATCAGCCTCATTATGGTTTATGAAAGCGGCCAACCATGGTGTAAGTGACAGTCAGTTCAACTTAGGCATCTTGTTTCAAAATGGTTTAGGGGTTGAAAAAGACCTCGTAGAAGCTCTTAAATGGTTTATGGTTGCAGGTCACAACGGGGACAGTCAAGCTGCGAAGCGGAACCAAAGCCTACGTAAGATCATGACCAAACAAGATATTGAATTAAGTGAAAAGCGTTTCAAAGCCTGGCTTCAACGTCCATTAAACAGAAAAGCAAATGGAACAATACAACGGATTCTTCCTCCTCCGAGCACTCAACTAAAACAGGCCGCCAGAGGCAATACCGTGTCATCGACAACGCATACAAAAAATACTCTGGTTTTAGAAGCACAGATTTTATTGCGGCAACTTGGATATGACGTTGGCTCAGCAGATGGCACTGCGGGTCCCAAAACGCGCAGCGCAATAAAGAAATTCCAAAAAAGTATTGGCACTAATGTCACCGGAGATGTGACAAGTGAGCTGATATCAAAACTTACAGAAAAGCTGAGCTGAGCAAGTTTTCACAATTTAAGTTCTCTAAGCTATGGCGCCCTAAATATTTAAGCATTGACCATTTTATCGACTTATTAAATGAATTGATTTATACCAACCTTCATTGATTAATACCCATGGGCCCAATTTCTCATTCCGATAGATTTTATTTTTTCAGGGAGCTTGATTAGTTTGTTCCAGGCCTCACAACAGTGATCAAGAATGTCATCATAATCTTCAAAGACCAG
>JBCCCO010000017.1:0-37441 GCA_039033475.1 Pseudomonadota bacterium | reverse complement strand
CATTGTCCTGGCCGGGCGTGAGATGAAAGCGCAACGGCAAACCGTTTTCATTCACAAGTGCATGAATTTTCGTCGTTAATCCGCCTCTTGAACGGCCCATACATCGAAGTGGATTGTTTTTTTTAGCGTCGCTGCGGCATGGTGAACCCGCACGCTCGTGCCATCAATCATAACCACATCACCATTGTGCGCATCGATAACCGCATCCATGATCCTGTCCCAAACACCAGATTTCGCCCAGCGGTTAAAGCGGTTGTAAACCGTTGTGTATGGACCATAACATTCAGGCAGATCACGCCAAGGACAGCCCGTGCGCAAAGCATAAAATATACCGTTAATCACACGGCGGTCGCAAACACGTTTCACACCGCGGCTCTTGTTTGGGAGAGCACATTTAATGAAATCCCATTCCAAATCTGTCAATCAAAACGTGACATCAACACTTCCCCTCTATAAAATAAGGGAAATGAATCATATTCGCTTGATTGTGTAAACTATTTTATGAGTACGCTGCCTAGGACGAAGCAATAAGTTCCCGGTGTGTTGCTTCGTTGGTGTCAACGCCTCGTAAAACTTCAATGGTTTCAATTGTTCGTTCTGAAATATGTTTGAGAATGACGCGAGCAAATTCAGGATCTTTTTGCATAACATCAAAAAAAGTATCCCGACTTAAGCGCAATACTTCACTGTGTGTTTGCGCTGTGGCTGAGACGGGGGATGGATGATCGGCAAGTAGCGATAATTCACCCACAACACATCCAGATTTGGCTTTTAACAGGGGAGCGGTGTCTTTTTCCGCGTATATATCTACAATGCCGGACAACACAACATAAATTCCATCTGGTTTGCTGCCACGCGCAAACAACTCATCATCAGCCTCTAGGGCAACTCGTTCTCCAGTGTATGACAGAAGGGACAGGGTTTGTGTTGAAATACCGTGAAAAAGGCCTGTTTCATCCATTAGTTGTACAACAGATGTGAGATCTGTCTTATCGGTCAGAGGTGGCTTGGAAGTTTCTTGTGCCGTGTCAACTTTCCTGGTTTCGGCTGTTTGTAATTTGCCGTTACGTAGAGACAGAACATGATCAAAGCCATCAACATTTTCCGTTGATCGATCAACCCAAATAATGCATCTGTCTGGTAATTCAGATAAAATAATATCTTGAAAGCGTTTCTGCTCAATTGCCCCTAACGCTGATAATGCCTCGTTGACAATGAGGACTTGCGGTTTTTTAAGCAAACATCTGGCCAAGCATAAACGTTGTTTCTGCTCTTGTGCAAGACGTGCTCCTGCGGTGCCAACAGATGCATTTAGGCCCAGATCTGTAATATTGTCTTGTAGATTTGCTTTGATAATTTCATCTTCAATAACTTTGTGAACGGCATCATGAAATTGCATTTTGCTACGGTTCATACGGCCATGCAAAATATTACATTTTACAGAGATATAGGAATTGACCTTATTTTCAGCAAAAAACTCAAGCTTTGGTGTAAGCTCTTTTGGAAGGTTGGCCATCAGGTCGTGCCGAGCAGAGAGAATGCGTGCTTGCGCTTCTTCATCAAGATCGAGCATATGTTGATGAGCTATGGCAATTGAAAATGTTAGCCTTAAGAAACGATTTTGTTCTGGGGCTGATAGATTTTGCAACCCAGCACGCTCAGCTTCAAATACCAAAGTTTCATACTCGGGCAACTCATTTTGGTCGATTAAACTAAAGCGTGTTAACCGTTCGTCATTTGGGGAAAAATTACGGAACAGATCAACATTTTGCCGAGCAGCCATATATCCAAGGCGCAGAAGCTCGTCATATAAATCATGACGCTTGAGAAGATCACAGATAAAGTCATTGTTTCCTATCTCATCAACATGAAAGGTCATATCAGTCGGTCGACCATACAATAGATTTTCTGCAAGAGTTGCATTGGTGGTAAATTTATCTTTGTCAAAACGCTCTACAGCCTCACTGATCCCTTGTTCTGTAAGAGTGTGATGAACATTTTGTCTGACCCGCAGAATGGTCTCCGCAAGCTCGGGATTTTGTTTCTCGTTGCATGCCGCTTTTAGACCCAATTCGAAAATATCATCTTGCAAACCAACACGTTTGAGAATGCGTAGTGCTTCACAACGTAAGCTTTTGATATCGCTTTGACCACTATCTTGTGTGTCGATCCAAAGGGCATTGATATTGTGAGGACTGTTGCCTGCGCTGATTGCTTCACGCTGCCAACTTTCAAACTCTTCAATGTCTATTGGTTTATGATTTGTATCCTCGACAGGGTTGTGCTTGAGGCCATAAGTGACATTATCCCACCAGCTTCCAGAAAATAGGCTTGCGCTGGCATCGGCATAAGCGCAGTAGCGGCCAACGGTGATTTCATCTAGCTCTGAGAGTTTGTTGTTCCCAAGTATGATTTCACCGGAGCTATAATCTCTAAGGTGGCTTAAAACTTGAGCCAGTTCAGATTTGCCCGATGCGGCAGGCCCGACAATAGCGATGCTTGAGCGCAGCGGGGCGGAAAATGTAATGCCTTCAACAAACGTCTCATCGCCTTCTGAAATATTAAGGTTTTTAATCTCAAGATTGCCTGTTAAATTTAAGGCTGGGGAATTAAGTTTATCTCGCAAAGTGGGTGGAAGCTCTCTCAACCTATCAGGCTTGAAATTCTGCATTAAGGTTGCATATTTGACCCGGTTATCCTCCAAGCTTTGGTAATATTCAAGCAATTGGTTCCATGGATCAGCGGCTTCCCGAAAGGCTGCAATAGCAGCAATAAGCGCACCTAATGATAAATCGCCTGTTATGACCAAATATCCACCTATCAGGTAGAAGAAAAACGGGATTAATTGCGTAAAAAATGTATTTAAGAATATAATTCCGTTGCCAAGCAGGTAGAGCTCTTTGCGTATGCGAAATAAAATGCCAAGGCGTGATGAGGCTTTGGTCAGTTCATAGGCGGATGTATCATGGGCATGTACTTCCACAGCCCCTTCCACAGTTTCTGACACATGGCCTGCAAAATCCCGCAAGGCGGCCAAACGGCGCCGACTTACTGCATTCATACGCTTTTGAATAATTGGCACCAGGTAAGCTTGGATCGGAAAAAGGGCAATGGCGGCCAATCCAAGCAGAACATCTTGAACAAACAAAAACACAAGTGCTGTGATTAAGGTGCCACCTAATAATGTGGGGTTGGCAACAGCAACTCCCATAAAACGGCCAATTGGCTCAGCTTCTGCTGTTGCAATTGTGATAATCTCGCCCGTGCGCAGTTTTTTCAGGTGGGGCAAAGGAAATTCTAAAATACGTTTGTATAGGTCATAGCGCAAGCGGCGCAATAATGTTTCACCCAATACCCCCTTGTAAACGCTCAAATAATAGCGAAATAATCCCGCTATAAGGACGAGCGAAAGAAAGGTTGCGCATAAAAGCAGGAGAAACTCAATTTGATTAAAGGAAAAACCGATCAGATCTTTAGGGAAGGTTTCCGCAGGACTATCTAAGGCCTCATTAACAATAAGTTTGGGTAACTCAAAAGATAAGTATAAAATGGGCAAATACGCAAGCGTTGCCAGTAGAACAAACAGTTGCTGTTGTTTACTATGCCGAATAATATAGGTGAAAATGTCATGGGGCATTATAGCTTCCCGTCTAAACCCGTTTTGATGTTCGTTAATAAGACCCAAGGGAGTGGTGAGCGAACCCTCTTCAGATAATCTTTGTAGGAATGTTATAAATCCAGAAAATTAATACGTAAACTCACTATTTTTGTTTTTCAAAATTCATCTGAAACCATTTTTTGTACATTTTTCAAAGAAATAAAGTGATGTAATATTAAAAATTAGCAAAGATGATAAGATTGTATTGTTTTAACAAAACAAAGAGGTATAAAGGTTTAATTTCCAGTAGTTAGAACAAATACATTGATAATTATGCGACCTGTGACTAAAATCAGTTGATATTAAGAATCATTAAATTAATAATGTATTACGCTGTATAGTAATGACAAACTTCTCTGGACAACATGAATGGTATCTGGCTCGGGATAACAAGCGTTATGGTCCGGTGTCTGAGGATGAGTTGTCTGAGTACTTTCGATCAGGACACATACAGGGTACAGATCTGCTCTGGCGCGAGGGGTTTGAAAATTGGGTTAAGGCTGAAGCGTTGACTTCGTTTTTTTTACCCGATCAGCAGCAGCCGCAAGATATTCAGTCAGACGTGCAATCTGAGCAAGATGCTGCTTTTACGGCACAGCCGCTCGTTCAGAGCCTTGAAAGAGATGAAATAGGGGCAGCTCAGCCCACAGCTGCAATAAACAATAGGGGCCAAAAAAAATCTCATAAGGCCAAGAGGTTATTTGCCAAACTCGCAGCAGCAACCTTCTTATTGATTGCTTTCCTAGGCGCTGCAATTTACGTTTTACCAACATTTGTATCCGCTGACTTTATTGGTGTTCAGATCGCAGCACAGGTCCAGGAGCAAACAGGACGAACGCTCAAGATCAATGGCAAAAGCACGTTTTCGATTCTTCCTAATTTAGGTGTAACTCTCAACAACGTGGTTTTATCTAATCCCGATGGTATGGCTGGTGGCCCATTGTTGCAGATGTCACAAGTGAACCTGAAACTCAAAATTTTACCTCTGTTAAGCGAAAAGATAGAAATTGAAAAGGTTGTTATTAAAAGTCCAAAAATTTCTTTGCGTATAGATCAAAATACGAAAAACAACTGGTCTTTCAAAAAAGCAGAGCTCAATTCTAACGCACCGATAGAACAGTATGCTCACAATAAAGAGGCTCGCATAGCTGACGCATATCATGCCGTATCAGAACTTGTAAACTTTGCGTTCTCAACATCATCCCCGGCTCATGCCCAAACAGCTTTTGCTCTTAAGACTGTGAAACTTGATAAAGTGTATGTTATTGATGGAGCAGTTTCTTATTACGATGATCGTAATAATATTGAGCAACATATCACTGACATGAATTTCACCTTTTCATTACCGGAGAATGAGGCATTAATCTTTGCCCAGGGGCGTGCGAAGTGGAACGCGGAAGAGGTCAGTTTTGATGGCAATATCACCTCACCTGAATATATTATTCAGGGGCAAGTCTCTCCCATTTCGGCAGATTTGCAATCACAGCACTTTACTCTTTCTCTGACGGGCAAATTGTCTACATTTGAAGGGTTGTTCTTTACCGGAAATGCAGATTTTCAGACAGCATCGCTGCGTGATATGATGGAATGGCTTGGCCACAAAGCAAGCTTGAAAGGTGGTCTCAATAACTTTTCTTTAAGTGGTGAAATTGAAGCTCAAGCAGAACGCATCAATTTTAAAAAGGCTAAAGTAGCTATTGATAATAATAAAGCTGAAGGCCAAGGCACCTTGTTATTTTCTGGTGCAAAGCCCTATTTAAAAGCTTTGATTAAAGCCGATAAATTTCATTTTGATACATATTACGCCAATGCATCTTCATTAAATGTGCCTCGTAAAAAAGCTTTGATACAATATGATAAAAAAACACGTTCCCTGTATAATAAAGAAATAAGTTTAACGAGCGCTCCCAATCCGGAAAGTGCGTCAGACACTATAGATCAAGTGGAAACAGTGGAGGCCAGTATTTCAGCTCGTCCTGTAAATACAATTGCATCTGATTTGGAAGCCATGGACGCTGACATTAATATCCAGTTTAAAGATATTCACTTTAAAAAGGTTCAAGCGCAAAACGGTAATATCCTCTTGGAAGTGCGTAATGGCGTCCTAAAAGCAAATATGCAGAAGTTTGAGCTTTACGATGGCACAGGAAGTGGTGTGTTCATTCTCAATAGCAAAGAGGCTATTCCCGCCTTTTCCAAAGTTCTAAAATTATCGAATGTTTCAGCGGAGCCTTTTTTGCGAGATGTCTTCCGCGTCCAAAATTTTGCGGGTGTTTTGGATATGAACTACAAAATTAAGGGCTTTGGCATAAGTGAAAAACAGATTCTTACCAATTTGAGCGGTAATGGCAAACTGCATTTTAAAAGTGGCTTTATCAAAGGTATTAATATTCCAAAATCGTTAAAGGCCCTGAAAAAGGGGAGGCTTGAAGGTTGGTCATCTGATCCAAACGTGAAAACGAGATTCACGAAGTTGCGGGGGAGCTTTGTGGTTGATAAGGGAGTTGCCCGGACAAGAGATACAGAGATTGAGGTTCCGTTGTCCGAAAAAAAGGATACAAAACAAAATACTTTAATGGCAAAGGCCGTTGGAACGATAGATTTTACAAAACAATGGATTAATTACCGTGTCCAACCAAGACTGTTCTCCCAAAAAAATGGTAAGCCTGTGAGCAATAAGGACCAAGCTTATTTCGAAATCCCTGTTCATATTGAGGGTCCGCTTGATCGTCCTAAAATTATTCCGGATTTGGGTGCGATTGCGCAAAATGCTGATGTTCTGTCTAAAGGTCTCAAAGCTGCTGAGAAGGTGTTCAAAGACATTAAAAAGAAAAAAATCAGTCGGGATGATTTTGAATCCCTTATTCAAGGTGTTTTAGGAGATAGCAATACGAAGCGGCAAAGCGACCAACCTACAGGGCCTAAAGAACAATCGTTGCAGCTCCAGTTTTTCATGCAACAATAACTTTGCTATAATGCATAGTGCCCTCTTGTTCTTTCCTCTATAAGCGGATAAAAACCGTACCTAAATACCAAAATCTTGAAATATAAAATTCGCAACCTCATTAAAATTCATGTCACGTAAAAAAAATATAAACAGTAAAATGATATCTGTGCGCGGTGCGCGCGAACACAATCTGAAAAATGTAGATATTGATCTTCCTAGAGAAAAACTAATTGTTTTTACAGGGTTATCCGGTTCTGGAAAGTCCTCTCTCGCGTTTGATACAATTTATGCAGAAGGCCAGAGACGGTATGTTGAAAGTCTCTCTGCTTATGCGCGTCAGTTTTTGGAAATGATGCAAAAGCCTGATGTTGATCATATTGAGGGCCTATCGCCAGCTATTTCCATTGAGCAAAAAACAACCTCCCGCAATCCGCGTTCAACGGTGGGGACGGTTACTGAAATTTACGACTATATGCGCTTGTTGTTTGCGCGTGTGGGCGTGCCGTATTCTCCTGAAACAGGACTTCCTATTGAAAGCCAGAGTGTAAGCCAGATGGTTGACCGGATCCTGGATTTTAAACAGGGCACACGACTTTATCTGTTGGCCCCTCTTATTCGTGGGCGCAAGGGTGAATACCGCAAAGAGTTTGCGGACCTGATGAAAAAAGGCTTTCAGCGGGTTAAAGTGGATGGAGAATATTATGAAATTCCAGATGTTCCAGCTCTTGATAAAAAGTTTAAACATGACATTGATGTTGTTGTTGACCGTATAGTTGTACGTTCTGATCTGGGTAATCGCCTAGCAGATTCTCTGGAAACAGCACTTGAACTAACGGATGGTCTGGCAATTGCAGAATTTGCAGATTCCTCCGAGCAGCGAATTATTTTCTCTTCTCGTTTTGCATGCCCTGTTTCTGGTTTTACCATTGATGAAATAGAACCACGGCTTTTTTCGTTTAACAATCCGTTTGGGGCTTGTCCTAAGTGTGATGGCTTAGGAACAGAATTGCGGTTTGAAGCCCAGCTTATTGTTCCAGATAAAATGTTGTCTTTGCAAGATGGAGCCATTCTACCTTGGGCGAAAACAGGAAACACCTCGCCTTATTATACGCAAACGTTACAAGCAATTACGAAGCATTATAAGCAATCTATGACCGCGCCCTGGAATAAGCTTTCCAAAAAAGTGCGCGATGTGATTTTATTTGGTTCGGGTAAAACTGAAATTACATTTGTTTACGATGATGGGTCGCGCACCTATAAAACCAAAAAGCCATTTGAGGGTGTGCTTAATAATATTGAGCGCAGATGGCGAGAGACAGAGTCCAATTGGGTGCGAGAAGAGCTTTCCAAATTTCAGTCAAATCATACCTGTGAGGCGTGCAATGGGTATCGTCTTAAACCACAAGCTTTGGCAATCAAGATTAATGATCTTCATATTGGTCAGGTCGCAAAAATGTCGATTGCTGAAGCTGCGGATTGGTTTGCTAAAATTGCAAAACATTTGAAGGGACCAAGAAAACAAATTGCGAAGCCAATTTTAAAGGAGATACAGGAACGATTGAAATTTTTAAATGATGTCGGTTTGCAATATTTAACCCTGTCTCGCAACTCTGGAACGTTATCGGGTGGAGAATCACAACGCATCCGTTTGGCCTCACAAATTGGCTCAGGGCTTACCGGTGTGCTGTATGTTCTTGATGAGCCATCAATTGGGTTGCATCAAAGAGACAATGAGCGACTTTTGGAAACTCTCAAACATTTGCGTAATTTGGGGAATACCGTCATTGTTGTTGAGCATGATGAAGATGCTATTCGCACAGCAGATTATGTCGTTGATATTGGTCCTGGAGCAGGCGTTCATGGGGGAAAAGTTGTTGCTGATGGAAGCCCTAAGGACATCATGGACAATAGTAACAGTTTAACCGGACAATATCTTACAGGTGCAAAAGAAATTCCTGTCCCTCAAAGTAGGCGTTCAAAAACAAAAGGGAGTGATAAGAAAGATCGCTCCATTCAAGTTTTTGGCGCAAAGGAAAATAATCTCAAGAATGTTAATGTTGATATTCCCCTTGGGGTTTTAACATGTGTGACCGGTGTGTCAGGGAGTGGTAAATCAACTTTCTTGATTGAGACTGTTTATAAAGCATTAGCAAGACAGCTTACGGGCAGGCGGGATACGCCAGGTACCCATGATAGAATTGAAGGTGCGGACCAACTGGATAAAATCATTGATATTGATCAATCCCCTATTGGCCGGACACCGCGTTCAAATCCAGCGACGTATACCGGTGCCTTCACGCCAATCCGGGAGTGGTTTGCACAACTTCCAGAAGCAAAAGCGCGTGGTTATAAACCTGGGCGTTTTTCCTTTAATGTAAAGGGGGGACGCTGTGAAACATGTCAGGGCGATGGTGTCATTAAAATTGAAATGCATTTTTTGCCTGATGTCTATGTTATGTGCGATGAATGTAAGGGGCAGCGTTATAATCGTGAAACGTTAGAGATCAAATTCAAAGACAAATCGATTGCAGATATTCTTGATATGACAGTTGAAGAGGGCGCGACCTTTTTTAAAGCTGTTCCTGTTGTCCGCGATAAATTAGAAACCTTGAAACGTGTTGGTTTGGGTTATGTAAAAGTGGGGCAGCAAGCCACCACATTATCAGGCGGTGAAGCACAAAGGGTTAAGCTTTCAAAAGAGCTGGCCAAACGGGCAACCGGGCGTACGCTATACATTTTAGATGAACCCACAACAGGTTTACATTTTCATGATGTTGCAAAGTTGCTGGAGGTGCTTCATGAACTTGTCGAGGCTGGCAATACTGTTGTTGTCATTGAGCATAATCTAGAAGTTGTAAAAACAGCAGATTGGATTATTGACTTTGGTCCTGAAGGTGGAGACGGCGGCGGGGAAGTTGTTGCGTGTGGCACGCCCGAAACTGTTGCGATGGCCAAGACAAGTTATACAGCAAAGTTTTTAGCACCTATTCTAAAATCTAAAGTGCAACGCACTGCAACAAGTTCTAAACAACGTGCAACGCGAAGACGAAAACCGCATGCTCAAGCCGCAGAATAAATGTTCTGCTACCTTGAGGCCTTGACTTCTTGCATGTTAGCGTTCATCAGTATAATTGTAAGTTGAATTATATTGTGTGGTGATGATAATAACTTTTACCAAAATGGCATCGTTCTTTCTCGTAGGGCTAATAAAAACTTTTATTATAACAGCTAATCAATAAATACGATTTTGATGAGAACGGTTTTTTATCTGTATTTTCTGCACTAATATTTTATAGTTTTATTATTGACTGGAGCATTGAAAGTTTATGACAACAAAAACAGCAAAACCGAAGCCTGTAAGCAAACCAAGGAAAACGACATCTAAAACGGCTAGCAGAACAACGGCTTCAACCACAGCAGCAAAAAAGACAACAGCTGCTAAGAAACCTGCAACAGCTGCGAGAAAAACGGCTGCTGCAAAAACAACTGCCGCAAAAACGACACCAAAGAAAGCAGTTGCAGCGAAAGCAGCTACGGCAAAATCGACGACAGCAAAAAGAGCTGCAAGCACAAGAGCGAGTGCAGCATCTAAGTCTAATGTGACCCCGGGGTGGGCAAAATCAGCACGTTACGTGCCGCAAAGTTTACGTTAGACCTCTATAGAGTATGTCAATTTTGTAGCTATTTGTAGGTCCTGATCCTAGTACGATTTAGTGTGGTTTGTTTTTATTAAGATGCTCTCAGTTCGTCATTCCAGCGAAAGCTGGAATAACTACCGTTACTTTTGTACGTAAATTGAATATGCCCATTTTAAATCTGATCAGCTATAATTTTGATTTGAAATCACTTCTAGGTGGATTGCTCTAAGGGGCAATCCATTTTCCAGTAACAATACTGTCTGGCCATGAATAGAGAGCGCGTTTATGACCTTTCGCTGAGAGATATAGGGCATCCATGTTATAGATCCTTAAAACAACGATGCACAAATTTTTATAAGCAGCTGCATCTTGCTCAGGGCGTAAAGTCGGTACATGCTCTGATTTTTCCAACTCTCCACCTGGAGGACAGTTTTGAAAATAGCACTGTTTACTCATAGCCTTCATATTTAACCAAACTTTTTCGCTGATTTCATCCTCCGCGTGACAGTGTGCATGCCCTTCCATGCGCAATTGCAGTTTCTGGGATGGATCATAAAAATGCAGGGTAACATGTGGATTGCTGTTCATTTCTGAAACTTTTTGCGAGCGAACATCAGTATGAAAACGTAGCACTCTGTTATCAATATCGCATGCCCGCAGAACAACGGTTCTGGCTTTAGGCACACCGTGCGTGCTGATTGTCGCAAGAGTTGGTGTATGAAAGGCCGCATTGCGGTCATCGATTGCAGCTCGCACGAGGTTCCATGCATTTTGATACGTAAGATCTAAATCACTATAAATCTTTGAAGTTTTATCCTTATTTTTTGCTAAGACCATTTTTATCTCTCGTTTTACAGAATAACTTTCTTTTATAAAAAAGATCTGATTTTCATGATGAATTTATCTTTGTGTGAGATCCTACAAAGAATACGATGCTTAAAATTTTATGATCACCTCAAACAAGTCATAAACTATTAACTTATTACAAATTGATAATAGGATTTTAAGAATTTGTATTCTAAGAGATGATAAATTTTTATTTTTCGAAAAAGGTTTACCCATGTCAACCATGGCATCTCATCATCAGGTCAAAAAAGAGGATTTAAGCCTCTTAGATCTTGCTGAAAGACTTCAAGATACAAATATAAATCCACAAACATTGCTAACAACAGATTACCTTAATCACTTTAGTGCCATTCTCATGCTGTTGGAAATGATGCCAACGGATCCTGAGCTTTTTGCAATAGATATTTTGTTTTGGAAGCCTATGGGGTATATCGAACATTTGGAATATTCTGGTTTTCGCGAGAGTGAGCTTGCGATTGCGTGCTATGGATATGTGAATGAAAACACGAGAATAGCGTTTGATAAAACAATTATACAGCTTGATGAGGCAACAAAGCTTATTATTGAAAACATTCGTACCGTACTTGAAAGTGGAAATCTCGATGAAATTGCCAGGGTATGTGACGTTGGCATTCCACAAATGCGTGAATTAATTTCTCAATCAGCTTGTATTATAAATGGCAATGAAGAGCTTATTGATAATCTCACAGCTCAATGCATTGTGCAGCCAGATCCAGAAAAAACGTCTCATCAGTCACAAATAGACACGCTGTTCGTAAAATAACAAAGCCAAAATAGACTTGTGATAATGACAGTTGTTCAAACTTTTTGCTGAGTGCGCATGCGTCTTATCTTTAATATCCACTCATTAAGGGTTAGATTATCCATATTAAGATGGACGCTTTCAGCGTAGAAGTAGGGTCATGTTATAATACTTGGCAACACTCCGTTTACAATCATCTTTATCATGCGGTGTTCACTATCAAATATAGCAATAAAGTTTTGCAAGGTCGGCTTCAATTTTATATTCGTGAGATTATAGGTCAGGTTTCCAGTGAACTTGGGATTAGAACCCTCAGCGGTGTGCTTTTGAATGATCATGTTCATATATTTGCCTCGATCCCGCCGAGTTTTTCAGTAAATGGTTTTGCACGTAGAGTTAAGGAGCGTTCATCACTTCAAATCCAATAGGAACTTCCTGAGCTGCAATAGCGCTATTAGGGAGACTTTAGGGGAGGGTGTCCGCTTTTCAACAAATAGCGGTACCATAACAGACCGCGTCATACTTCAGTATTTAAAAAAGCATATCAAATTAGCGGCAGATGGATTTTTTTCTTTAACAAGCGTTTGCAAAAACGGAAGAAGCCATGCTTGATGAAAGTGTTTATATTTTTTTCAGCACTACAACTGGGATTACTCAGTCTTCTCCAGAGACATAAACCTTTGTTCTACCAGATTGACCATATCCTGCATAATTTTATTCAGCTGAAAATCTTTTGGCGTGTAAACAGCAATTACACCGCATTGTTTTAAGATCATTTCATCTTCCGGGGGAATGATGCCCCCAACAATAACGGGAATATGATCAATATTGTGGGTTCGCATCAAGGCAACAACATCTTGGACAATAGCAACATGAGAGCCAGATAGAATAGATAGTCCCAAAATATGAATTTTCTTTTCTTTGGCGCTTGCAACAATTTCTTCCGGCGTTAATCGGATACCATCATAAATCACCTCAAAACCAACATCATCTGCTCTTAGCGCAATTTGTTCTGCCCCATTTGAATGACCGTCAAGTCCAGGCTTGCCCATCATGAATTTAACCGAACTGTCAAGTTTTTTTGCGAGGCCTTGAACACGCTTGCGAATAGCATCCAGATCCTGGCTTTGTATTTCTGAAGTTCCATCATGGTTTCGGGTTTTGACCCCTGTTGGGGCGCGGTACTCACCAAAAACCTCACGCAACACACCACCCCATTCCCCTGTGGTGATACCGGCTTTGGCGCAGGCAATGGAGGCAGGCATGATATTGCGCTCATCTTGTGCGCAGGCTTTAAGTTCAGCAAGGCAATTTGCAACCTCTTTGTCGTTGCGCCGCTCTCGCCAAGCTTTAAGGCGTGCAATCTGCTCGGTCTCTACATAATCAGGAACAATAAGAGCATTCTCTTCACCACCGCTTAAAGGCGACCGTTCTGTTTCGGTATAGTGGTTCACGCCAACCACGATTTGAGATCCGTGCTCAATTCCCTCTAATCGTGCGCGGTTAGATATGACCAACTGTTCTTTCATATAGCCTGCTTCAATGGCACGCAATGCACCTCCTTGGGTATCGATTTTGGCCAGCTCTTCAAGGGCTTGTTCTTTTAATGCATTCACCTTTTCGGTAACCAGTTCTGAGCCGTCAAACAAATCGCCATATTCAAGCAAATCCGTTTCATAAGCAGCCACTTGTTGCAGACGCAAGGACCATTGCTGGTCCCATGGGCGAGGTAGGCCAAGAGCCTCATTCCAAGCAGGCAATTGCACAGCGCGAGCCCTGGCTTTTTTCGACAGCACCACCGAGAGCATGGCAAGCAAGATGCGGTAAACATTGTTTTCAGGTTGCTGTTCTGTAAGGCCCAAAGAATTCACCTGGACGCCATATCTAAATCTGCGGTATTTTTCTTCTGTTACGCCGTATCGGTTAAGGCAAATATTATCCCATAGCTCGACAAAGGCTCGCATTTTGCACATTTCTGTAATAAAGCGTGGACTGGCATTCACAAAAAAAGAAATTCTGCCGATAATTTTAGAAAAGTCTTCGTCTTGAACATCATTTGAGGCTTTAACCGCATCAAGTACAGAAATTGCTGTAGCAAGGGCGTAAGCGAGTTCTTGAACCGGTGTTGCTCCTGCTTCTTGCAAATGATACGAGCATACGTTTGTCGGGTTCCATTTTGGCAGTTCTTGGTAGGTATAAATGACCGTGTCTTTAATCAACCGCATGGAAGGTTGGGGAGGAAACACATAGGTGCCTCTAGAAAGATATTCTTTTATGATGTCGTTCTGTGTGGTTCCTGCTAAGATCTTGCGATCAACTCCCTGCTCATCTGCCACAGAGACGTAAAGTGCAAGCAACCATGCCGCTGTTGCGTTGATGGTCATTGATGTGTTCATGTCTTGCAAGGGGATATTCTTAAACAACGTACGCATATCGCCCAGGTGTGAAATCGGAACACCAACTTTGCCAACTTCACCGCGAGCTAAAATATGATCTGAATCGTAACCCGTTTGAGTTGGTAAATCAAAAGCAACCGAAAGACCAGTTTGCCCTTTGACTAAATTGCTCCGAAACAGCTCGTTTGACGCTTGAGCTGTGGAATGCCCGGCATATGTGCGAAACATCCATGGCCGGTCTTTATTGGAAATAGTGTTTAATGTTTCTTTCATACTCTTTAACAAGCTTTCAGAATTTAACTCTAAATATTAAAATAACATGAAGAATTTAGATTTTTGTTAATGATAAAATTACGTAGCGTAAAAAAGTACATTCTAAACCTAGAACCCTCCATCGTCATTCCCGCGAAAGCGGGAATCTCTATAGTTTTCAGTATATTGTACGTTCCAGAGATCCCAGCTTCCGCTGGGATGACGGAGCATGTTGCACCTCACATTAATAGTTATAAGGGATAGCCCTAGGAGAGGTCGGTAAACTGGTTCAAGATAACAAGCTCTCAAATGTATTTTATACTAGTAACTATATTATGCTTGTCATAAAGTTTTATTGCAATGCAGCATTTGGTAGGATATTACTAAACGAAATTTTAGTTCAAACTGGATATACTTTTATCTTGTCATTGATCCGATTGTGGTGAGGAGGGCTTTGATAAATGACACAGGACGCACTTCAAGTTTCAAATTCAGATCGAAATCTTAAAGATCTTTACGAAATTGGTGAAATTCCTCCTTTAGGACATGTTCCCAAGAATATGTACGCATGGGCTATTCGGCCAGATCGGCTGGGGCCACCTGAGCAGGCAATGCAATTGGAGGTTGTTCCAACATGGGAATTGGATAGCCATGAAGTATTGGTTCTCGTCATGGCTGCTGGGGTTAATTATAATGGCATCTGGGCAGGTCTTGGCCAACCGATTTCAATGTTTAATGTCCACAAGCAGCCCTTTCATGTGGCAGGGTCTGACGCATCAGGTATCATTTGGGCTGTCGGCTCAAAAGTGACCCGCTGGAAAGTAGGGGATGAAGTGGTCATTCATTGCAATCAGGATGATGGTGATGATGAAGAGTGTAATGGCGGTGATCCTATGCTCTCGACCAGTCAAAGGATTTGGGGGTATGAAACCCATGATGGATCTTTTTCACAGTTTACCCGTGTACAGCCGCAACAATTGATGCCACGTCCCAAGCATCTCTCTTGGGAAGAATCTGCATGTTATACGCTCACACTTGCTACAGCTTATCGTATGCTTTTTGGCCACCGTCCCCATATTTTACGCCCCAGTCATAATGTGTTGGTTTGGGGTGCAGCAGGTGGCTTAGGGTCTATGGCCATACAATTGATTGCAACCGCTGGGGCGAACGCTATTGGCGTGATTTCAGATGATGCGCGTCGTGATTTTGTATTGTCCCTTGGGGCCAAAGGTGTGATCAATCGAAAGAATTTTGACTGTTGGGGGCAAATGCCAACGGTGAATACGGACGAGTATCAAACCTGGTTTGATAATGTGAGAAAATTCGGTAAGGCTATCTGGGATACTACCGGCAAAGGCGTGAATGTTGATTTTGTTTTTGAACATCCTGGTGAAGCTACGTTTCCGGTCTCGTGTTTTGTGGTCAAACGTGGTGGTATGGTTGTGTTTTGTGCTGGTACCACAGGGTATAATTTGACGATGGATGCACGCTATGTGTGGATGCATCAAAAGCGTATCCAAGGTTCGCATTTTGCTCATCTCAAGCAAGCCTCACAAGCAAACCAACTGGTCATTGACCGGCGTATTGATCCGATGATGTCTGAGGTTTTTCCGTGGAAAGATATTCCAAAAGCGCATACAGCAATGTGGAAAAATCAACATCAACCAGGCAATATGGCTGTTTTGGTTAGCGCGCCTCATGAAGGCCTCAGAACATTTGATGATACAATGCAGGCGAGTAAAGAGAAATAGAGCTATAAAACGCTCTGCAAAAGTATACAAATCGTTTAATATTATAGATCACTGCTGTCCCGTTAACGATTACATAGGTCATTTATTTATGGTGCAAATCAGTTTATTAAGACCAAAGGTGCGATCAAGTTGCATGTCGGTCTAAATCATGGCGGTTCATCGGAACAAGCCGGAACGCAGTTCTGACACAGATCTGGATTGCATTATGTGTATCTGCTCCTGGCCTGTTTTAAGGTCCGCTCGAAGATAATAAAAACGATGCAACAGATATTGAGGGTGCTGCAACTCAACTTGTTTGAAAAAAGTGATCTGATGGCGCTGTTGCGAGCGCGATTCTGTGCCCGGAAAACAGGTAAATAAAAATTAGATGGCATTGTTGTGAAAGTTAACGGGACAGCGGTTAGGAGATATACGAACTTATTACAAACGCAAGTGTTACCGCAAGTTTTGAATAGACTGCCAGATTTATAAACATCCTAAGCAACATTCTGCTGTCGTGATCTTCCACCTGCAACCAATTGCAGACAATATCACCTGGCAACAGGATCCACTCTGAAACAGATCTTTTCATGCATTCCGTATCCTATTTTACAAAATAAAACGTCTCGACATAAGCAAAAAATGTTTTATATGCCATGAATTTGTGGAATATCATATGCGACACCTTTATGCTTAGCGCAAACTGCCCCCAAATAACACATAACAAAGTTGCTCAAAATGTCCAAAAAACTTCTTATTTTCCCGCCTATTTTAATTGGCATTGCTGTTCTGGTTGCTCTGGTGATTTCAAGACAACCACCACAACAAAAACCACCCAATGAGCAATCACGCCATGTGCGTATCATTAAAGCGTTTGAGACTGATTTTGTACCGAGAACAATTGGCTTTGGCAATGTTCAGCCGGGAAATGTCTGGAGTGCTGTCGCCCAAGTGAGCGGCCAAGTTGAATATGTTCATCCTCAATTCAAAAAAGGGGCTGTTTTCACTGCTGGGACTGAGATCGTTCGTATTTCTCCGAATGACTATGAAATTGCAATACGCCAAGCAGAAGCCAATATCCGTTCAGCTGAGATCAAACTGAAAGAACTTGAAGTTACGGAACAAAATAATAAGGCCGCTCTTGATATTGAAGAAAAGTCCTTAGCAATCAAAAAGCAGGAACTAGAGCGTAAAGTTAAGCTGCTACAAAGAGGCGCTGTTGCACAATCGACTATAGATCAAGAGCGCCGAGATTTGCTGACGCAAGAAAAGCGTGTTGTTGATCTGCAAAGTTCTATTCGCCTGAGTCCTGTCCAAAAGAAGGCGCAGCAAGAACAAATTGCGATTAATAAAGCAGATCTGGAGACAGCAAAACTGAATTTGCAGCGCACTAAGATAACGTTACCATTCAATGCCCGGATTTCTGAAGCCAACGTTGAAGTCACACAATATGTTGGCGTTGGAACGACGATTGGAACCGCTGATAGCACTAAAGTTGCTGAAGTTGAAGCTCAATTTCCCTTGCGCTTGTTGTCGCAAATGTTTCGCGTTGCAAGATCTTCAACGGCTCCTGTTGTGGTTACACCCGGTACTTTTCAAAGGCTGGCAAAAGGCATTGGACTGTACGGTATTATCCGCATGAAATCTGGTTTAGATAACATTGAATGGCGGGCAGAAGTTCCCCGTATCAGTGATACAGTTGACCCAAAAACACGATCAATTGGCATTATTTTAACCGTTGATGATCATTATAAAAAAGTTTTACCTGGTAAACGCCCTCCGCTCTTAAAAGGTTTGTTTGTTGAGGCTGAATTGCGTACCGACCCCATAAAAAATCAAATTGTGATGCCCCGCGCAGCGCTACATAACGACACAGTTTATATTGTGAATAAAGACAACCGTCTTGAAATTCGCCCCGTTAAAGTTGCTCTTGTCCAAGGCAATTTAGCCGTTATTGCCAGTGGCATTGCGCCGGGTGACAATATAGTTGTGAGCAACCTTAGTCCTGCGATCCCGAACATGCTGCTTCGCACGACTGAAGACACATCATTATATGACAGTCTGCGCGCTCAAGCTGCTCTGTCTGCTGAGGAGAATGTGCAGTGATCCGTTTTTTTGCCGCCCACCCAACTGCCGCTAATCTTCTCATGATCGCTTTTTTGGTTGTTGGTTTATTCGCATTACCAAATCTGCAACGTGAAACATTTCCCCGCATCGAGCCCCGAAAAGTCAGTGTAACCATTGCCTATCCCGGGGCACGTCCAGAGGATGTGGAACAAGCCGTATGCCGACGTATTGAAGATGCTGTTGATGGCGTTGATAATATTACAGAAGTCTTATGCAATTCTAGAGAAGCATTAGCAACCGCTGAAATCGAAATGATAGAAGGTGGTAATCTCGATCGCTTTTTCTCTGATGTGAAAACAGAAATCGAAGCTATTAATGACTTTCCAGACAATGTTGAAACACCTATTATCAGACAACTTGGCCGCACTGATTTTGTAGCATCTGTTGCCGTAACTGGCCCTGAAGATAAAATAGAGCTCAAGGCCTATGCTGAAGATGTCAAGAGGCGCATGCTGCAATGGGGTGGTATTCCCAAAATTGAGATTGAAGGTTTTTCTGACCATCAAATCCGTATTGTGCTTAAGGATGCAGTGTTGCGACAACTTGAGCTTAGCATCTCTGATATCGCCAATACCATATCAAAACAAAGCCTGGATTTGCCAGCTGGCAATATTCAATCAGATGATTCTGAAATTCTCATCCGATTTACCAATGAACGCAAACAAACTGAGGAGTTTCAGGATTTGGTGATTATAGGCAGCGAGAAAGGCGGACAAGTCTTGCTGGGAGATATTGCAGAAATTACAGATCGCTTTGAACTGGATGAAGAAAAGTTTATTTTCAATGGTAAGCCGGCAGCATTACTTCGCATTACCAAGACGGAGTATGAAGATACGCTAAATGTTATTGATGCCGTAAATGCATTTTTGAAACATGAAAGAGCGATCGTCCCACCTGGCGTTGCACTCACAGTCACCAATGATGTCTCCTCTGTTGTGCGAGATCGCTTAGAACTCCTGATATATAACATGTCTCAAGGCTTGTTCTTGGTCTTTCTTGCGATGTGGTTGTTTTTTGGTTTACGGTATTCCTTTTGGATCACCATGGGCTTGCCCGTTGCCTTTATGGGAGCTTTTGCAGTTATGGTGTTCATTGGCTATTCCATTAACATGCTCACAATGGTGGCCTTATTAATTGTAATTGGTCTTCTCATGGATGATGCCATCGTTATTTCCGAAAATATCGCTAGCCAACTTGAAAAGGGAAAGCCACCCCTGCAAGCTGCTATTGATGGCTGCTACCAAGTCTTGCCAGGCGTTTTTTCCTCTTTTGCAACAACGATTTGCATCTTTGGCTCACTTGCTTTTTTGAAAGGAGATATCGGCGCGATCTTAAGCGTTGTGCCTATTGTTATGCTCTGTGTGCTTGTGGTCTCACTTGTTGAAGCATTTCTCATATTACCCAACCATTTGAGCCATTCTTTACAAGATCAAAATTCTCGTGCGAAACTTCAAGTTTGGGCTGAGGATTCCTTGTCTTGGATGCGGGAAAACATTGTCGGCAAATATGCTGATGCCACTGTCAAATGGCGTTATCTGACAACCGGTGTTACGGTTGGCTTACTGTTGCTTGCTGTTTCAGCCATGGCAGGAGGCCTCGTTAAATTCTCAGCTTTTCCCGATATTGATGGAGATACACTACAAGCGCGCATTTTATTGCCGCAAGGCACACCTCTTGCAAAAACAAAAGAGGTTGTGGCAAAGGTCACAACAGCAATTCGTAATGTGGGGGAGCAACTGCAACCAAATGAAACAGCCAACGCATCTTTGATCAAAAACATTTCAGTGCAATATAACAAAAACAGCGATGCCAATGAAAGCGGCTCTCATATCGCAACCGTGACAGCTGATCTACTCAGCAATGAAGTGCGCAACAGCACCAATGATGAAATCTTGTCCCTTTGGTTGAAGAAAACTGGCGATTTGCCGGATGTCATTTTCATCAAATTTGCAGAATCAACAATGGGGCCTGCCGGCCTTGCCATAGATCTTCGCCTTCAAGGCAACAACTTGGAAGACTTAAAACAAGCTTCAGTTGCTTTGCAAAATTGGTTGCGACAATACCAAGGCAGTTTTAATATTTCTGATGACCTCCGGCCCGGCAAACCTGAAATTCAAGTCAGATTGGCAGAAGGGGCAAAGAGCCTCGGCGTTGATGCCAATACCGTTGCCGATCAGTTGCGCAAGGCCTTTTATGGCAGCACAGCAAGTGAGATACAGCTTGGCTCAGAGTCCTATGAAATTGATGTCCGCTTAAATTCAGAAGACAAAAATAGCATTTCAGATCTGGAACAGTTTCACATCACCACATCTGATGGCTCTCTTATTCCCCTTTCCGCCATTGCAAACCTCTCGCAAGCTCGTGGCTATGCAAAAATTACTCGCATTGACGGGATGAATACAGTTTCTGTTCAGGGTGATGTCGATACGCGCATCGCAAACGCGAATGAAATTGTGCTAGATACAACCAATCGATTTATACCGCAGCTCAAAAAGCAGTATCCCGATATTAAGCTCGCCATTCAAGGCCAGAACAATGAAGCTGGGAAAACACAAGGCTCTATGATTAATGGATTTATCATTGGCCTGATTGGCGTTTTCTTACTGCTCAGTTTTCAATTCCGCAGTTATGTTGAACCCATAGTCGTAATGGTTGTGATACCGTTTGCTTTTATTGGCGCAATTATTGGCCATATTCTGCTGGGATTAGACTTTACAATGCCTAGTATGCTTGGCTTTATTGCCCTGGCTGGCGTTGTTGTCAATGATTCCATTCTGCTAGTGAACTTCATTAAAGACCGGCACACCCCAGATGTCACAGTGGCAGACGTGGCCCCACTGGCAAGCAGGGCCCGCTTCCGTGCGATTTTCCTAACCTCTCTAACAACCGTTTTGGGATTACTCCCTATGTTACTTGAGACCAGCCTTCAAGCTCAAATTCTAATACCTCTCGTTACCAGTCTTGCGTTCGGCCTTATAGCCTCAACATTACTGGTGCTTTTTGTGGTGCCTGCCATCTATTCTATTTTGGACGATTTTGGTTTGAGCACACTGTCTGATGCAAACAAGAACTTTTAGGATGTACGATGGTAAAAAATATATACCCCTCACAACCGTCATCCACTCGCAGGCAGGAAACTCAAGAGAAATATGGTGATCTTACTTTAAAAAATTATACCATAGACCAAAAACTGTTTTCTGGCACCGGAGCATTTTTCTTCAAATTTGAGCCATCCGGGCCGACGCTCAAGCAGCCGATAGGCGATAGCGTATTCTGGATCCTAAGTGTGTTCTCGACTGTGCGACATCGTAGCAAAAGATCAAAGGGATGCGTAAGTGAATAACCCGTAATGAGTGAAACGGCTTTTCCCATGACAAACCTCTCCGTTCTGCTTGTCATCTTGAATCATATTCGCAGCGGCAATCAAAGAACTTTTATATATGAGGCAGATCTAATGTGAACTTGTATTACAGTGGTATTCTGCAAGTTCCTTACCGACCTTCGCGGTACCAGGTTGTCGCCAAAAGCCCGAGTAATAAAGCAAGGGCGAGTATGCTATTGAGAAGAGGGATGAGTTTTGCCCCTTTAACTTCATAGGCTTTTCGGTCATGCAAGGCGATCCAGTCTTTGCTATACATTTTCGCTTTTTTGTTCGTCATGATGATGCGTGGTGTCTTTAACTTCGTCGGATCGTGCTGTGCAAACCAAAATACACCGCCACCTGTGTGTTTTAAGACAGGTTGAATAGCCTCATCGCTTGCTGTAACTTTTGTCATTTCACGTGAATTGAGCGGACCTGAATGCGCTAACGCAGTTAAACTGTCAGAGGAAAAACGATATAACCCAGTTTCTTCCACATCAATCTGGCGTTGCCAAATCCCAGGTGAAACCTGCTCTAGTTCCAGTTGTTTTTCAGCGCCGTTAGGGTAGCGCACAGAGATATCATCTATTTTGTTTTCCATGGAACGCCGTTCAATAATAATACGACTCCCCTTTGTTGTTGCCGTTAAATACTCTTCTTCCAAATCAGGCTCTTGCATCAACCAATGGGCTAAATTGCGCAATAGAGCCGTATGCGGTCCACCACCTTCATATCCTCTCGCCCAGAGCCATGCATGGTCTGATAATAAAATGGCAACACGACCCTCGCCAAGTCTGTTGAGCACAAGCAATGGGTTTTTGTCTACCCCCTCCATTAACACGTTGCCTGCATGAGATGTGGCTTGAACCAGCCTGAACCAACTCCCCCAACTGGGTGTGGCATTTGCTGACTTGAGAGATGCACTACCTGGTAAACCGCGTGTTACCGGGTGCCTTTGTCCAGCCTTTGTAATTTGTGCTCTATAGGCTTGTTCTATGACATTCCCGGTAGGGGCCGCAGGCAAAATCTGAGCCAGAGGTGTTTGATACAAGCTCATCGGACTTGCATATGTTGGCCCTGTTGCAACCAGAATAGCGCCGCCTTTTTCTACATAGCGTGAAATATTTTCCAAATAAAGCAAAGGCAATACACCGCGCCTGCGATATCTATCAAAAATAATCAGGTCAAATTGGTCTAGTTTTTCAGAAAATAGCTCACGCGTTGGAAAGGCGATTAGGGACAATTCATTTATAGGGGTACCATCTTGTTTTTCTGGAGGGCGTAAAATTGTGAAGTGTACCAAGTCAACAGATGCATCAGATTTTAATAAATTGCGCCATGTACGCTCTCCTGCATGGGGTTCACCCGAGACTAAAAGAACCCGCAAGTTCTCTCTCACGCCTTGTGCCACTATAGCCAATCTATTGTTGGCCAAGGTTAACTCATCGGGTATGGCTTGTAATTCAATTTCAATATAATTGGCTCCTGCATGGGGGAAACTCATAGGTATTTCCAAGGTTTCTCCAACTTCAATTCGAACTTCTTCAGGAGGTTCATCTTCACGCATGATATTAAGGGTTGCGAGACCTTTAGGGGTTTTTCCGGTGCCATACTCCATAACACGCAATTTAATGCTTGCCGATGAGCCAACAATACCAAAACGCGGCGCCTCCATAATATCAATGCGACGATCAATCTCGGTCTTTTGCCCTGTAATCAAGGTATGGACCGGGGCGGCAGGCTGCAACTCTTCTGGCTTTTTGGGAATGTCATGAATCTGGCCATCTGTGATGATAAAAACACCAGCCAATCGATCCGATGGAATCGTTGCCAGGCCTTTTTTGAGATCTCTAAAGACAGCCGTTTCTTCTTTTTTATTGTCTTTATTATTTTGACCCGTAATCCAGCGCACTTCAAGATTTTGAATTTTCTCTAAACGGTTCTTGAGCTGTTGTTTTATGCTTTGTGTTATTTGTGGTCGGTTGGCTATTTTCTGGCTTGAGCTTTCATCACTGATAACAACGGCAATGTTTTTAAGAGATTCACGGTTTTCAGTTTTGATATGAGGATTAAAGAGTGCAAAGACGAGGAGCACAAAGGCGGTTATGCGTAAAACAGATCTGGTTTTGTGTGTTAGCACGAATATCAGGCTAACGAGGCAGGATAACCCAACGGCCACATAAAGAAGAACGCCTGGAAGGAGTGGATAAAACTCTAAGGACCAATTCATGATTTATGTAAACCTAATTCTTGTGACATAAGTTTGCTTTATTGTCCGAGGCGGCGCAATAAATCTGGGACGTGCACTTGATCTGCTTTATAATTCCCGGTCAAAGCGTACATGATAATATTTATTCCAGTTCGAAAAGCCATTTCACGTTGAAATTCACCTCCGGGAACAGTTGGTAATAATGGGCGGTTATTATTATCAAGCGCCCAAGCCCCGGCAAGATCATTTGACGTGATGAGAATAGAGCTAACGCCATCAGCGCGTCTGGCCTGGCGTCCGGGCTTTTGCTTTGACCGACTTTCAACCCATAATACACCAGATTCCCAGCGGCCGGGAAAACTCCGCATCAGATAAAATGATTTGGTTAAAACGTGATCTTCTGGAACAGGCTCTAATTGAGGAATATTTAATTGGCCAATAACTCTTTGTAGCGCGATCGCACTTGGTGCATTGCCAAGCATATTGACTTGAGCGCTATTTTGATAATCCCTGGTATCAAATAAAATCATACCACCATTTTTGACGTAGGAATCGATTTTTGCAAGGGTTGTGTCATCTAGAGCGGCAGCATCCGGCAATATAGGCCAATACAAAAATGGGAAAAAGACCAACTCGTCACTTTCAATATTAAGGCCGACAGGTTCTGCCGGCTCGATTGCAGTGCGGGCGGCCAAAACACGGCTTAAACCGGACAGACCAAATTTTGAGATGTTATCAACTTCATTATTGCCTGTCATAACGTAGGCGAGTTTGGTCTTTAACGTTGAGCTCAGAGCAAAATCATACGCTGCTTTATTTTCCTCTTTTATATTGCTTTTACCAGTTTCATTAGTGAGATTTTGAGCATAGATCTTAGTCGAGGGGAGGGCGAAGATAGCCGATACTAGTATAGTAAAGCCCAATAAAATTGCAGCTCGTGCTGTCATTGCTCTGCCAATCCCCCAGCTCATGATGACAATAATCAGTGCATCTATGAGAAAAAGACTGAGTGCTGCAAACATGATCCATGGCTGAAGTTTCATAGCATTTGGTGTTTCATAATTTAAATAGATCGCATTTGTCGTGTTATAAGTATTTGGTCGTAAAACCGTTTTTTCGGTTATCAAATTTAAGACGCGTGTTGTTTCTAACGGACCATAATACCCAGGTGGATGGGATGGACCGGGTTTGGTTATGGTGAGTTGTTCCATGCTTAATGGTTTAACTTGACTTGATGGTTCTACAAGCTGACCAAAACCATTGAGAACTTGGGCTGCATTTAACAGTTCTTTTTGCGTAAGCTGGAGGGATTCCACAGAGGCATTTTCCTGCTCAGTGCTGGTTGCTTGTTCTGATTGAGTACTCTTGTTTGCCAGAGGGGTGAACTGTGATAATTCCTGGATACGCTTTAGCATTTCCACAAAAACCCCCGACAAAGGTAAATTCGACCAGTCGGGATTAGCGGTGACATGAAAGAGTACCACCCAACCTTTGCCGCGTTTTTGTGCTGTCACTAAAGGGGTTCCGTCACTTAAGCGCGCCCAAACTTGGTTATCAAGCGTTGTATTCGCAGGGTCTGCTAAGACTTGTCTGGAAATTAAAATTTCTTCGGTGACTTTTAAGCCATAAAATAAGCTTTCTCTTTCGAAAGCAGAGAGTGTTTGAGGCGCATCCCAAGACAGTGCACCACCCAAAATGCGCCCTCCTTGCCTTAGAGGAGCAGGTAACAAACCATCTCCTTTTTGGGCCAATCTAGGGCCAGCAAAGCGCACCAGAATGCCGCCATCATTGATCCATGTGGTTAATCGCTTTTCTGTGCTTCCTAATAGGTGACCTATATCAGCAATCATGAGAACAGAAGCTTTTTGTTGTAATACGTTATCAACGGCCTCATTGATATTGATATCATTTGGAATGATTAAATCGGAAAAAGGTTGCAGCGCTTTTTTGATATAATACAGAGGTGAGAGTAGGGGCTGGGAATCATCAACAGATTCTCCTGAAATAAGGCCAATATGTTGTCGTCTGGATTGTGAATCAAGCAACGTTACAGCGCCGGCTGAATTTTCTCCAGCTACTTCCAGCCGGGTGATTTCATTGCGCAATTCAAGTGGGAGATCGAATGTTGTCTTCGCAACTATCTGTTGAGGTTCAAATCGAAAAGCCGCTTCGCCAAGGCGGTTGCCTTTACTATTGAAAGCATGAACATAGCCCTGGTGCGGCAGCCCGGACTGTGCTCTGATAACTTTGGCTTCAAGTTGGCCAGATGTTGCATTTGAGCTTGAGGATAGCGCTAGCACGCCATTTGCCTGTTTGCGCACGATGCGCAAATTTGCGTTACCTGATACCAATTCTGCCATTTTTTGCATCGCTTGCTGCGCCGAACCATAATCGAGTGTGTCACTTAACCAAATGATTTCAATCGAGGTTTTTAAGTTTTTGTTTTCACGTGTATTGAGAAGGTTTGACAGCACTTCCAGCGTTTCCATGCGTTCAGGCTCAAAAGGTCTAGGCACCAAATCAACACTTGTTTCTTTGGCCAATTTTGCAGGATGGAATTTAGCACGGAGCTGACGATTTCGCACATTATCAACATTAGCAGTTGGCAGTACAATCACACGTTGGTCGCTTTGTTCAGCTTGAAATAAAAAGGCGTTTAATGTGTTCACCCGTTGATCCCAATCATTGGCAGAGGCCCAGCCATTATCAATTAAAATGGCAAGAGCTTTTGCATCTGTTTTTTCAGTAAACTGTTTGGGGTTTAAAACAGGGTTTGCAAGAGCGAGGATGATTAGCGCCACCACGAGCATGCGTAATACTAAAAGCCACCATGGAGTATGATGTGAGGTCTGCTCTTGAGACTCTAAGGCAAACAGAAGACGTAAGGGGGGAAACCAGACCTGCTTTGGCTTAGGCGGAATGAGACGGAGCAGCCACCATAATAACGGCAAGGCGAATAATGCTGTGAGGAATAAGGGCTGTAAAAATCCAAGTGGGCCGAGAATAATCATGCATTGGCTCCGGATTCTACTCGCACCGTATCAAAGTATCCATCGTCTTCTTTAGTATGTTTTATTCCAGGATAAGACAGAGTATTCTGCGTTCCAGAAACTTTGGTATACAAGTTGAGCAAAAGTTCACCTGCCGGACGGTCTGTGTGGTGTATACAATATGTCCAGCCTAACGCCTTCAATGACATTTGAAGTTCTGCCTTGTGATCTGCCAAGCTCTTTTGATAGGCCTGTTTTACATTTTGGGCTTTATGAAATAAAACGCGCTCAGCGCCCCCTGTGCTATGAAATTCAATACGTCCTTCATAAGGGAAGGTTTCTTCTACCGGATCTAGAATTTGCACAATATGACCACGTACCCCAAGTGCCGCAATGCGTGTACAACGATCAATAAAGGTATCAACGGGCTCTAAACAATCGCTTAATAAAATGCACTCTGACGATGCTGAAATATTCACATTTTCAGGAGGTAAATTCGCGGGCATGCGGTTTTGTTGACAGGCATTTATTAATATTTCAGCCATTCTTTGGGGTGCATTTTGTGCAATCATTGGTGTCGATAACCCCAATAGCCCAACCCGCTCACCGGCCTTAATCAAGAGTTCGCTTAAGGCAAACGTGATAATGAGGCCTCTTTCTTCTTTGCTCATAGGTGCCAGATGCGATTGGAATTGCATTCCAGTAGACATATCAGGCCATATCCACATAGTGTGGGCCGCTTCCCACTCACGCTGCCGGACGTATAAAATATCAGATCCAGCTGATCGGCGCCAGTCTACCTGGTTTAATGCATCACCATGTTGATAGTGCCTAAATTGCCAAAACGTCTCACCTGGCCCAGCCCTGCGCCTGCCATGCACACCATAGGCAACGGTATGGGCAACTTTTTGAGCTTCAATGAATAGCTCCGGCATAGTCCTGGCAAGGGCACTCGCTTTTGCCTCAATATTTTTGAAACTGTGCTGTTGATCCGCAACGGTATGCACGTTTGAATTGTCCTACTTCTTTCAACCCTGTTACTTCTTTTTGCTCTTTTACAAAAACATTTTAGACGAACTGTAGGCATAATTTTTTGATAACATCATTAATATGCCATCCTTCAGCGCGTGCTGCAAATGTTAAGGCCATACGATGTTTTAAAATAGGTTCTGCTAACTCAATCACATCATCAATTGACGGAGCTAAACGGTTGTCCAGTAAGGCGCGTGCTCTTACGGCAAGCATAAACGACTGGCTTGCACGCGGTCCTGGTCCCCACGCAATACGTTTTTCCATCTCCTCAGTTGCTCCCCCACCTGGGCGGGCTGAGCGGACCAATTTTAAAATAGTATCAACAACTTGTTCCCCGATAGGAATTTGACGGACCAGTTTTTGAGAAATTAATAGCTCATTTGGTGAGAACACTGCCCGTAAGCTTCTCTGATCTGTCCCGGTTGTGGCATATAGCATTTTACGCTCTGAGGCTTCATCTGGATAATCAACATCAATTTGCATGATAAACCGGTCAAGCTGTGCTTCAGGAAGGGGATATGTTCCTTCTTGCTCTAGCGGGTTTTGTGTGGCCAGGACATGAAATGGCGTTGGAATGTCATGACGTGCGCCTGCAAAAGTCACATGATACTCTTGCATAGCTTGAAGCAATGCAGATTGAGTTTTAGGGCTTGCCCGGTTGATTTCATCGGCCATTAAAAGTTGGGTGAAGACTGGGCCTTTGATAAAACGAAAGTCACGTTTTCCCAATTCATTCTCTTCAAGAACTTCTGAACCAACAATGTCAGATGGCATCAAATCTGGTGTGAATTGGATGCGTTTATTGTCAAGCCCCAACACTGTGCCAAAGGTTTCAACCAGACTGGTCTTTGCAAGTCCTGGCACGCCGATAAGTAAACAATGTCCGCCAGATAGCAAGGTAGTCAGCGCCAAATCAATAACGCGATCCTGCCCAAATATGACTGCTGCTGTGGCCTCTTTGACTTGGCGAAGTTTTCCGCTAACAAGTTCAATGTCTTCAACAATATCTTGATCAGTTTGTATGGTATTCATCATCTCTATTTTATTGAATAGCACTTTATCACAAAATTCAATTGATAAATGCACTAGTTATATTCACTATAGGATCGTCTAAGTACATTTGGAATATACTGACAGTATAATAAAACTCAAATAATAACATATAGTTGTAGGCGTTTTTTAACAATATCGCCGCAACTTATGTGACTGATATTATTATATAAACATGATCTGAATAAGTTCAATAAAGATTTTTATGGACAATACGCAAAACACTACCATAAACACAGAAAATGCATTTTCCATATCTGATTTTGAAAAACGTGCAAGGCAATTCCTAAGCGCTGATGTTCCTAAGATTGATCACCAAAGCCTTCCGAAAGTGTTGGGGGACCATCAGCTTAATCCTGATTTGCATCCAGCTCTTATTCCTCAGATAAAGTATGTTGCCGCCGTTTTGATACCTGTTATTTCAAGGCCGCATGGGCCTTGCATTATTTTTACCAAACGTAGTGAAGATTTGCCCCACCATCCCGGACAAATTTCTTTCCCAGGCGGTATAGCTCAATCTCAGGACCATAATTTGCTTACAACGGCTCTGCGTGAAGCCAACGAAGAAATTGGCCTTCACGAGACCTCATGCCGCACGATTGGTTATTTAGATCCATATCTTACTGTGACGGGGTTTTGCATCACGCCTGTTGTTGGTCTCATTGAGCGTGACTTTGTTGCCAAAATTGATCCAAAAGAAGTGGCCAATGTTTTTGATGTACCGCTTGCCTTTCTGATGTCCTCTGCTAATCATCAAAAACATTCTCTATCATGGCAGGGCAAGGTGCGGTATTATCATGCAATGCCTTATAAAAATCATTACATATGGGGTGCCACTGCGGGCATCCTACATAGCCTATATGAGAGGTTGTATCACTTATGATTCGTATTTTACTTATCGCCCTTTTTTCGTTTTTGCTGCCCTTTTTTGTGTATGCTATTACGTATTCCTTTTTTCTTCAGGAAAAAATTAAGCCTGGTGATACAATTTGGACGAATGCGCCTTATCCTCTTCTAAGTGCAATTGGCTCTATACTTGCTGTTTTTTCCATTATGGGGCTTGTATTATGGTCTGGCGGACGGTTGTAACTTAATTTCATAGTCTTACTTTTTTTGTAGCGGTTACAAAATGTGACACAAGAGCCCATTCTCACCCTTAATGATGATCACACTTCTGATTGGATTTTTCATCCAGCGGTACAGTCCGTTTTTGAATTACTCAAGCCTCATGGCTTTGAAACCAGAGTTGTTGGCGGAGCTGTGCGCAATGCGTTGCTTGGCTATCCCATCAAAGATATTGATTTTGCGACAACGGCTTTGCCTGAAGATGTTTTGCGTCTTGCTGGCAAAGCGAATATGCGGGCTATCCCAACAGGGCTCGCCCATGGAACAATCACTTTATGTATTGAAGACCGTAGCTTTGAAATTACAACTCTGCGCCGCGATATTGAAACAGATGGACGCCATGCCAAAGTTGCTGCAACTTACAATTGGACGGAAGATGCGCAGCGTCGAGATTTCACGATCAATGCATTATATGCGGATCAGCATGGCCATGTTTATGATCCGCTCAATGGATATCAAGATATTTTACAAAAACGTTTGTGCTTTATTGGCGATGCCAATGCGCGGATAAAGGAAGATTATTTAAGGATTTTACGCTTTTTTCGCTTTCAAGCGCAATATCATCTTAGCACGTTGGATTTAAATTCCATTAACGCATGCACGAGGCACCATAACGGTTTACGTAAACTTTCTGGTGAGCGGGTTGCCTCAGAAATGCTTCGGCTGCTATGCGCTCCCATGGCTTATGATGGTGTCCAGTTGATGTTTCGTTATGGGGTGTTAGCTCATGTTCTATGTCAAGCTGTTCGGTTATCACATTTAGATAATCTGATTGGAATTTATAAGACGCTTGGTACAAAACCTGATTCTATTTTATGTCTTGCTGCGCTAAGTATCTACACATCAAAAGATGCTATTTTTCTTTCTGAACGTCTCAAGCTTAGTCGGTCGGATCGCAAAGCTCTTAAATTGGCTGCCAGTATTACGCCGTCTGATTGTTGCCTCCCTTCTCTAGAAAACGCCAAACGAGATTTGTTTTTGTTAGGCCAAGAAAATTATCAAAAAACTATTCTCATCAGGTGGGCGCGCTCTTCAGATTTTAACAATGAAACGGCATGGCATGAAATTTTGACTTTGCCAGAACGCTGGAGCCCACCCATTTTTCCAATTTCTGGTTCGGATCTCATTACTCTCGGATTTTCGCAAGGTAGTATCCTTGGTGGAACGCTCTTGGAATTAAAGAACGAGTGGATTAACAGTCACTTTAAATTGGATCGCAATCATCTTTTGCAAAAGGCTCGCGTTCTTCAAATCGGTGAGCAAAGCTGATGGCTAAAATAGCAGCACTCTCTATCTTTAGCTGCTAACTTATTGATTTTAAATAATTTTAATGAAAAAAATTGCTTTTCCTGTTATGCTTTATTGATAATTTTTTAAACTTTCAATACGAAAATTTAAAAAGTTCAATTTAATGTATTTATAAGGACAAGCTTGTGGATCAAAACTTTGTACAACAATTGAAAGGCTACAACCTAACTACGGCTGAAATTTTGTATCATTTGCCTGATTACCAGGATCTTCTTCAATCTTATGTTTGGCAAGAATATGATATTTCTCCTCAATTTCCCCGGCTTAAAAAGTTTTTAGATTTTTGGTCAAATCATTTGGATGGCCCTTTGCATTCTATACGCATTGCCCATACCAAACTGATCAAGCCCGCAGAATTTGCATATGTTGATGGGGAATTTAAATTGCACTAGCGCCCAGCTCAAAACCCAAAGTATATGGGTGCAAAAATGGAATATGCGAGCCATATAATGATGATGAGAGGGAGACCGGCATAGAAGTAATCCCTGAATTGATAATGTCCCGGTCCCATAACGATAAGATTTGTCTGATAGGCAATAGGTGTAGCAAAAGAGCAATTTAAGGCAAAAATTAGCCCATAGACAAAAGCCTCAGTCGGGACGCCAACTTGTTGCGCTGTTTTTACGGCAATCGGAGCAAGCAGAGCAGCCGTTGCATGATTGCTAAGGAAATTGGTCAAAATGGCTGTAATCAGAAAAAAGGCGGATAAAATCACGGCCGGCCCAAGACCATGAAATAAACTAACCACATTATCGGCAATAAAGGTTGCCCCACCTGTAATTCGTAATGGTTCAGCTAAGGCGAAGGCGGTTCCAACCAGCAGATATATCCGCCGATCTATAGCTCTGGAAGCTTGGCGAACATTCAAACATCCCATCACAATCATGCCAACAGCCCCTGCAAGAGCGGCTAGCACAATCGGTACAAAACCACTGACAGCCAAGAAAATTGTGCTCGCAAATATAAAAATCGCATGTTTTTCATGATGCGTTGTTGGGATATCTGATGCAGACCATTCGAGCATAATCATTGCTCGGTTAGCCCGTAGACTGCGAATGGCATGGCGTGAGCCCAGCAAGAGCAAAACATCTCCAGCCTCTAGTGTAATATCGTGCATAGGACGACGCAGCATCCGGCTTTGCCGCTGCAGACCATAAATTGCGCATCCAGTATCGGCTAAAATAGCAGCTTGCTCAATTGTTCGGCCAATAAGCCTTGAGCCAGGACTGACCACAGCTTCAACCATAGTAAGTTGCGCGCGTGAGTCCGTGTCTTGGACGTTAGCATCCTCTCCATTACTAAGGCGTTTTCGCAAAGAATCAAGCTGTCGTTGTGGTAGAGTGGCTTTTTGCTTTTTGATGTAATCAGCTAAAACTTGGCGGGTCGCCGCAATGATCACGTGATCTCCGCTTTCAATCACGACATCCTCAAAGGGGGGCAGGATAAGTTGGTCGCCGCGCTGTACCAACCGCACGGTAATTTTTTCTAGATCGGGAAACATGCCAGCATTCGCTGTAGCACCAACCCACGGATGCTGTGGATCAATCGTAACTTGAGCCAGAAATTGCCGTCCGCTTTGTTTTGAAATGTTTTGTATAGAACTCATGGTTTGGCGCGGCGTAATGATATAGGGCAAAATAAACATCACATAGAGAGAGCCAAGTCCTGCCAACATAAGCCCTGGTATCGAAAAATCAAAAAATCCAATGGGGGGCATACCAGTTGCTTCTGCTAAATTGGCAACAATCAAGTTGGAAGATGATCCAATTAAAGTGACCATGCCGCCTAATATTGTGATAAAACTTAAGGGCATTAACAGGTGCGCTGGAGATTTATCTAAACGTGCCGCAATGGCTGCAACAATAGGGATGAAAATGACAACAACAGGAGTGTTGTTCAAAAACGCGCTGATCACACCAGCTGTTAATAGAGTTACAGTAAAGGCGATTACAATGCCAAACTGGCTAAGTTTTGCAATCATTTGCGCTGGGCGCTCAACGGCACCGGTATGAAACAGGCCTTGGCCGATAATTAAAAGCGAGATAATTGTAAATAGAACTGGATTGGCAAATCCACTTAGAATAATGGTTTCATCTACTTTGCCATGGATTGGATGATGGAACGGTGCAAGCGAAAAAATCAAAAGCAGAGTCAGGACAATAACAAGAGAAGAAATTTCCAGACTGATTTTTTCCGATACAAACAAAACAATCGCAAACAATATGATTGCGAAAGTAAAGTACATATGAAAATTTGGAATTGTCGATATAAAAGATTCAATCATGAAACTTTACAAATTATATTAGGAATGAAGAATGGCAATTTAGGGCTTATTGAGATTAACAGCCTGCAAGTGCTTTTGGACATTAACAGGTCCTGTGCTTTTTAACTTTTCAGCCGCTTTAGGCGCAAAATATGTCAAAATGCCATCAGCGCCAGCTCTTTTGAATGCTGTTAAGCTCTCGAGCATAACGTTATCGTAGTCTAACCATCCGTTTTCTACAGCAGCCATCGCCATCGCATATTCACCAGAAACCTGATACGCAAATGTTGGCATAGAGAATGTTGTTTTCAGCCTATGAAGAACATCAAGATAAGGCATGCCCGGCTTTACCATGATCATGTCAGCGCCTTCAGCAATATCAAGTTCGGCCTCCCGTAGCGCTTCATCTGAATTGGTAATATCCATTTGATAGGTTTTTTTATTTCCCTTTAGCGTATTGGAGCAACCGACAGCATCGCGGAATGGACCATAAAATGCAGAGGCATACTTCGCCGTATAAGACATAATAAGAGTGTCTTGGAAGCCTTCTGCTTCAAGCTCACAGCGAATAGCTCCAATCCGGCCATCCATCATATCTGATGGGGCCAATATATCACATCCAGCTTGGGCCTGATTTAAGCTTTGCGCGATTAAGGCTTCAATTGTTAGATCATTATCAATTACACCGTTTTGTAGAAGTCCGTCATGGCCATGGGATGTGTAAGGATCAAGCGCAACATCACAAATGACACCGATATCTGGGACGGCCTGTTTGATAGCCCGAACGGTACGGCAAACCAGATTGTTGGGATTGAATGCTTCTTGTGCATCTTCTGCTCGCAAGTCTGGATCTGTGTATGGAAAAACAGCAATAGCTGGGATACCCAAGGAGTATGCATACTCAGCAGCTTTAACGCAAAGATCTGGAGAGAGTCGGTCAACACCAGGCATAGAATCAATAGGCGTTTTCACGTTTGTGCCCTCAACAATGAACAACGGCCATATGAGGTCATTAACGCTCAGTACTGTTTCTTGAACGAGACGACGGCTCCATTCATTTTGACGTGTGCGGCGCATCCGAACAGCTGGGAAACCGGGGTTTGGCATCTCCAAGGTTTCTTGGAATGTTACCGTTTGCGCACCTGGCTTAAGTTGAGTTGGCTCTGTCATTACTTTCGACCTGAAGTTTCATTTCTAGTAATAGCTATTCTCGAAAAAATTATTCACAATAAGCTTTATATTTCCGCTTTGCGAGATCAAAGTGAAAGTGGTTTTTATGCGCATCATTCGACTCAGGTCCTAGCACAGTGTGAAATATTCCGCATGCTTTTTGATGGATTTTCCTTAAAAAAACAGAGATGTCCTCATTTTTTGGCCTACCTGTGGGATCTTCCGCCATTTGGGGAAAGTTTCTCCGCCCTAAGTTTCTTTGCAAGGAAACGTACTTTGATTTCGGTATCGGTAAAGGAAAGACATTTTGTACAGAGATTTCTTGGATGCGCGCAGGCTTTAAGAACGCTTGATGATTCTCTGAAGATTGTGCGGTTTTATAATATGGATATGGAGGTATGCTCTTGACTGTTTGTAATTTTGCCTTTTCATTTTTGGTTGCGGTGTGGGGGGTACCTTTTGTAACCTTTACAGGATGAGACGTTTTCCATTTTGCTTTATTTGCTTCAAAAGCTTTCACTTTTGCGCTTAAAGCCAGGGCAAATTGTTTTCTGAGTTTTTCTGATAATATCTCGCGCCGTGTTGGCCCCCAATCTCTCAGAAGGCTAATCCTACGCTCATCTGCGGTGATAAACCCTGCAATATCAATGGCGTTAAAAAAAGCATGTTCACTCATCTTTTTCTTAGGATTGCCATATCTCCTACGACACGCGTAAGACGCAATATTACGCATACCGATAATTTTCGTGTTCAAGAGTTTATTACTCAAAGGTTGGACGTGATGTTGCATCCAGTGTGTGAGCTTGGCTGCCATCTCACAGTTCATTCGCGCTGGGGGGGATACATTAACTGCTGGGTTATCTCCAATGGTATGAACCAAAATAGGGGAGGGGTTACCGCAAACTCCCTTTTTAACGGGGGGGATAAAATCATAAACTACAGGAATATCTTTCAAAATGTGTGTGCATGCATTTTTCGCATCTGCTATTTGTTCGATGGACCAGGCATCAACTGTTTGAACACGGTTAGGGTTGCGCGTGGGCAAAATAACACTCGGTATTTCGGGGACACGAGATTGTATCTTAATTTTCTCAGGATTGCGTGACGGCAACGGCATTCCTGTCATTTGTGACAAAGCAGCAGAGAGCAAGAGAATAATAGATAAAATAAGTAAGAATCGTTTCATGTGTTTATTATCAGCAGATCTAATATCCAATTTTAACTATACATATGATTTCCGCATCGGTATCTCAAATAAAATAGAAAGCTATACCCAACTCAAATGAAAGCAAAAATGGACGATGTGAACAAAAAAGACAATTCGGAGAGCAAAGGTACGATGAGTGAGCAACATATTACTTTAGAAAATTCAAATCGCTGCGGTTTGATCACGTTAGATAGACCTGAAGCTTTGAATGCTCTTTCCTTAGATATGATTAACCCAATCAAACCTAATTATAAAAAATGGGCCAAAGATCCGCATATCTACGGCGTTGTTATGCAATCAGCTCATGACAGAGCCTTTTGCGCAGGTGCTGATGTACGATATATCCTATGGGCGTTAGAACATGATAAATCTCTTATACAGCAATACTTTAAAGCTGAATATGAAACAGATTGGGCCGTCTGTAGTTTTTTTAAGCCAACCGTGCCTTTAATTAACGGCTATGTCATGGGCGGTGGAATTGGCTTAAGTGTTTATGGAACCCACTTCATTATGGCGGAAAAAGCTGTGTTTGCGATGCCGGAAATTAATTTAGGCTTATTTCCAGATGTTGGGATGAGTTATCTATTATCCCGTTTGCCAAATCATCTTGGGACCTATTTAGCGCTTACCGGACATAGTTTATCACCAAGCGAGTGTTACGCTCTTGAAATTGCATCGCATACCGTGAGGTCTTCAGATTTTCCTAAAATACGTAATGCTATGCACGAAGCGGATCCAATTGATACTATACTTGACGAGTTACATCAGGATTTTGGCTTACCTGCCATAGATCAACATATTCCGTTTATAAAAAGAGCGTTTGATACTGACAGCATAGAAGGCATATTTGCTAAATTGCAAGAGGAGGGGGAAGCATCCAATAGCTCGCATAAGGAGTGGGCCACTTCTATTCTGAAAGAACTACAGAAAAAATCACCTTTGAGTTTAAAAATAACCTTGCGCCTCTTGCAAAAAGCAAAAACCTTTCAGAATTTAAAGGAAGCCTTAAACTTAGATTATAATCTCATGTGCCACTTTATTGAGAGTTCGGATTTTAAAGAAGGAATTAAAAGCACATTAATCGATAAAAGCTATTCTCCAACCTGGCAACATAAGTCTATAGAGGATGTATCAGATCATTTGATAGATGGGTATTTTACATTTTCATCCCCAAAAGCGCTGGATTTCATAGATTATAATATACGCACTTAAGCGCAGCTCAGAGACTGCGACTAATGTATAGTTTTGTTTGCAAAATGACGCGCGGTGTGCCGACTGGCTGCGCGCGAGAAACGCCAGCTTCTGCGACAGTTTTAGGAACGCTTTTGTTGGTCCGGCGTCGTCGCCCACGGCCGTCGAGGTTGCCGTT
>JBCCCO010000016.1:0-37815 GCA_039033475.1 Pseudomonadota bacterium | reverse complement strand
TATCATCCCAAGGCATTTGATCCTCCATGTTCGACAAAAACACAGAGAATCATAATCCCTTGATATCACTCAATAACTTTTCGGTCAGACACTAAGAGTCTGACTCAAAAGTATGTATTTAAAAACAATGAGTTATGCAGCTATCAAATATTATGAAAATACCTTCTAACATTGAATGTATTGAGAAAATGTAGAACACAAAATCAAATATATAAAATTTTTAGTTTGTAACCCATTGAAATAAAACAATTACTTTTCGGTCAGGCTCTAAAGGGGGGAGCACTTAGAAGTATCGTGCAAAACACTTAAGTATTTCACCTTATGTTCTCTTGGAGAGTAACATGAACGGAGAGATGGCCATATAGCTCCATGGTAGGCTTAAAATATATCCGATAAATCTTTACACGTTTGTGGGTGGGTAAGGTCAAGATAAAGTGGTGTGACCGAGATTTTGTTATTATAAACCGCCCATAAATCGGTTCCTGGCTCTGGCGTGGAACGCATGCGCTCAACTCCATACCAGAAGTATGGCCGGCCTCGCATGTCGAGACGGTCTTCTATCTTCAGCAGATCTTGGTTTCTCTTGCCTTGCATTGTAATCGAAGTCTCTTGCACTTCTTTTGGGAAGCAATCTGGAAAATTAATGTTTAAAAATACATCCTTGGGCCATTTGTTTTGTAACAATTTTTGGATGAGGTCAGGCCCTTTGGCAAGTGGGGTTTCCCATTTGATATCATAATTGTCGTGATGCAGCCCAACGGCGAGACTTAGAGCAACTGATGGAAAACCAAGCAGCATCCCTTCCATAGCTCCGGCAATTGTTCCAGAATAAACAACATCATCTGCCATATTCTGCCCACGGTTGACCCCAGATAATACAAGATCGGGTGGCGTCTCTTTCAGCACATGCTTAATACCCATAATCACGCAATCTGTTGGTGTGCCCCGAACCGCAAAAATCTTTTCGCTGAGTTGCCTCATGCGCAAAGGCTCATGCAATGTCACGGAGTGTGATGTTCCGCTCTGATCTGTTTCAGGTGCAATGACCCATACATCATCGCTAAGCTCTGCTGCGATAGATTGTAAGATTTTCAATCCTGGTGCTTCAACGCCATCATCATTGGTTAGTAAAATACGCATGTTGTTTTTATGTCTTTCAATTCATTTAAGATTTTTCGCTTGTTGTCCAAATGCATTCGCGTTGCAACATCGTTTTCGCAGCAGCTTGTTCCGCCGCTCTCTTGCTGTTGCCAACCCCTTGAGCAGACTGCAATCCATCGATTTGAACTTCTGTTGTGAATAATGGAGCATGGTCGGGTCCATCACGCTTGGTTTCAATATATTTAGGAAGAGCCAGTTTCTGACTTTGTGCCCATTCTTGCAATGCTGATTTTGGATCTGTTGGAATAATATCTGAGGTGTTTACTTTTGGCGCCCATAAACGGCGAATAAAGTGCTTTGCAGCATCAAATCCGCCGTCCAAAAAAAGAGCGCCAAGTACTGCTTCACACGCATCTGCTAAAATAGCGGGTTTCTCTTGCCCACCGCTCTCGCGCTCTCCTTCTCCCATAATGAGAAACTGACCAAGCTTCATCTCCTGAGCCACAACTGCGCAGGCTTCCTTGCGCACAAGATTGTTAAATCGCCGTGCCAATTCTCCCTCGGGGGCTATTGGGAAACGTTCAATCAATAAATCAGATATTGCAAGTCCCAAGACACGGTCTCCTAAAAACTCAAGCCGTTCATTGTTATGATGCCATTGTAACGTATCGGACTTATGAATTTTATGGTCATTTATCCCAGTTGGGATTGCGCTGGAATGAGTTAAAGCACACCTCAAAAGTGCCTGATCTTGAAATGTATACTCTATAATGAGTTCGAGTTCTTGTAGAGATCTAGGTTGGGACATGCGCAGAATATTAAGTCTTTCACAAACTATTATCGAATGAAATCAAATAATCTCGACCAGCGCACGCCAGAAAACCAAGTCCAGGGCTTGTACCAGCGCATTGTGTAATCGGCAGAAAAAAATAAAATATCTGCCCGCCCTATCAACTGATCGTATGCGACCATGCCAACTGAGTTCTGTACGCGGCTATCTTGAGATTGATCGCGGTTATCTCCCATCAAAAAATAATGTCCCTCTGGTACCGCATACTCAGCAGTGTTATCCAAACTGCTTTGAGAATTAACATCTAAGACATAATACGAAACACCATTTGGCAATGTTTCTTTATAACGTGGAACCAAGCGTTCAGAAAAATATCCATTAGGCCCATCATCGATCAAAAGATGTTTTCCAGCCTGTTTTCTTGGTACTTCTTTGCCATTGATGTAAACAATACCGGAGAGTACCTGAACTTTATCACCAGGCATTCCAATTATGCGTTTGATGTAATCTTTATTGTCGTCTTTCAGATTTCTGAAAACAGCAACATCGCCTCTCTCAGGCTCTGACCCCAAAAGTCTGCCAGAAAATAGATTTGGGCTAAATGGAAATGAGTACCGACTGTATCCATAGCTAAACTTAGAGACAAACAGGTAATCGCCAACCAAGAGGGTTGATTTCATGGAACCAGATGGAATATTGAATGGCTGGTAAAAAAATATTTTTACAATCATCGCCAAAATTAGCGCTTGAATGATTGTCTTTACGGCATCCATTAGCCCTTCAGAGCGTTTTTCTCTCGCGCTGCTCTCAACACTCATCAATTTTTGCTCCCTAACTAGAAAACTGAACTTTAAACAAAGACCTTTTGGGGGTTATTCCGCAATTGCAACAGCAGAAATGATAACAACTGCCTGTGCTTGTGGAAAATCGTCCGTAATTGCTAAGTCAATTTGAGCCTTATAGCCCTTTGGGGTTATTTTCTCAAGTGCTCTCGCAGCTCCGCCTGATAATTCTAGACTGGGTTTTCCAGAGCTAAGATTGATAACACCCATATCTTTCCAAAAGACACCACCTGACATTCCTGTCCCTAAAGCTTTTGAACACGCTTCTTTTGCTGCAAAGCGCTTTGCATAAGATGCTGAACGTAAGCGGCGTTTATCTGACTTTTCCCGTTCGATATCGGTGAAAACCCGGTCTAAAAATCTCTCCCCATAACGCGAAATCGATTTTTCAATGCGGCGGATATCTATTATGTCATTGCCAATACCTAAAATCATGGGTCTCACTCTTCATCTTGTTCAGATTGAGCCCGTGCATTATGCATAAGGGTTTTCATTTTCACAACGGCAGTTTCTAAGCCGGTAAACACTGCCTCTCCAATGAGGAAATGACCTATGTTTAATTCAACAATTTGTGGTATGGCAGCAATAGCTTCAACGGTTTCAAAGTTTAATCCATGGCCAGCGTGAACCTCTAAACCAAGTGTGTGAGCTAATTTAGCCCCAGCAGTTAACCGGTCTAACTCACTTTTAATCTGTATTCTATCCCGAGAGGTTACAGCATCGCAGTACCCACCTGTATGGAGTTCAACAACATCGGCTCCAATTTCGTGCGCACGTTCAATTTGATCCGTTTGCGCATCAATAAAAAGAGAAACACGAATATTAGCCTCACGTAGTTGCGCAATGTAGGATGTGAGGTTTGTTTGTATCTGCACTACATCAAGCCCACCTTCTGTCGTGAGCTCTTCGCGCTTTTCAGGTACCAAACAACATGCATGGGGCTGATATTTAAGAGCAATATCAAGCATTTCTTCTGTTGCAGCCATTTCCAAATTAAGCGGCTTCGTCAATGAATGCATTAATTTTGCAAGGTCATCATCTTTGATGTGGCGGCGGTCTTCACGTAAATGCACGGTTATGCCATCAGCGCCAACGTTCTCGGCGTTAAGCGCAGCGCGAACAGGATCGGGGTGCGTGCCACCTCTGGCATTACGCAACGTCGCGACATGGTCAATATTCACGCCAAGACGAATATCTTTTTGACTGGTAAGCATATGTGTTGTGTCTTAGGTCAAACAGGGTTTTGATCAGAGAAGTTAATCAAAGATGTATGATTATCATCTTACAGGATAGCTTGCAAAAGCATTTTTGAGTATGTGTTTGCACTGTAATTGATATGTAATCACCATTTTTCTTGTGAAATAATACATAATTATAGCAACGGCTAATCCAATGGGGATAGCGCTAATCATCTTGAACAGCATACCTACATATGATGCTCCAAATTACTGTTATTATTATTGGTAGTAGCGTGAGACCGAATTCACCACCCGAATACGCTTTATCTTGGTAATAATATCATTGAGATGTTTCAAATCCAAGACTTCAATATCAATCAATAAATCCGAAAAATCACTTACTTTACGCTGGATATTTATGTTTTCAATATTACCACTGGTCTCGCTAATGACTTGCGTGATTTTTGCCAAAGTACCAGGTTCATCAATACAAGTTACGGTAATTTGAGCAGGAAAGCGCTCATAGTTGGTATCATCAATATCCCAGGTCAAATCAATCCAACGCTCAGGTTGGTCATCAAAATCTTGCAGCTGCAAGGAATGTATTGGATAAATGGTAATACCTTCTCCCTGGGTCAGAATGCCAACAATACGATCTCCGGGGATGGCCCCACCTTTGGCAAATGTCACTGGCAAATCACTTTGATGCCCGCGAATGGGAATACCATCAAGGTTGGCTTGGTGTCCGTTTGCGCCACGGATAGCATTTACATTGGGATTACGAAACTTTAAGCCAATCATTTTTGAAAAATTAAACCAGCCATCTTCCTGACGTTTGATCTTTTGTCGTTTGAGCGGTTGGTCTTTAGGTTGAGAATCTACATCTGGGTATATGGCCGCGACAACATGATCTGAACTTAATTCACCCCGGCCGACCGCACTTAGAACATCACTAACCGTGTTATGAGAGAGCCGGTCAAGGGAATTGGATAAGAGGTCTTCGGAAAATGTTTTATCATGGATGAAAAAATTACGGATTAAAATTTGTCGTCCCAATTCGCCGTATTGTTGCCGAATAGCTTCACGTGTCGCCCGGCGAATGGCAGACTTTGCTTTCCCGGTAATGGCAATGCGCTCCCAGGCAGGGGGGGGGGTTTGGGCTTTTGATGTTAAGATCTCAACCTCATCACCATTGCGCAATTCTGTGATCAAAGGTACATGATGACCATTGATTTTTGCTCCAACACAGCAATTGCCAATGTGTGTATGCACTGCGTAAGCAAAGTCAATCGGTGTTGCTCCGCTAGGCAAAGCCACAATTGCCCCTTTGGGGGTAAAGCAAAACACCTGATCTCGAAACAACTCAAGTTTGGTATGCTCTAAAAATTCTTCTGAATTATCGCCTTCAAGCAACTGCTCAACCAACTGTCTTAGCCAATTATAGGCATTACTTTCTTCGGTTAGCTTAATGACGTATTCGCATGGGGCGTTTTTGCTTGTTTGACCATTTAGAGCCGTTAAACCATCTTTATATAAAGTATGGGCAGCAACACCATACTCTGCAATATCATGCATTTGTTGTGTGCGAATTTGCAGCTCAACCCTTTGATGACTGGGGCCAATAATTGTTGTATGTAAAGACCTGTAATCATTCTGTTTGGGGTTAGAGATATAGTCTTTAAAGCGCCCAGGCACGACATGCCAATTTGTATGAATTACCCCGAGTGCTTTGTAGCAATCCGTCATATCATCAACAATGACCCGAAAGCCAAAAATGTCAGAGAGTTGTTCAAAGGCAAGTTTCTTGCGTTCCATTTTCCGTTTTATTGAATAGGTGCGTTTTTCTCTGCATGTGACATCCGCTTCAATGTCTGCATTTTTCAGCTTTTCTAAAATTTGCTGCGCAATATCATGAATCGAAACTTTATTGCTCTCACGAATGAGATCAAGGCGCTGTTTTAAATTAAAATATATGTCAGGCTCTAGCCAACGAAAGGATAAATCCTCTAGTTCTTCTCGCAACCATTGCATGCCCATACGCCCAGCCAAGGGGGCATAAATTTCTATTGTTTCTTTGGCAATGCGCTTGCGCGAGCTGTTTTTCATATGCTCTAAGGTGCGCATATTATGCAAGCGGTCAGCAAACTTGACCAGCAAGACGCGAATATCACTGGAAATTGCGATTAGCAATTTGCGGAAATTTTCAGCTTGTTTGGCTTCCCGTGTGACCAGATCAAGCTTTTTGATTTTTGTTAAACCATCAACGAGATCAGCAATCTCAGAGCCAAAGGTTTGTTCTATTGCAGCCCGGGTTACCTCAGTGTCTTCAATGGTGTCGTGAAGTAGGGCGGTTGCAATCGTCGCATCATCCAATTTCAAGTCTGTCAGGATGGCTGCAACTTCTAGAGGGTGAGAAAAATAGGGATCCCCGGAAGCTCGCGTCTGATTGCCGTGAGCCTTCATTGCGTATACATAAGCGCGGTTTAGCAGATCTTCATTGGCGTGAGGGTTATAGCTCAGGACCCGCTCAACCAGTTCATACTGACGCATTCTTGTCAGACCTCCAATAATCTAGGTTAAAGACCTAAAGAATGCATAATTATGTACGTCACTAAAACCGAAGTGTCTAGAGCCTGTTGACGCTGTACATGTGAGAAGCACCGCAAGGCATCAAAGACTAACGTCCACGTGAAGCAGCATTGGCAAGATCAGGTGGTGCGATACTCTCAAGACCGCGCAATAATTCCTCTTCAGACATTGAATGGTCCATAGTTGTGTCAGAAGTAGAATGATCCTGTCCGAACATCTGATTGTGTGAACTAGATTCAATAGCAGGCACCGGATCTTGATCTGGCTCATCAACTTCAACATATTTTTGCATCGAGTGGATCAAGTCTTCTTTCACATCTTCTGGTGAAATGGTCTCTTCTGCAATTTCGCGCAAGGCAACAACAGGATTTTTATCATTATCGCGCTCAACAGTAATAGGAGATCCAGCCGAGATATTACGAGCTCTGTGGCTTGCAAGTAGGACAAGTTCAAAACGATTGGTTACTTTATCAACGCAATCTTCAACAGTAACACGTGCCATAGCATTTCCTTAAAATCAAATTATGAGTCATAACATTTCTGATTTAAATACTTGTTATCAGACTATATACCCTCCGTAAACTCTATTTTCTCCAAAATCTGGCCCTTATTTATGGTGTGTGAAGGATTCCATTTTATCAGTGATGTTGCTGATTTCCGTAAAACAGGATGGATCCAGTTTGGGCAGATTTCAACCAAAGGAACAAGAACAAAAGCTCGGTTATGCGCATAAGCATGCGGCAGAGTGAGTATTTGCGAGGAATGGCTTGCCCTGCATTTTTTGTTTATATTCCAGTTTTGAATAAGTCCTTTGTAATCAATAATATCGATATCGAGCACTCTTGAGCTCCAATGGCATGTTTTCCCTTTGCGACCAGCTTCTTTTTCAAGTTGCTTTATTTTATGTAACAAACTTTGTGCGGATAAGGACGTTGTGATTTGTAATACACAATTATAGTAATTGGCTTGGCCTGGCAGTCCTATGGGACTGGTTTCATAGATTGAAGATATTCGGATTATTTTTAAATTGTGTGTTTCTAATTTACAAAAAGCTTGATTTAAAGTGTGCAATGGGTCTCCCCAAGATCCCATCAGATTTGATCCAAGGGCTAAAATTATTGTTTTCGCAACATCTCTATCGGTATTTTGAGCGCTTAAATGACGCTTACATGTGTTTATGTAAGAAAAATTTGACATAGAATGATGAAATTTCTTAAGTTTTAAGATCTAAAGTATTTTTTATTATATGCCTTTATACTAAGAGATATGTTGTATTATTTGTGTTTTTTTGAGTGTAATTTTATTTTCAACGCTAAATTATTTTTAAAGAACAACGCTAAATTATTTTTAAAGAACAAAGGTTTTACTTAATGAATTTTTATCAAAGTGAGCGGATTGGCCTTTTTATTGATGGCGCTAATCTTTATGCAACAGCAAAATCCCTCGGGTTTGATATTGACTACAAAAATTTACTGAAGTCATTTCGCAAGCAAGGGCGTTTGGTTCGTGCATACTATTATACAGCGCTTGCCGAAGATCAGGAATATTCATCTCTTCGACCGCTAATAGACTGGCTTGATTACAACGGGTACACTATGGTCACTAAGCCAACGAAAGAATTTACCGATACTTCAGGTAGGCGTAAAATAAAAGGAAATATGGACATTGAGCTCGCGGTTGATGCTATGGAGCTTTCTGATCATTTAGATCATATCGTATTGTTTTCTGGAGATGGTGATTTTCGCTCATTGGTCGAGGCATTGCAACATAAAGGTAAGCGCGTGAGTGTCGTATCGTCATTGCGCACACAACCTCCCATGATTGCAGATGAGTTGCGACGACAAGCAGATAGTTTTATTGAGATTTGTGATTTAAAAGAGATTGTTACCCGCCCTAATGCAGAAAACGATAAGTTTGAGAAGCTGCCTCCATATGAAGACTTGCAAGATCCTGCGTATGGCAGCCAAAACGATGAAGAAGACTATGCAAATGCATAGCATATGAGATATGTTTGAGTTGAAGAACAAGAGGTATTGCAGTTAAACATAAAACGCTTTGCATTTAACAATAACATCTAAAAAATAGCGTCCTAAACAAATTCCATGGATACATTAGAAGAATCTTCGGCTCTATCATCACCTGCGCCAGAGTGCTCACTGTGCTCAAGGTTATATGCGTTCCGAGAACAGAACGCCCTTGAATATCCAGATTGGTTTAATAAGCCCGTTCCCTCTTTTGGATCTTTGCAATCGCAAGTGCTCATTGTTGGGCTTGCTCCAGGTTTGCAAGGTGCCAATAAAACTGGCCGACCATTTACCGGGGATTATGCCGGAGATTTGCTCTATGCCACACTCAAGAAATATGGTTTTGCGCAAGGCAACTATGAGGCGCATCCTGATGATAACTTGCAATTGATCAATTGCATGATCACCAATGCGGTGCGCTGTGTGCCCCCTCAAAATAAGCCGATAGCCAGTGAAATCAACACCTGTCAGCAATTTCTCAAATCATGCCTTACTCATATGGATCAATTGAAAATCATCCTTGTATTGGGGAGAATTGCTCACGACAGCACACTTGCAGCTCTTGGGCATAAAAAACGTGATTTTCCGTTTAAGCATGGGGGCAGCTATCCGGTACATATTAAAGATCGTTCAGTATATCTTTGCAGCAGTTATCATTGTTCAAGATACAACACAAACACAGGGCGTCTTACGCAAGCCATGTTCGAAGATGTTTTTGTAAAAATCAATAAAACATTGAATAAATAGAGAATATTAGGTCAATAAATGGAAATGGTAATACTTATATAACCATACCCATGAACCATATTTTAGGACTCATAACGTATTCTCCAAGTGTAAAAGGGGGTGTACTATGGGAAGTCAACAACAGAAACGTACCTTTCGTATCGAGAAATATTTGCAAAATGGCACATCTTTTCCAGTTGTGGCTGCGAATGATTTTTCTGAGCCATCCTTTTTAAATTCAGATATAGAAATACCACCCTCTGGGCAAAATACAGAAATCATGAAAGCTCTTGGCGAAATAAAGCAAGAGCTTAAAAATTTAACGCTACCTCAAGAAGAAATAAAGGCCGCTGCCAATGCCTTGCAAGATGCAACGAAAGAAACCGCAACAAAAGTCACTCAGGCGTTAAGTGAGCAAGAAATACAAGAAGCAACCCGGCTGCGGTGTGAGCTTAAAGAAATCTATGATGCTATTGAAGAAACCAAAGTAGACATTTTAACCATCCACCAATCTGGTGTGAACGGGATGGAAATTTCACGCGTGACAGATGAACTTGGTGCCATTGTTTCGGGAACTGAGAATGCAACTGAGGGAATTTTGACCGCAGCTGAGCAAATTGATCAAAGTGCTGGTGATTTGGTAGCCGCCCTTACTGATGAAACACAGCAAGGTTTGGCAAGCGATATTCAAGATCATGTGGTTGGTATTTTTGAAGCATGTAATTTCCAGGATTTAACCGGTCAGCGTATCACAAAAGTTGTAAGCACATTCCGCTTTATTGAAGAGCGTGTCATTCACATGATGGAAATTTGGGGTGGTCTTGATAGTTTTGATGATATCACCCCTGAAGAGCTTGAGCATCGCAAAGGTGATAAAGGGCTTCTCAACGGACCTTCCCTTGAGGAAGATGAGGATATTGCTTCACAAGACGATATTGACGCTCTATTTTCATAGAACTATGAGCATTTCTCGCGTTATTTGTGACCTTAGCGTTGTTAGACTTGCCGTAAGCGCGCCAATCCGCTAAAAACAATTCTTTTATAAGGATAAGTTTTTATTGCGGCCACTTGGCCCTGCATGACGACAAGACAAACATGACCAAAAAACAAAAAAATATTCGTCCCAAGGCACGCTTGCCTAAGGGTTTCATAGATAGTGCGCCGGATCAGATCTATGCGATGCAAGATATGTTGGCGCAAATTAAATACACCTATGAAAGTTATGGCTTTGAGCCATTGGATACCCCCGCCATTGAATACACCGATGCGCTGGGCAAGTTTTTGCCAGACCAGGACCGCCCTAATGCCGGGGTTTTTTCTTTTCAGGATGATGATGAGAAGTGGGTGTCTTTGCGCTATGATCTTACTGCGCCGCTCGCCCGCTACGTGGCAGAGCACTATGATCAGTTGCCCAAGCCTTTCCGCAGATATCAGACAGGCCCTGTATGGCGTAATGAAAAGCCAGGGCCTGGACGTTTTAGGCAATTTACACAGTTTGATGCAGATACCGTGGGAACGACAAGCGTCGCCGCAGATGCTGAACTTTGTATGTTACTCGCGGACTGTTTAGCAAATCTTGGCATTCCGCGCGGGGCTTATAATGTTCGTCTCAGCAACCGAAAAATTCTTGATGGGCTGCTGCTTAAAATAGGTCTTGATCCTTTCAGTGATGAAAACAGTGAGCAAAAATTAACTGTGCTGCGGGCGATCGATAAGCTTGATCGTCTTGGGGGGGATGGGGTTGCTCTCTTGCTTGGTGAGGGACGCAAAGATGACTCTGGAGACTTTACAAAAGGGGCGGGGCTTAGCAAAAACCAGATAGATGTCATCCTCTCATTTGTGTCATCGCAACAAGACACGCGCAGCAAAACCCTCGAGGTGATTGAAAAGCTAATTGCAGATCATGACATTGGTGTTGAAGGGATCAATGAATTACGCACTATGGATCAGTTGTTGAGTGCAGCTGGCTTTGAACCTGACCAGATTTGTATTGATCCAGGAATAGTGCGGGGGCTTGATTATTATACAGGTCCTGTGTTCGAAGCAGAACTTAACTTTCAAAGTGAAGATGCAAGCGGGACCAGTACTCGTTTCGGGTCTGTTGGCGGAGGCGGGCGCTATGATGGTTTGGTGGCGCGCTTTAAGGGAACAAAAATTCCAGCAACCGGCTTTGCCATAGGGGTTTCCAGGCTATATAGTGCTCTGGAAGCTCTTGGAAAACTAGAGCAAAACCATAGACATGGTCCCGTGATTGTGCTTGTCATGGATTTTGATTGCCTAGCAGACTACCAAAATATGACCAGAGCATTAAGAAACGCTGACATAAAAGCAGAAATGTATGTTGGAACATCCGGGATGCGCGCGCAAATGAAGTATGCTGATAAGCGCAAAGCACCATGCGTGGTTATTCAAGGCGAAGATGAGCGCAATAAGGGTATTGTGACAATCAAAGATATGGTCGAGGGCATAAAACTTTCTGATGAAATCACAGATAATAAAGACTGGAGAGAAGGCCGCCCAGCACAATTCTCAATTCCACAAGAAGAACTTGTTGAGGCTGTTCGCAAAACGCTTATCTCCCAAAACGAAATCAATAACAAAACGAACTAAGATCATAAAAAATGACTGCTGAGACAGCCCAAAAATTTAAAGCTCTTGAAGCTCAAGCAAGTACGTTATTTGAAATTTTCACAAATGCGCAGTACGAGCCTGTTGCTCCAGCGGTGTTACAACCTGCCGACATATTCTTGGATCAAATTGGCGAGATGCTGCGTGCCCGAACTTATGTTTTTACAGCACCTGATGGTGAAGAATTATGTTTGCGGCCAGACTTAACCGTTCCAATTTCCAGGCTTTATCTTGAACGCCATCCGGATGCTTCAGCCGTTGCCAGGTATTGCTATAATGGTTCCGCATTTCGCTTTCAACCTGAAGGTCGTACGCAAGCGCGGCCAAGGGAATTTCGTCAGGCGGGCATAGAAAATATTGGTGTGCGCGATCTTGAAAAGGCTGAAGCTGAAACATTGGGTTTGACTATCAAGGCTGTGCAAGCATGTGGTTTGAAATCTTTTATTATACGTTTTGGTGACTTAGGCCTTTTTCAAGCTTTAATTGAGGCACTTGATATTCCACCCAGATGGCAAGCACGGTTAAAGCATCAGTTTTGGCGTCCAGCCTCTTTTCATGACTTGTTGCATCGTCTTTTGAGTGATGAGCCTGCCACGCAGCGCTCTCAAGCAAGTATTATTCTTACCAAATTGGCCGGTGCGCCTGAAAAAGATGCAAGCGAAATTGTGCGTCAATATCTGGAAAAGCAAGGTATCCCTTTCGTAAGTGATCGCAGTTTGACTGAAATTGCCGAGCGTCTTTTGGAAAAAAGAGAAGATATACACGGCCCTCCGCTGTCTAAAGACATCGCTCAACTGATCGAGAATTATCTTGCGATTTCAGGTCCGCCGCGTGCTGCTTTTGCTCGGATTGTGGATTTGAGCAAGGTCGCGCAGATTAATATTGATGGTGCGTTGCAAGCATATACAAAACGTCTCGATTTGTTTGCAGAAGCAGATATTCCGTTGTCAGACGCAATATTTAACGCAGAATTTGGCCGTAATTTAGAATATTATACCGGCTTTGTGTTTCAATTGGAGCATCCTGAGTTAGACCTTCCAGCAGGTCATATTGGAGGGGGCGGACGCTATGATCATTTGATCGGTGAGATTGGCAAAGGTCATTCCATCCCTGCTGTTGGGGGGGGCATACATACAGAAAGGCTATTATTAGCCGTTGAAGGTCTGAGTATTGAGGGTGAAGACACGGAAAATGACTGAAACAGATAACAAACTTATCCTCTCTATTCCCTCTAAAGGACGTTTGAAGGATGATACATTAAGCATATTTAAAAAAGCTGGCTTTGTGATCTCAAAAACAGGAGATGAACGAGGTTACAGTGGTGTGATTGAAGGCATGAATGGTGTTGATGTTTGGTTTTCATCAGCATCTGAAATTGCGTACCAATTAAAGTCAGGTAAAGCTCATATTGGGGTGACCGGCGAGGATTTGATCCAGGAAAATATTTATGATGCAGATACAAAGGTTAATCTTTTGCAGTCATTGAATTTTGGCCATGCAGATGTTGTGGTTGCTGTTCCCAAATGTTGGCTTGATGTCTACAAAATGGCGGATCTGGAAGAGATGGCTCCGCAATTTTATCGCGAACATAATAGGCGTTTGCGTGTGGCAACAAAGTACATGATGTTAACGCGCCGTTTTTTCTCATCCCATGGCATCGTCGGGTACCGAATTGTTGAGAGTTTGGGGGCAACAGAGGGTAGTCCTGCTGCGGGTACAGCCGAATTAATCGTAGACATCACATCAACCGGCAGCACCCTAGAAGCAAATCATTTAAAAATATTGGATGATGGTGTTATTCTGAAAAGTCAGGCTCACTTGGTCGCATCGCGGACGGCTACATGGTCGCAGGAACAGCTTGATTTCAAACAAAAACTCAAAGAGTGCATGCAAGCCCAATTTGCCTGATAAGAATTTATTGCAATCCCACCTTGTCAAGTTTAAAAATCCAGCTTATAAGACCTTCATCACACACGCAAAGTCTATGGCATTTCAGATTTAAAACATGAAATTCTGCAATGCACCGGTGCAAATCCTAAATGAAAAATGAGGTTTGTTAACGCTTTGCGGAGGATTAACCGGAAACAGGAGGATGCAGGCTTATGGCACTGCCACACTTTGATATGCGCCAACTGCTAAGCGCAGGTGTTCACTTCGGGCACCAAAAACACCGTTGGAACCCTAAAATGGGGCGCTATATATTCGGTAGCAGAAATAAAATTCATATTATTGACCTTTCACAAACTGTCCCTTTGCTACATCAAGCCATCGTTATGGTATCTGATGTTGTGGCAAAAGGTGGACGTGTTTTATTCGTCGGTACAAAACGTCAAGCATCTGAAGCCGTTGCAAAATCTGCGCGTGATTGTGCGCAGTATTATGTCAACCACAGATGGCTTGGTGGTACACTTACAAACTGGAAAACAATTTCGCATTCCATTAAGCGTTTGAGATATTTGGAAGAGTTTTTAAGCGGTGAAGGTCAAGGCTTGACCAAGAAAGAACGCTTGATGCTGACCAAAGACCGCGACAAGCTTGAATTATCACTTGGCGGTATTAAAGACATGGGCGGCGTTCCTGATCTTTTGTTTGTCATCGACACGAACAAAGAATCAATTGCCGTTGCGGAAGCGCATAAGCTTAATATTCCTGTCATCGGGGTCATAGATTCTAACAGTGATCCAGATTGCGTAACAATTCCTATACCAGGAAATGATGACGCGGGCCGTGCTATCACTCTTTATTGCGATTTAATTGCACGTGCTGCGATTGATGGTATTGAACGCTCTCAAGTAGGATCAGGGGTTGATTTAGGTGCCCAGGAAGACCCTAAAGCTGAAGTTATTGAAGCTGATGAGACAGCACTAGAAGCTCCTAAAGCTGTGGATGCTGCAGAACAGCAAGACACAATAGAAGCATCTGAAACTGAAAAAGTAGATGAGTCTGCAAAAAAGGATACTAAAAAGTCATCCAAACCTGAAAAAGAGATAGAGGAACTCTCCCTTATTTCTGATGTCAGCTTTGAAGTGCTATCAGAACCAAAAGGAACAGCAGATGATTTGAAAAAAATATCTGGCATTGGTCCTGTTCTTGAGAAAAAGTTAAACAGTCTCGGTATTTATCATTATGCGCAAATCAAAAGCCTTAATAAGGATGATATTGCAAAGATTGATGATCTTCTTAAGTTCAAAGGCCGCATAGAGCGTGATGACTGGCTTACTCAAGCTGCAACCTTAGAAAAAGAACTGGTGTCATAGACTCCGGTCTTTTGAAAACAAAACAGAACTTTTTAGAAAACTTAGCCATGGATAAGGAGATAGAATTTTAAATAGCAAAACTCTCAGTCGTCATTCCCGCGAAAGCGGGAATCTCATGCGGATTGTTATGGCACTGCTTTGAAAAATGAGATCCCGGCTCGCGTGCCGGATTATTTTTCTTCGAGATTGCACCATTTTGGCCGGTGCTTGGCCGGGATGGCGAGAGGGTGTTTTTCCTAATCCAACTGGTTTAAATATACAAACTTAAATATATAAATGAAGATAAAGTATAGAGGCTTTTTAACATGGCAACAATTACGGCTGGAATGGTAAAAGACCTGCGCGAGAAAACTGGCGCAGGCATGATGGATTGTAAAGCAGCTCTCAAGGAAACCGACGGTGATATGGAAGCGGCGGTAGACTGGCTGCGGGCAAAAGGCATCGCAAAAGGAGACAAAAAATCAGGCCGTATTGCTGCCGAAGGTCTCGTTGCAGTTGCTGCAAAGGATAACGCTGCTGTTGTCATTGAGGTTAATTCAGAAACCGACTTCGTTGCACGCAATGAAACCTTTCAGGATATCGTTAAAACAATCGCAGATGTCGCCCTTGAAGTTGAGGGAGATTTCGATGCGCTTCGTGAAAAACAGTTTCCAGGAAAAGACGTTTCTATTGAAGAGCATCTTAAACAAATGGTTGGCACCATTGGCGAGAATATGTCGTTGCGCCGCTCTAAAGGGCTTACTGTAAGTGAAGGTGTTGTGGCAACTTATATCCATAGTGCGGTTGCAGAAGGTTTGGGAAAGATTGGTGTCCTTGTTGCCCTTGAATCCAGCGGTGACAAAGACAAACTCAATGAAATTGGCAAGCAAGTCGCAATGCATGTTGCCGCGACAAACCCTTTGGCCTTAACATCTGAAGACTTGGATCCAGAGATTGTGGAGCGCGAGCGTACGGTTTTAACCCAACAAGCGCGTGAATCTGGCAAGCCTGATAATGTCATTGAAAAAATGATCGAAGGCCGCATCCAGAAATTTTACAAAGAAGTTGCTCTCATGTCTCAGGTCTTTGTGATCGATGGTGAAAACACTGTCGAAAAGGCTGTCAAAGCAGCAGAGCAGGGCGTTGGCGCACCAATCAAAGTAACAGCGTTCGCACGCTTTGCATTAGGTGAGGGCATTGAGAAGAAAGAAGAAAATTTTGCGGAAGAAGTCGCTGCAACCCTTAAAGAGGACTAGAGGCTAGTTAGTGGTCTTCATTTAAATATGAGAGATAAATTGAGTTTGACAGTAAGCCTTATCTAGACCTTTACGCTTTAAGTTTTCGAAGGTACGATTTTAGTGAAAGCATAAATTCTTCCTGGCCGTAATTCCCGCGAAAGCGGGAATCTGATTGCACTTGCAAAACTCTCGCTCGTTGTATCTTGTAAAGACCTTGCTTTAAAACAAACTTTATAGCAAATTGCATCCATGGTTTTAGATTCCCGCTTTCGCGGGAATGAAGGCGGTGAGCTGATAATGACGTTGGAACTTGTTTGATACAATTATTGTGATCTGCATTATTCCAAACAACAAAGGGATAATGTAATTTAATCCCCATGACCGAAAATCTCGACTTTGTTCACTTGCGAACGCATTCGGCGTATTCCCTCCTTGAGGGGGCTCTCCCCATTGAGAAACTGGTGAAGTTGGCCACAGAAGATGCCATGCCGGCGCTCGCGCTCACCGATAGCAATAACTTGTTTGGCGCTTTAGAATTTTCTGAAAAAATGTCTGCTGCGGGTATTCAGCCCATTATTGGTTGCACATTGGCAATCCAGCTGAAAGAGCCAGAGGCCCCAGTGCCAGGTTTGTCTTATGAGACCCAGAACACTTTGCCAAAACCAGATGGCGAGATTGCCTTATTAGCGCAAAATAAAGAAGGCTACTTGAATTTAATGTGGCTTACCAGTCAGGCCTATTTGGCTTATGGCGACAGCGCAATGCCACATATCACCCTTGAGGATCTTAAAAATCATACCTCCGGCCTTATACTACTGACTGGTGGTCCTGATGGGCCGGTGGACAAGGCGTTAAGTGAGAATGATGAAAAACACGCCAGGCAGTTTTTGGAAATCTTTAAAGAGTTGTTTGAGAATCGGTGTTATGTTGAGGTTCAGCGCTATAAAGCAGGTGCATCCGCATTGCTTGAAGAAAAACTGCTTGATTTAACGTATGAGCTGGAACTGCCACTCGTGGCAACCAATGAATCTTATTTTCCAAAGCGCGATGATTTTGAAGCGCATGATGCGCTGATATGCATTGCTGATGGGCGCTACGTGGCAGAGGATGACCGCCGCAAATTAACCTTAGAACATCATTTTAAAAGTCGAGATGAAATGGCGGCGTTATTTTCAGACTTGCCAGAAGCGCTTGAAAATACAGTCGAAATTGCAAAACGCTGCGCGTATCGTCCTAAAATGCACCCGCCGATTTTGCCACAATTTGTGCCAACCTCAGACAATCAATCGATTGAAGATATTTTGCAGCTTGAAGCTCGCGAACTTGCCAGGCAAGCCCATGATGGTTTAAAGCACCGGTTGGACACGCAAGGGCTGGCACCAGATTGCACCGAGAAAGACTATAAAGATCGTTTGGAGCACGAGCTTAATATTATCACCAGCATGAAGTTCCCAGGGTACTTTCTTATTGTTGCCGATTTTATTAAATGGGCCAAACAACAAAATATTCCTGTTGGTCCTGGTCGTGGATCTGGTGCGGGGTCGTTGGTTGCCTGGTCATTAACAATTACAGATCTTGACCCAATGCAATTTTCTTTGTTGTTTGAGCGATTTCTCAATCCAGAACGGGTCTCAATGCCAGATTTCGATATCGATTTTTGTCAAGACCGGCGTGATGAAGTAATTCGCTATGTGCAAGACAAGTATGGTGAAGACCGTGTTGCGCAGATTATCACTTTCGGAAAGCTGCAAGCCCGGGCGGTGTTACGTGATGTCGGCCGGGTTTTGCAAATGCCTTACGGTCAGGTCGACAAGCTTTGCAAAATGGTTCCTAACAATCCGGCAAATCCCGTCACTTTGGCAGAGGCCATTGCCAGTGAAGCAAAACTGCAAGAAGCCCGTGACAGTGAAGAAGTCGTGGCGCAACTTTTAGATACTGGGCAAAAGCTGGAAGGGCTTTACCGCCATGCTTCAACACATGCGGCGGGCGTTGTCATTGGTGACCGCCCTCTAACCGAACTCGTCCCTCTTTATCGCGATCCGCGCTCAGAATTGCCAGCAACTCAGTTTAATATGAAATGGGTAGAGCCAGCAGGTTTGGTGAAGTTTGATTTCCTCGGTTTGAAAACTCTCACGGTCATCCAAAAGGCGATTGATTTTCTAAAAGAAAATGGAACTGATTTGGATATTCTGCATATTCCCCTTGATGATAAAAAATCTTATGAGCTTCTCGCATCAGCTGATACGGTAGGGGTGTTCCAATTGGAAAGTAGTGGCATGCGCGATAGTTTGCGCAAACTGCGGCCAGACCGTTTTGAAGATATAATCGCCATGGTTGCGCTCTATCGTCCAGGCCCAATGGACAATATTCCAACCTATATCAATCGTAAACATGGCAAAGAAGAGATCGACTACCTGCATCCCTTATTAGAGCCTGTTCTAAAAGAAACCTACGGGGTCATTATCTATCAAGAACAGGTGATGCAAATTGCGCAAATCCTCTCGCATTATTCTCTCGGCGAAGCGGATTTGTTGCGCCGGGCCATGGGAAAAAAAATCAAAGCTGAAATGGACAAACAGCGCATCCGTTTTTTAGATGGCGCCAAAAAGAATAATATCGAAAAGAAACAAGCTGAATATATTTTTGAATTGGTCAACAAATTTGCAGGCTATGGATTTAACAAATCCCATGCCGCCGCTTATGCCTTGGTGGCTTATCAAACCGCCTATCTCAAAGCCAATTACCCAATTGAATTCATGGCGGCGATCATGACCTTGGATCAAGGCAATACAGATAAAATTGCCATGTTTTATAACGCGTCTAAAGTTTCAGGCCTTGAGATTTGTCCCCCGTCAGTGAATGCCTCTTACGCCGAGTTTAAACCTGAAAAGGGTGCGATCCGTTATTCTTTAGCAGCTCTCAAAAATATTGGTGAAGGTGCTGTAGAGCACATTTGTGAGCTACGCGAGCGAGACGGTATATTTAAAGATTTAGCAGATTTCACCCACCGGATCGAGCCACGCATTATCAACAAAAGGGCTCTAGAAACTTTAGCAGCTGCCGGAGCATTCGACTGCCTAGAAAAAGAAAGAGGCAAAGTTTACAACAATGTCGACCGTATTCTTGCCGAAGCCAACCGCTCGCAAGCTGACCGTACAGCCGGGCAAAATGATCTCTTTGCTGCAAGCGGGCCAGATAGTAAGCCTACTCTGGAATTACGTGCAAGTGATCCTTGGCTACCTCTTGAAAAACTGACTTACGAGTTCGATGCCATTGGCTTTTTCTTATCAGGTCACCCCCTTGATGAATACCAAAACGTTTTAAAACAACTTGGCGTAGAAACCTGGACAACATTTCACAAAAAAATTGAAGCTGGGCAGAGTTATGGTGTTTTGGCAGGAATTGTCACTCACTGTCAGGAACGCAAATCAAAGTCTGGTAACAGTTTTGCCTTTGCGGGATTTTCAGATGCAACCGGGCAATACGAAACCGTCGTGTTTTCTGATACATTAAATGCATCGCGCCATTTGCTTGAAGTGGGCACACCGGTATTGGTGCGCGTTGAAGCTGAAATTGATGGCGAACAAATCAAAACAAGGTTGCAGAGCCTTGAAAGTCTGGATCAAGTTGCCCAATCAGTCCAAAAAGGTGTGTGTTTACGCTTGGAGCCAGAGGTATCATTTGCCAAGATTGAGCAAAGTCTTAGTGAAAAGGGAAAAGGCAAAGTCTTTTTACGCTTGAAACTTGAAGAATTAGAGCGTGAAGTTGAGGTGCTTTTGCCAAGGCGGTATAATATTTCGCCGCAAAATATCGCGCGTTTGCGCACAATTCCAGGTGTGTTAGAAGTGCAAGATATCTAGCCACAATAAAGAAAGCATATGAAAAATAATGAGTTTAACATTTTCAATAGCCGTTTATATCATTTGCTGGTGGGTGGTTTTATTTGCAGTATTGCCGATTGGTGTTCGAACACAACAAGAAGATGGTGCGGTTGTTCCAGGGACAACAGAAAGCGCGCCAACCTCACCTCAGCTTAAGTTTAAACTGTTGCTGACAACTGTTCTGGCAAGTGTTGTTTTCATCATCATCTACTTTATCATGACGTATGATTTAATCCGTCTTGATGATATTCCATTTTTTCCGAAATACGAAGCCACTTAAATTCTTCTCATAACAAAAAGTATTTACTATGCTTGCGATCTTTCTATTGTAAATTTTATTTGGTTGTTTAAAACTGACATGGCCATTTACGATAGAAAAATAAAAGAAATGAAAGTAATAGGCAAAAAAATAGAGGATGACTATGCGGCTTAGTCAATATTTTTTACCGATCTTAAAAGACACACCCAAAGAAGCAGAAATCCTGTCACATCAATTGATGCTGCGTGCTGGGCTCATCCGTCAGTCAAGCGCGGGGATTTACTCCTGGTTGCCAATGGGCCATCGCGTGCTGCAAAACATCACACAAATTGTGCGTGAGGAGCAAGACCGTGCAGGAGCATTAGAAATGCTCATGCCGACGCTGCAATCCGCAGATTTATGGCGTGAAAGTGGGCGCTACGATGATTACGGTAAAGAAATGCTGCGCATCAAAGATCGCCATGACCGTGATTTGCTCTATGGACCAACAAATGAAGAACTGATCACAGATATTTTTCGCGCTAGCGTGACATCATACAAAGATTTGCCGCGCAACTTGTATCATATCCAATGGAAGTTCCGCGATGAGATCAGGCCACGTTTTGGTGTTATGCGGGGCCGTGAATTTTTAATGAAAGATGCCTATTCGTTCGACTTAACCGAAGAAGATGCAAGGGCATCCTACAATCGGATGTTTGTCGCATATTTGCGCACCTTTCATCGCCTTGGCCTCAAAGCTATTCCAATGGCCGCAGAAACAGGGCCAATCGGGGGCGATCTTAGCCATGAATTCATCATTCTGGCAAACACAGGTGAAAGCGAAGTTTTTTGCCATCAAGATCTCATAGACTTAAGCATACCAGATGAAACAATTGATTTTCAGAGCGATTTAAGTCCTGTTGTCGCCAAATGGACAGGTAAATATGCGGCTACCAGCGATATGCATGATGCTGCAAAGTTTGAAGCAGAGGTGCCTGAAGATAAACGTATGTCAGCACGGGGCATCGAAATTGGCCATATTTTTTATTTTGGTACCAAGTACTCCGAACCTCTAAACTGTACCGTGCAAGATGCAAATGGTGAATTGGTCCCGGTTCATAGTGGGTCTTATGGCATTGGTGTATCGCGGCTTGTCGCGGCAATTATTGAAGCAAGTCATGATGAAAATGGAATTATCTGGCCTAAAAATGTTGCTCCCTATGATGTCGGCTTGGTTAATCTGAAAGTCGGTAATTCGGAAACAGATAATGCATGCCAGACTTTTTATGACAAAGCGCGCACCGCAGGTTTTAGTGTGCTGTATGATGATACGGATAACAGGGCAGGAAGCAAATTTGCCACAATGGATCTCATTGGTTTGCCAAAGCAGGTTATTATCGGCCCACGCGGCTTGAAAGATGGTCACGTTGAGGTGAAAATAAGAGCAACTGATGAACGAAAAACAGTATCAGTTGATAATATCGACCAAATTTTATAGCATAGTTTAGAAAATTTTTTCTATAAACAAAAAAAGAAACAATGACTGTAAAATACAAAACACTCCCTTTTGCCCGGTTTGAATGGATGCTTGCCTTTCGTTATTTAAGGGCACGGCGCAAAGAAGGGTTCATTTCTGTCATTGCGGGGTTCTCCTTTCTGGGCATTATGCTAGGCGTTGCGACACTGATTATTGTGATGGCTGTGTTAAATGGCTTTCATAATCAGTTGTTGGATAAGGTGCTTGGCTTAAATGGCCATGTTATTGTACATAAAATAGGCGATCCTTTCATTGATTACCAAGATATGTCAAAACGTATGCGCAATATAGAAAACGTGCGCTTATCTATTCCGTTGATAGAAGGTCAGGCCATGGTTTCTACTCCATCTGAAGCCAAGGGTACACTTGTGCGGGGCATTGCTGAACAAGATCTGAAAACGCTGGAAAAAATTTCTCGCAATATTATCGATGGCACTTTGGATGGCTTTGAAAGCCGAGCTAATATTGTAATTGGCCAAGTTATGGCAGAGGCCCTAGGTCTGAAGGTTGGGGGCGCGCTCACGTTGATTTCTCCCCGTGGTGGTCAGGCTACACCATACGGTAAACCACCAAAAGTCAAACGGTTCCGTGTTGCCGCTATTTTTAAAATTGGCATGTCTGAATATGATCGCTCTATTACGTTCTTGCCAATGAGTGAGGCCCAGAAGTTTTTTGGTAAGCTCAATCGTGTTGATGTGCTTGAGATTCTAGTAAAAGATCCTAATAAGGTTCAGGACATATTGCCGAAATTGCAAGAGACAGGGGGCGATACAATTTATCTGACAGATTGGCGCCAACATAATGCCGGGTTTTTCAATGCCCTTAAAGTTCAGCAAAATGTCACATTTATTATCTTGCTTATGATTTTAATTGTTGCAACGTTTAATATCATATCAGGCATTATTATGCTGGTAAAAGACAAAGGACGGGATATCGCCGTTTTAAGGACTTTGGGTGCAAGCCGGTCAGCCATCATGCGGGTTTTTGTGATCACGGGGGCAAGCATTGGAGTGGTAGGCACTTTAACAGGGTTTTTAATTGGTGTTGTCGTATGCCTAAACATTGACGTTGCTCAGGACTGGGTTGCTTTCGTTACCGGCTATCGTATTGATCCGACAATATACCAACTCTCAGAATTGCCCGCAGAGATTAATTCATTCGAAACAGCCGCAATCGTTGCGATGTCCATCGTTCTCAGTATCATGGCAACGTTTTATCCTTCATGGCGTGCAGCCAAAATGGACCCCGTAAGGGCGTTAAGATACGAATAGTAGAAGTATTCTGAAAAGATATAAGTAAACAGATTTAATGAGATAGCATTTAGCAATGACTCAAACTTATCACACCTCTCCGTTCTCAGTATTTGAATGGATGCTTGCATTTCGCTATTTACGAGCCAAGCGTCAGGAAGGTTTTATTTCCGTTATTGCTGTGTTCTCTTTCCTTGGTATTATGCTAGGTGTGGCAACATTGATCATCGTTATGGCGGTGATGAACGGGTTTCATAATGAGCTGCTTGATAAAGTTTTGGGACTGAATGGTCATGTCATTGCCAAGTCGACAGACAAGAACTTTACCGACTATTCTGCTGTTGCACAGCGTATGGCAGAAGTTCCAGGTGTAAAAACAGTGATACCTTTGGTTGAAGGTCAAGCCATGGTCTCAACCACAGCTCTTGCAAATGGGGCAATGATTCGCGGATTAACTGCAGAAAATCTCCAAACGATAGAAAAAGTAAAAGGAAACCTCCAAAGCGGAAGTTTAGAGGCGTTTGGTAAGGAAACAGGTATTGTGATTGGCGCTCGTATGGCGCAGAATTTAAACATACGGGTGGGTGATTTTGCCACTTTGGTCGCGCCACGCGGGGCTTCAACTCCCTTCGGTGTAGCACCAAGAGTGAAACGCTATCCGGTATTAGCTATTTTCAAAATAGGCATGGCTCAATATGATAGCTCGTTGGTTTTTATGCCTCTTTTTGAAGCTCAAAGGTTTTTTTCTAAACCTCGCAGTGTCAATATGATTGAAGTCATGGTAGATAATCCAGAGCAGGTTGATCGTGTGTTGAGTATGCTCCAAGCTGCTGCTGGAGAGAACATAACTCTTAAAGATTGGCGCGAAAATGATGCGAGTTTTTTTAATGCTTTGCAAGTTGAGAGGAATGTTATGTTCCTCATCCTTTTCATAATACTTATTGTCGCCGCATTTAACATCATTTCTGGTATTATCATGTTGGTGAAAGATAAAGGCCGGGATATTGCTGTTCTCAGGACAATAGGAGCAAGCAAAAGTGCTGTGATGCGCATTTTTTTGATCACCGGGGCAAGCATTGGAATTGTTGGTACGCTTATTGGTTTTTTACTTGGCTTGTTGGTTTGTCTTAATATAGAAATGATCCAAGCTTACGTAAGTGCAGTGTTAGGGACGCAGGTGCTAAATCCTACGGTTCACTATCTGTCACAGCTTCCTGCTGAAATTGATTTGTTTGAGACAGTGTTTATAGTAATTATGTCCCTATCGTTATCGATTTTGGCGACGCTTTATCCATCATGGAGAGCCGCTCAAATGGATCCTATTGAAGCCTTAAGATACGAGTGAAAAACGTGGACCAAAGTCATAAATATCCTATTCTAAGTCTTCGCAAAGTCGAACGTAATTTTGTCCAAGGCTCAAGGCGCATTCGTGTTCTTCAGGGCGTGTCAGCGGATTTATATGCGGGACAAACTGTTGCCCTCGTGGGGCCATCAGGTTCTGGAAAGTCATCTCTTTTGCATATTATTGGTATGCTGGAGAAGCCAAATGGTGGTTCTGTTTTGTTAGATGGCAAAGCATGTATGGAACTAAGCGATCGTGAACGTACAATGCTGCGAAGACGCGAAATAGGGTTCGTTTATCAGTTCCATCAACTCTTACCGGAGTTCTCTGCGGTTGAGAATGTTGTGATTCCACAGTTGATATGTGGGATTGGTCGTAGAAAAGCAAAGTATCAAGCAGAGGAATTACTCACAGCTCTTGGGCTGGAAGAGCGCTTACATCACCGCCCCGCTGAATTATCAGGTGGGGAGCAGCAGCGTGTTGCTATTGCCAGGGCTGTTGTCAATCGCCCTAGGTTATTGCTAGCTGATGAGCCAACTGGCAATCTTGACCCAGAAACGGGAAAACGCGTTTTTAATCAATTGATTAAAATTGTTCAAGCCACAGGTCTTGCTGCAATCATTGCGACGCATAACTTTGAACTAGCCAAAAGTATGGACAGAGTTTTACGTTTGGAAGGTGGATTGTTAAAAGAAGGCTTGCTTGAGAGTACTTAAAATTCCTGATGTTTTGCCTTTAGTAAAAGCAAAGCAATAGCTTTCGCTTTCCAAAATATAGTTTTCACATAATATTTTTATTACTAATGTCTTAAACAAAGGAAATAATGACTAACTCTTTTGTGAGTATCTTTTCATTTTCTATCGCGAATCGGACTATTTTGCGAAATAATACATCATCAATATATGTAGCCACTTTTATAAACACTAAAGTAGTGGGAGAAGTTGGCTAAAGACAAAATAGAATTTGTAATTCAATGATTTTTACTTCAAGAATTGTTGAGACTGCTATCAGCTTGATAATGTGGTAGGTTATGAAAAAATCAGGTTCACCGCCAACAGCTCTGCCAGCAGCAGAATATGATGCAATTGAAAAAGCAATGATGGAGACCACGCGAGGCCGGTGGTTTCTAAACGAGTTCGCTGAGCGCAATCGACGTCAAGATACCAAAGTTCTGCTTGATGCGATATCAAAGCTCGAAGGTACCGTGCAACATCCTCAAGGCTTTCAAAATATTGAAAAAATTCAATCAGATCTTGTTGAGATGGGCAATGCCATCCAACGTGCACGCTCTGAAATTTCATCCCTAAAGCTGCCCGATGATGACAATTCTCAATTGCTAACTGCAACAGAAGAGCTTGATGATATTGTCATGACCACAGAAAAAGCAACGCACAGCATTCTTCATGCTACGGAAGATATTCAGGAAACAGTGTGGGCATTGCGCGAAGAAGGCTTGCCAGATGCTCCATGTGCTAGAATTGATGCAAAAATCACTGATATTTATACGGCATGTTCCTTTCAGGATATTACCGGTCAGCGCACCCATAAAATTGTTCAAGTATTGAGATATTTAGAAGCACGCATCGAAGCAATGGTAAGTATTTGGGGGCTTGCCTCAGAAACCGCCAAATCAGACGTATCTCATTTGGAAGATAAGCGCGAGGACAGCCATTTGCTAAATGGTCCACCAAGTTTTCATGAAAACGGGCTTGAGCAAAATGGTGTGGATAGTGTTTTTTCCGAAGCAGGACCTTCAGAACATCAAAATCAGACGACAGAGCATAGCACGGATGAATACAACGCTGAAGTACAGTCCCAACAGATTCTTGATGAAACAGCGGAGCAAATTGGCCGTGCAGCGCAAAAGGTAGAAAATCTATCTGAGCGGACGATAGGTCTGGCAAAAGATCTATTAGCATCCAAAACGGCTGAAATTTCAGATAGTAATGAACAAAGCAGCCAACAAGAAATAGGTTCGTCTGAGTTTGGTGGTATAGAAATTTCTACGTCTTTATCAGAACTTCATAAAGCATCACAGTCCATATCAACTGGAACATTAGAGCTATCAAATCAACCTTCTCAGCTGAGTCGGGAACAAGCTCAACAGAAAAGTCATGCGATTGAACATGCAAAAGTAGGCACTAAGCAGGAGGCTATCTCAAGAGGGCAAAAAGATATTTCTGAGAGTTCTGTAGCACCTAAAATGCCACAAGGATCGCCCGGAGTTCATCAAAGCGTTTTCCAGGAAGATACCTCGGCAATGATTGAGGAAGCGACGCGTCTCACAGATACCTTACGCAATGCTGTTCTGGATATTGAGAATTTAACACAAGCGCCTCAAGCGCAACATGTTGAACAAAAAGATCAAGTCGATGACGTTCCAAACCTGGCAAGCAATATAGCACATCATCTCAAAGAAGCAGAGACTTCAAAATTAAACATTGAAGAAAACGACATGCTAGATTTGGATTTGGGAATATCGTCTCATGCAGCCAAATTGAGACCTCAGTTATCTCAAGGGGCTTTGCAAGGGCAAAATGAAACGAATAGAAAGTATCAATTTTCTGATGGCAGTCATCCCGTTCCGCCAGATCTTCCACCTTTGCCAACTCTAGACAATATCAACCAGAATGCAGCAGATGTTGTATCGCAAGGAGAGTTTGAGAAACCTGAACCTCACTCTATTAAAAATATGAGCACAGTACAAAAAAACGTCTTGTTTGATTAGGTGATTCACATTTGTACGAAATACGTTTATAATCAGATTTTGTAAGTATAAAAATTACATGAAGTGGTTGCATAATGTGATGTGTTTGGAGTGGTTTGTATGAAGTATGTTCTTCAACTTCTAACCTGTTTTGCTATAGCTATTTTAAGTCTGACGTCAGCTTATGCTGCTGGGGATGCCACACAATTGGGCCTGGAGCAAAGCATGGAAAAGGCCCCTTGCTAAATAATGTTGTTGCCACAAAGGCGGGCGCTAAGTCAGGATTTAGTCACTCCCGAGCCATGATTGAAGCTGGTGATAAAGGACTTGTCATGGATGGAAGATAAACTGGATTTGTATCTCAAAAAACCAAAGAAATTTATTCCAGGAACAACAACTGCCCTTTCTGGAGTAAGAAAAGCAAAAGACCGCCTTGATATTATTGCATATCTTAAGCAATTTTCTGAAAAGTAGAAAAAGCTATTTAAACAGCGTTGGTGCGCAATAAAATTGTAGGGCTTTCATGTCTATAACCATATTTTACAATAATAATCTAAAGTCTTATTTTTTCGTGTATGTATTAAGTTCTTAATTTAACTTAATCACAGAATATGTGATTGCAAAGTCTGGGATTGGTTAATAATGACTGAGATCTCTGCTCAAGCAAAAAGGCCCTGTCATGTGGGCTTATTTGTTACGTGTTTGGTTGATTTATTCCGGCCATCTGTTGGTTTTGCAAGCATAAAGCTATTACAAGACGCTGGCTGCACAGTAAGTGTGCCCGAAATGCAGACCTGCTGTGGACAGCCTGCATTTAATTCTGGCGATAAAAAAAATGCGCAAGATATCGCCCGAAAAGTCATTAAAAACTTCATTGATTTTGATTATATCGTTGTGCCTTCTGGGTCTTGCGCTGGAATGCTGAAGTGCCATTATCCAGAACTTCTCGCAGAAGATAAAGTCTGGTCAGAAAAAGCCAATACACTTTCCAAAAAAGTATTCGAACTGACATCATTCTTAGTAGATATTCTTGACGTAAAAGATGTTCAAGCAAACTGTGCCCAGTCTGTTACTTATCATGATTCATGCGCAGGTTTGCGAGAGTTAAAAATAAAACAACAACCGCGTCAGTTGTTAAACTCTGTGCAAGACCTTTCCTTAAGAGAAATGCCGGACTCTGAAGTGTGTTGCGGTTTTGGCGGAACATTCTGTGTCAAATATTCAGATATTTCAAATTCGATTGTCCAGAGAAAAGCAGATCGCGTTCTAGAGACTGGAGCTGATATTGTCTTGGCAGGAGACATGGGATGCTTAATGAATATTGCCGGGAAACTCTCAAAAGACAAATGTCTTACAAAAGAGGGTAAGCCAATTGCAGTGCGTCATGTGGCTGAAGTTCTCGCAAATATGACCGATGAGTCGTTCATTTGTGAAGGTGGAAAGCCTTAGTATAAAAATCTTTAATATTATGAGATAGCTATAATTTTATGGATATACGGTCACAAAATTTTAAAGATAGTGCCTATAAAGCTTTGCATGACCAAAATTTGCAAAAAGCGCTTGGCAATGTTGAGAGAGGGTTCATTAAAAAGCGGCGTCGTGCTCGCGAAAAGCTGCCTGAATTTGATGCTCTGCGTGACCAGGGCAGAGACATTAAAAATCATACGTTACAACACTTGGATCTATATCTTAAGACGTATGAAGACAATGTTATCAAGAATGGAGGTCATGTCCATTGGGCTGCAAACTCCGAGCAGGCTCGCAATATTATCACAGATATTTGTATGGCAGCCAATGCCAAAACCGTAACCAAAGGGAAATCTATGGTTTCGGAAGAAGTTGCATTAAATGCCGCATTACAAGATGCCGGGCTTGAAGTTGTTGAGACCGATTTGGGAGAATATATTATCCAGTTGAGAGGTGAGCCGCCAAGCCATATTATTGCCCCTGCGGTACATCTTAACAAAGAGCAAATTGAAATCAACTTTCGCAAGGCTCATAAAAGCTTACCAGAAGATCGTAACCTTGATGAGGCTGCGAGTATGGTCGCCGAAGCCCGCGGGATTTTGCGAGAAAAGTTTATCGCAGCTGATGTTGGAATTACCGGCGCAAATTTATTGATAGCAGAAACTGGAAGCTCGGTGATTGTGACCAATGAGGGCAATGGAGATTTAACTCAGCATTTGCCACGCGTTCATATTGTGATTGCATCAATTGAAAAAATTGTGCCCACACGGGAAGATGCTAGTACAATTTTACGATTACTGGCAAGATCGGCAACAGGTCAACACACAACAACTTATGTGACATTTTCAACAGGACCAAAACGCTCTGATGATGTAGATGGTCCTGAAAGCTATCATGTGGTTTTGTTGGATAATGGTCGCACTGAAATGCTGGGTTCTGAATTTCATGATATGTTGCGCTGTATCCGCTGTGGCGCTTGTATGAATCACTGTCCAGTTTATCATTCGGTCGGCGGTCATGCCTATGGTTGGGTATATCCAGGGCCTATGGGAGCTGTTCTTACCCCGTCACTTATAGGTATAGACAAAGCAGGCCATCTTCCCAATGCTTCCACGTTTTGCGGACGTTGTGAAGCGGTGTGTCCCGTACACATCCCATTGCCCAAAATGATGCGCCATTGGCGTGAGCGTGAATTTGCCAAAGGTCATACATCATTTTTTCAAAAGTTGGGCCTTAAGATTTGGGCAAGTATAGCAAAGCAGCCAAAGCTTTATCATCTTATGTCCCGTGTAGGGATTTTGTTGCTACAACGTTTTAGCCGTCGTAAGGGGTATGTTTCAACTTTACCTTTTGCAGCAGGATGGACAAAATACCGACATTTCCCAGCCCCTCAAAAAGCAACGTTCCAAACGCTCTGGAAGCAGCACTCTGAAAAAGGTTCGTAAATTCTGATGGCGCAAGATACCACATCATCCCGGGATCAGATATTGAATCGCATTCGCGCATCTCTAAATAGCAATGTGCTATCAGAAATGGGGGATAGAGAACAGAAGGTTGCGAACCGTCTTAAAACACATCAAGCCAATTTGATTCCTGAGCTTCCAGAAAAAACACAAGAATCCCTGTTCCGCAATTTTAAAACATTTCTGGAGAGCCAAGGAACAATAGTTTTGCAAAGTCAAGACCTGAACGGCGTGCCTGATATGGTGAGTGATTTTTTGCGTCAGCATAATCTTGCATTTAAGGTGCGGCATGGGGCTGATGCGTTAATTGAAGAAATCCCATGGTCATTGAGTGGTAATGGTTTGCAAAGGCAGGTCGGAATTGCAGAACCTAATGACGAAACCTCTTTGAGTGTTGCCTTTGCAGGAATTGCAGAGACGGGAACATTGGTAATGCTCTCAGGCTCAGATAATCCGACAACGCTTAATTTTTTGCCAGAAAATCACATCATTTTACTTTCCCAAAGTCGTATGGTCTTTTCATATGAAGATGTTTGGCAAAAAATGAGAGAGACGTATGGAAAGCATGTAATGCCCCGTGCCTTAAGCTTTATCAGCGGGCCATCACGCACGGCGGACATTGAGCAAACCTTGATTCAAGGAGCTCACGGCCCCCGTAGGCTTTGCGTCATTGTGGTTCAGAATACATGACCCCAAAACTTCGCTCGAAAACTTATCGATTCGGATAGCCTCTTCTATGAGATTTGGGTTTTAGCGTTTGCTTTCCTCGGCTCAAGTAACGTTCGCATCTCAAAACGCAAGACTTATGCTGACGAGAACATATGCCGCGCGATTTGCCCTGATAACATTTGGCTTCTTGAGAGCGACAGCGTGACATACAGCCTTGAAATTGCTGCCTTGCATTGGCCTGCGCTAAGTGAGTTTCACCGATCAACATATTCGGTGTTGGGCTTAAGAATATTGCAAACACAAAAATTATCAAAGCGAGTCGCATCGCATGTCCTGCCTGATGATAGAATGATTTAGTTTATACCATGTATTTAATCGCAGTGTACGCAAATACCAATACCAAGCCGCAGAAGTATTCTCATAAAAATTGGGGAACCGCCACAGAGCATAGACCAGGTTGTTTCGATGATATTGCAAAAATAAAAATATAGAACGCAATGTAAAATTATTTGATCTTTCACTTTATTTCATATTTTTAATATCTGTCTTCGATTTTCTTAATTTTTATTTATAAATTTAATCATTTTCACTTGTTCGCAATAAATATTCAAATTTCGCTCGCCAGGCTGAACGCCGTCATTTTCATTTTTTCTGTGAAGGTAAAAGGGGATGTTCGCGATAACCTTTATCTTTAGATCAGGCTTATCGATTCCCGCATCTTAGCCTGTGACATACGCCCGAAAGAAAGCTTATAAGAGCAGGTTACAAGCTTAGAATGTTTCGTTAATGTAAAGTACCTACTGGAAGTCAGCGGTTCCGCTAAAGAGTTGAAACAAAAAAAACCTCTCAGCTTAGTAGCTAAGAGGCTTTTTACTCTTATTTATCTTAATGTCAGAGAATAAAAAATATCACTCTGCGTTAATTGCTTTTCTTTTCTGCCCCGTTTTGTCCGGCAATCTTCTGATTTCGCTCACGAATTTTATCCCACAACTTACCCAAAAGCTCAGCATACTTTTTATTATCAATTGGCTTACCATTCATGGCTGTTTCAAAACCATTGAGAGGAACAGGGAAGAATATTGGTTTTTGCACACGCGTTAAAACAGCTATACGCATCTCTTTTCCTGTTTGGATTTGCTTCATAATATCATCAGTTGCAGGAATTTCCGCCGTACATCCCCCAGGAGTACAGATTGTGTAGGGAAGCGCGAACTGCTTGTTTTTGTCTACTTGTACGCGCACACCGGCAGGAAGCAGCATGCCATGAGGTACAATTACCATAAATTGCTTATTTTTCTGCCCCTCAATTTGGCGAATGGCTGCGGCAACGAGCACACGGCCATTCTTAGGATTAAAACTCTCATACTGCGTGAGACAAATATTTTTAACTTCCGGCTTTGACTCCTTACCTTTAGCAGGCGGAGTTGCCACTTTGTCTTTGAAGCATAGCTTAAACCATGAACTTTTCTTTTGATCAGCCCCCTTGTCTTGCGCATGAGCAAGGGTTGTAAGCGACATCATAATGAAAATGATGGAAATGAGTAGACCTACATTGTTTAATAATGATAATTTTATATTTTGTTTTGCGTGCAACATATAATTTTGAACCTCTTAATCTGGCGGACTGAGTTCCATTTCAAAAATATACCAAATCCTTATCCAGCTCCGAATGTAAAACCCTACTAGCTTGAAGCTCTAAATTAAGGCATCTACATGGCAATAATTTGCAAAAAATCGAATTAAAGTATTTTCTATAAAAACAAGATATCGTTTGGTTGCTAAATTACAACTCTTTTATAGATACAGAAATAATTTTTCCCCAGGGGTCTTCGAAATCAATCAAGAACTTGGGGCCACTCAAAGGATATAATTTTTCTACATTGTAGATCTACTTGCATTAGCCTATTTTGTCTTAGAAAGGACTTATAAACTAATCACGAGTGACAAAAAAAAACACATACAAAAATGTGTTATCATCACTAAATGTAGAACTCACCTCGATAATAAAAAATAACGAGAGGCTATATGCCAGACATAATACAATTGCTTCATAGGGAACAAAACACTCATACCGCTTTTGTCATAAAAAAGTGGCTTAACATTTGGGCGATTCTCATCACAGCTGTTTTGATTTTCATAACAGGAAACCTTCCCTCATCAGTTGTTTTGGCTGCCCCGATGCATGGTATTGCAATGCATGGCGCTTTAAAATACCAGGAAGATTTTGGTCACTTTTCCTATGCAAATCCAAACGCTCCCAAAGGTGGAAAGCATGTTCGCGCCATTATTGGGTCATTTAATAGTCTGAATCCACTTATTGTCAAAGGGGCACCTGCTCTTGGTTTACGAGAATATGTTTTTGAAAGCTTAATGGTACGCGCTTTGGACGAGCCATTTTCACTTTATGGTCTGATTGCCAAAGACATAGAAACTGCAAAAGACAGAAGTTGGGTTAAATTTACACTACATGAAACAGCCAAATTTTCAGACGGCAAACCGATCACCGTTGAAGATGTTATTTTTTCCCATGCCGTATTACGTGATAAAGGCCGCCCCAATCATCGATATTATTATGGCAAAGTCAAAAGTATTGAAAAAATTGAAGAACGCAAAGTCATTTTCAATTTTATTGATAATAAAGACCAGGAAATGCCTCTCATCATTGGTTTAATGCCAATTTTACCGAAACATCATTTTTCTAAGGCAACATTTGATCAGACAACTCTCACGATTCCTATCGGTAGCGGTCCGTACAAAATCTCCAGCATCAAACCTGGCACTAGTATTACTTATAGGAAAGACCCCAAATATTGGGGCAACGATTTAAATGCAAACAAGGGGCGGTATAATTTTGATGAAATTCGCTTCGATTATTTTCGAGATGAAAGCGTCTTATTTGAAGCCTTTAAAAAAGGATTATACCACGCAAGGGAAGAAAGCGACCCAGCCCGTTGGTCTTCGTGGTATTCTTTCCCAGCATTAAAAAAAGGGAAAGTTCGTAAGGTGACGTTTCCCGTTTCAATTCCGGCACCTCTCTCTGCTTTTGTCTTTAATACGAGGCGGAAAAAGTTTGCGAACATTCATGTTCGCAAAGCTCTGACTTTAATGTTCAATTTTGAGTGGATAAATAAAAGTTTATATCATGGAGCCTATGTCAGGACACAAAGCTTTTTTGACCGTTCAGAGTTATCATCCCATGGCAAAGCTGCTGATACCTATGAGCGGCACCTTTTAGAGCCTTACAAAAAGTACGTTCAGCCTAAAGTTTTGGCGGGCAATTTTAACATGCCAAAATCCCCTTCTTCAGGACGAATGCGTCAAAATCGCCGTAAAGCCCTTAGGTTGTTTGCAAAAGCTGGATATCGCCTAAACAAGGGCCAACTGAGACATAAAAAAACAAAACGTCCTTTCACATTTGAAATTCTATCGGCAACAAAAGATCAGGAGCGGCTTTTTCTGACTTATATCAGAGTTTTAAAGAGCATCGGTATTCAAGCAACATTGCGTCAGGTTGATTCCTCTCAATTTCAGCAGCGCAAGAATACATACGATTATGATATGCTTCAGCATACGTGGTACAGCTCACTATCACCAGGTAATGAGCAAAATTTTCGTTGGAGCAGTGCCGTTGCGAATAAGCCAGGATCTTATAATTATGCTGGTGTTCAAAACCCGGCAGTTGATGCGATGATCAAAGCTATTATTGCGGCCAAAACGCGCCAAGAGTTGATTTCAGCAGTGCGCGCTCTAGATCGTGTTCTCCTATCTGGGCACTATGTAATTCCTTTATTCCATTTAAAAAATCAATGGGTTGCGCACTGGGATAATCTCAAGCATCCAACCACACACACGCTTTATGGACATAATATTGACAGTTGGTGGCATGCTTCAATCCCTGCGCCAGACAAATAAAGATAACTCAAGTCGGAATCATTAAGTTTGTGATTTACAAATCATCTATTTCCCATTAATGGTTTGCAACTTCAAAACTATTTTGCATAAGAATTTATGGAGAGGTGGCCGAGTGGTCGAAGGCGCACGCCTGGAACGCGTGTAGGCGGGCAACCGTCTCGAGGGTTCGAATCCCTCTCTGTCCGCCATTTTGCGTATCTCGCGCGCCGCAGGCGCTCCGACGGGGCGGACTTCGTCCGGCGACCGGTCGGTCGCTTTGGAGACGAGGTTCGAAACTTCTCCCTTCGTCTCCGCCATTACCATTTCAGGTGCTAAAGTTCCCCCTAAGGCCTTGAAAGGCAAAGCTAAATCAGGGGTTCGAACACCCTGATTTCGGTCATAGACCTGGGGCTGGGAGAAACACAGTCTAACGACCGTGTGCCGATCGCTTAACCTATTGCTATCCCAGAGACTTTTCGGGCTCGATAGGAAGCTGAAAGCGAGTTCGAATGACCCGTCCCCTTTGAACGCAGCCAGTTTGAATGAAAGAATGGCTTGTTCAGAGGAGAAGAGCGATGGGCGCGAAGCGCTACAAACCTGAAGAGATCATCTCGAAGCTGCGTGAAGCGGAAGTGCTGCTGGCTGAAGGCGTCAGCGTCGGTGAGGTCGTTAGGCGATTAGGCGTGACTCAGGTGACTTACTACCGCTGGCGGAAAGAATACGGCGGCATGAAGGTCGACCAGGCGAAGCGGCTGAAAGATCTCGAGAGTGTGGCCGTGTAGCAAATGATCCGGGGGATCATTTGTAGGCGAACGAACGCTCGTCTGAAGCGTCTCCTGGCTGATGCGGAGTTGGACAAAGCGATCCTCAAAGAGGCCGCCTCGGGAAACTGGTAGGGCCCTCCCGCAAGCGCCGGTTCATCGAACATGCGCGTACGGATCTTGGAGTATCCGAACGCCGGGCTTGTATGGTGGTGGGCCAGCATCGATCGACGCAATGGCGAAAGCCGTAGAAGCTTGATGATGAAGCCGCTCTGACGTCAGCGATCATCGAGTTGCCCAGCAAGTACGGGCGCTATGGCTATCGGCGGGTCACCGCTTTGCTCCAGCGAGATGGCTGGTACGTTAACCACAAGCGTGTCGCTCGGATCTGGCGGCGGGAGGGCCTACGTGTCCCGCAGAAGCAGCCGAAGCGCGGCAGGCTCTGGCTCAACGATGGATCTTGTGTGAGGCTTCGGCCCGAGCGCCCGAACCACGTCTGGGCTTATGACTTTGTCCAAGATCGGACGCAAGACGGCCGTAAGTTCCGTATGCTCACCGTGATCGATGAGTACACGAGGGAATGCCTGGCGATCGACGTCGCGCGTCGCTTGAACAGCCAGAGTGTTCTCGCCGTCTTGGCGGACCTGATGGTCAGACGAGGTGTGCCGGACCACATTCGATCCGATAATGGGCCTGAGTTCGCAGCTCATGCCGTTCGGGATTGGATCGCGAAGGTCGGTGCCAAGACCCTGTTCATCGAACCGGGCTCACTGTGGGAGAATGGCTACAACGAGAGCTTCAACGGCAAGCTCCGGGATGAACTCCTGAATGTGGAGCTCTTTAACGACCTGCAGGAGGCCAAGGTCCTGATCGAGCGATGGCGAAAACACTTCAACACCGTCCGTCCGCACACATCCTTAGGCTACCAACCGCCAGCCCCAGAAACGATCCTCCCGGCTGACCTGGCCTCCACCATGTGGAGGCTCCGGCCAGATCAGCCTTCCCCCAGGAGCAACGACATGGTTACATAAAAGGTAGCTGCGCCATCGGGGGCTCGTCATACAGACCCAATAGGATCACGGAGCAGGTCTTCAACCTCGACAACGAAGTCACAGCGGTGAAGCGTGGTAACCCGTCGGATATCTTCACCACCGAGCGGATGGAGTACTATCCCAATGGCCAACTTCATTGGGTGGAGGATGCGAACGGGCACCGTACGACCTATGAGTATGATGGCCATGACCGGAGGAAGAAGTTTCGCTATCCGAACCCGACCAACGGTGCTTCGAGTTCAACGACCGATTACGACCTCTACACCTACAAGCCCGGAACATCACTTCTGGAGAGCCATCGACGCCGTAGCGGATTGATACTCACCTACAGCTACGACTCGCTTGGGCGCTTGAAATGGCGCAGTGCGCCGGGTGATGATGAAGACATTCGGTCTATTGGCTACAATATTTATAACCAAGTCAGGTTTGTCGAAAGCCGTACCTCCCTGACAATCAACGACTATGATGTCCTCGGCCGCCTCGAAACAACCAGCACAACAGGCGCTGGCACTGTTGGTTATCAGTATGATGCAGCGGGGCGCCGGACTCGGATGGATTATCCCGGAACTGGCCTCTACGTCACTTACGCCTATGATGACGGTGGACAGCTGGAGGAAATCCGTGAAAACGGCGCCACCTCTGGTGTCGGGGTCCTCGCGCACTACGACTATGATCAGCTAGGGCGGCGACTCAATCAGAGCCAGAAGGCGACGAGTGTCGCGAGGGCGGCAGCGGAGAGGAAGTTGCGGGCGAGCCTATCGTAGCGGGTGGCGACGCGCCGGAAGTCTTTGAGACGGCAGAAGGCGTTCTCGATGAGGTGCCGGTCACGGTAGCGGCGTTCGTCATGGCGGATGGTCTGTTTACGGCTCGTGCGTCCTGGAATCACTGAAACGATACCGAGATGCCGAAGCTCGCGGCGTAAGCCGTCCGCGTCGTAGCCTTTGTCGGCGATCAGGTAGCGGGCGCCGCAAAGGCGCGGTAGCAGGTCAGGGACGGCTTGCACGTCGGCGACGTTCCCAGCGGTCAAAGTCAGCGCGAAGGGTCGTCCGATCACGTCGCAGAGGATGTGGAGCTTGCTCGTCTGGCCGCCGCGCGACGGGCCGATGGCTTGCGTCCTTGCCCCCCCTTTCCGTCGTGAGCCGAGCGCTGCGCCTTCACGTAGGTGCTGTCGATCTGCGTGCTCCTCGTCACCGCCCCGCTCTCGG